>JBKKCB010000204.1:0-9916 GCA_046713545.1 Hyphomicrobiaceae bacterium | reverse complement strand
TGTCGCCGACGGAGAGATCGCCGAAGGGCGGTGCGTTGTAGTCCCAGCCGACGGCGTGACCGCTCGACCAGTGGCCCCAAGGCATGGCGCCGATGTCGAGCGCCATCTTGATGCCGCTCCCGGTGTTGTAACGGGTGCCGCGCACCTTCGCGAGCTCCCAGCCGGGACCCATGTAGCGTGCGCGCATCTCGGCGTTCGATTCAAAGCCGCCGCAGGCGAGCACCACGGAGCCTGCCGTGAGCTCGGTCGTGCGGCCCTTGTGGCGCACCTTCACGCCGGTGACGCGTCCGGTGTCGTCCGTGAGCAGCGAGACGCCCGCCGTCTCGTAGCGGATGTCGACGTCCTTCTTCTTGCAGATGTCGTGCTCCATATCGACGAGGCCCGGGCCGCCGCCCCAGATCTCGATGCACAGGCCGCCCCAGAACTTGAACTTGCCGTCGACCTTGAAGGCCTGCCGGCCCTGCGAGGTCTGGAACTTCACGCCCTGCTTCCTGAGCCATTGCCACGTCGAGAGGCTGTTGTGCACCAGGATGTCGCACAGCTCGGGGTCGGTGCGATAGCGCGTCATGCGGTACATATCGTCGAAGTACTGCTCGGCCGTGTAGGTGCCGAAGTCCATGTTGGCGAGCTCGGCTTCCGAAAGATCGACCAGCGACGTCACATCCTCGGCGCCGTTATAGACGAGCCGCGTGGCGCCGGCGGTGTAGGCCGAGTTGCCGCCGCGCTCTTCGATGGTCGCAGCTTCGAGCATGATGACGCGCGCGCCCGCATCTCGCGCCGCCAGCGCGGCCGACGCGGCGGCATTGCCGGCGCCGACAACGATGACATCGGCATCCAAAGTATTTCCAGACATTCTATTCGTTCCTCATGTCTTCGCGAGAGCACGCACCGACCGACGGATGGGGCAAAACTCCCTCTCCCATAGGGAGAGGGTTGGGGTGAGGGGTTACAGCCTACCAACTCACGCTCTAACCCCTCACCCGGACCGCTAAAGCGTTCCGACCTCTCCCTATGGGAGAGGTGAAGAAGTGTCCGGCTGATAGCAATGCACGCTAGTGGGGTCAGTGGATTTCGTCCATCTTTTGCAGGGCGGCGGCGAGTTGCTCGACGTTGAAGCCCGGCTTGCGAGCGATGTCGAGGATCACGGCTTCCTTGCGTGTGAGCAGGTCGCAGGCGGCCTGGATCTTGGCCGCGGCATCATGCGGGATGACGACGGCGCCATGCCGATCGGCATGGACGAGATCGCCTGAGCGCACCAGCATACCCGCCACACGGATCTCCTTGCCGAAGTCGGCAAGGTGCACATGTGCGTGGCTCGGCGCGATCGAGCCGGCGAGAGCCTGGAAGCCCGGCGCCCATTGCGGAATGTCGCGGATGCAGCCGTCGGTGACGACACCGAGGCAGCCGAGGCCCTTGTGAACGGCACTCTGAACCTCGCCCCAGAAGGCGCCGAAGCCGACGTCGGCGCCGTCGAGGTCCTGGATGACGGTGATGGTGGGGCCGGGCTTGGAGGCGACGTACTCGTAGTAGGCGACGCGCTGTTTGCGAGCGTCCTTGCTGTTGAGCTCGGAGGCGTGGGTGGTGCGGATCGTGGCCGTGCGGGCGTAGCCGACGATGGGCGGCAGATCAGGGAAGGGGCATTCCAGATGCTTGGTCGTGAAGCCGGTGAGGCGGCGCTCGGGAGCGACGATCTCGAGGGCGTTGCAGATGGTGGGGGTATCGAAGCTCTTGAGCGTTTCGAGCAGGTCGTTGCTGTGCACGGGCGTGTCCTCGCGATGTGTGGGCTTGTTGTTGTGATCAGGCCAGAGTCTGTTCGATGCGCGCGGCATCCAATCCGATTTTCTGAGCGGCGGCGCTGATGGCGTTCCAGGTATCCTCGGGCAGCGGCACGCCCTCCTTCAGCCGCTGCGCCCGCATGCGTTCCTCGGGCTCGCCCGGCACCAGCACTTCGCCGCCGGCGGCGGCCGGGCGGGCGCTCTTGACGTAGGCGACATAGCGCGTGACGTCGGCGGGGAAGAAGCCTTCGGGATCGATCCGCGCGGGGTCGAGGTAGAACGACAGCATGCCGTTGGCCCACTTGCGGTTCTCCTGCGCGGCGCCGGTCCCGGTCAAGGAGCCGCCGAGGATTTCGCACATCAGCGCCAGCCCCGAGCCTTTATGCTCGCCGAAGGCGCGGATGGCACCTTTGCCCTGGCGATAACTCCGAGGGCCGCTGGGCGTGTAGTCGCCGTACAGCACGTGTGGATCGCCGCTGGTCTGTCCGTCCGGGTCGATGAGTGCGTCCGCCGGTATCTTCTTGCCACCAAAGCTCGCGTTCAAAACCTTGCCTTCGGCAACGATTGATGTGGCGAAGTCGAGGACGAGCGGATTCTGTCCTTTCCGCGGGATGCCGACGCAATAGGGTGCCGTCGAGAAGCGGCGATCGACGCCGCCGAAGGGCGCGACGAGCACGCTGGAAGCCGCATTGACGTAGTGGATCGAGATCAGGCCTTCGGCCGCGGCCATCTCGGCCCAGTCGCCAACGCGGCCGACGTGACCGGAGTTGCGCAGCGCCACAACAGCGAGACCCATCTCCTTGCACTTGCCGATGCCGATAGCGACCGCTTGAGGGGCGACCGTCTGGCCGAAACCGAACTGCCCGTCGAGCACGGCGAGAACTGGGGTGTCGGTGATGACCTTGACGGTGCGATCGGCGACGAAATCCCCTTCCGCCAGCCATTGCAGGTAGCGCGGGACTCGCTGCACGCCGTGGCTGTCGTGGCCGGTGAGGTTGGCGATGACGAGATATTTGCCCATGCGCTCGGCTTCGGCGGCCGAGCATCCGGCCTTGCGGAAGATGTCGCGCACCAGTTCCTCGAGCGCCTTGGCCTTGATCGTGATCATGCCTCAGGCTCCTGGCTTGGCGTTCATCTGCTGGCGTGCGCGCACCATGCCGATGTAGCCGCGATTGTGGGTCGGGCTGACAACGATCTCGTTGAGGCAGACATGCGGCGGCTGCCTGGCGACGAACACGACGAGATTGCCCATGTCTTCCGGCTGTACCATGCGCGCGAGGGCCTCGGGTGGCTCGGGCGGGTCGCGGAAAGTCATGATGGGGGTCGCCACCTCGCCGGGGCAGAGGACGCACGAGCGGATGCCGTTGACGCACTCCTCCAGATTAATGGAATGGCTCATGGCAACGACGCCGTGCTTGGCGGCGATGTAGGTCGGGCCGGGGACGGGGCCGACGTAGCGGCCGGCCCAGGAGGCGGTGTGGATCAGGACGCCATCCTTCTGCTTGCGCATGATGGGAAGAACGGCGCGGGCCACATAGAAGGCGCTCGACAGGTTGCCGGCGATCAGCGCGTCGATGCCCTCGGGCTTCAGGCGTTGCCAATTCCGGTCGGGAATGTTGACGCCGGCGTTGTTGACCAGAATGTCGAGGCGACCGTGGTCTGCCTCAATGGTGGCAACGATCTTGGCAACGGTGTCGGATTTGGTGAGGTCGCCGGCGCGTACTTCTGCCGATCCGCCGTTGGCCTTGATGCGTTCCGCGACGGCGTTGAGGGGTTCCTTGCGCCGGCCGGTGAGAATGGTCTTCGCGCCTTCCGCGGCGAGGGCAAGAGCGGCCGCCTCGCCGATGCCCGTGCCCGCGCCTGTCACCCAGGCGACCTTGCCTTTGAGGTCCCTCACGTCAACACTCCCCAGAATAGTGGATTCACAAGTCGCGGCCGCGAGTGCCAAGATTAGACAAGGTAGAGGCTCGCGGGAAGCGTGAACACGCCGCGCTCAGGGTAGACGGAGAAGGCCGGTGGACCCAAAAAAACTCGAGGCGCTGCGGCGCAAATACGCGGACGCCAAGGGCGGCGACATTCACGATCCCGCATTCAGGGCGGTGGCGCAGGCCGTGTTCACATCGCCCGATCAGCGCAAATGGCCATTCGCGGACCCGGCGACACTACTGGGCGCGCCGTTTCGGCCTGAAGCGGCGGGCCTGGCGGATTTCGGCGGGCTCGACGTGGTGCTGGTGGGCGTGCCGATGGATTTGGGCGTGACCAATCGGGCCGGGGCGCGGCTCGGGCCCAGGGCGGTGCGCGGGGTCGAACGCATCGGCCCTTACGAGCACGTGCTGCGGGTGGCGCCGATGGGGCAGCTCAAGGTGGCCGACATCGGTGATGTGCCTATGAGAAGCCGCTTCAGCCTGGCCGACTGCCATGCGGACATCGAGGCGTTCTATGCGCGGATCGCCAAGGCGGGCGTCATTCCGCTGTCGGTGGGTGGTGACCACTCCATCGGATATCCGATCTTGAAGGGACTTGGAGCGTCGCGGCCGGTCGGCATGGTGCATATCGATGCGCACTGCGACACGTCGGGTGAATACGAGGGCGCTAAGTTTCACCATGGGGCGCCGTTCCGGCAGGCCGTGCTCGACGGTGTGCTCGATCCTGAGCGTACCATCCAGATCGGCATTCGCGGGGGCGCCGAATACCTGTGGGAGTTCTCCTACGAGAGCGGCATGACGGTGCTGCACGCGGAGGACGTTGAGGCGATGGGTATTGATGCCGTCGTCGCCAAAGCCCGTGCCGTGGTGGGTAATGGCCTTGTCTATGTCAGCTTCGACATCGACAGCTTAGATCCCGCGTTTGCACCGGGAACCGGAACGCCGGAAGTCGGCGGCTTTACGCCGCGCGAGGCGTTGGGCATTCTGCGCGGCTTGAAGGGCATCGATATCGTCGGTGGCGACGTGGTGGAAGTGGCGCCGCAATACGACGCCAACACGACGACGGCGCAAATTGGAGCGCAAATGCTGTTCGAACTGCTGTGTTTGGTGGCGTTGCGGAAGGGTTAGCGGCGATACGTGACCGGGGCTAGTCAGCGCTCTTGGCGTCTGCGGCGGAGCGCGCCGATGGCTGGCTAGGTCCCCGCCTTCGCGGGAATGACGCCGAGGGGGAGGATGGGCCTGCGGCCAACGTACGGTGCGTGTATGCCGCGCCTCCTCTCGGCCAGAGTAGCGCAACTTGAATTGGCTGGTGTGAGCCGTATCGTTTCTCCGCAGCGTCATCCCCGCCGCGCGCGTGCTCGCACGAGCGGAAATGGGCGGGGACCCAGACAACTCTCCAGTGGCTCTGCTCTAGGGAATTCGCGACTTTGCGTGCTCGAACTCCATGTCGCGTAGCGAGCGGCGGCGAATCTTTCCGGTCACGGTTTTCGGTAGCTCCGGAACGTACTCGATCGCGCGTGGATACTTGTAGGGGGCAGTGATGGCCTTCACGTGGTCCTGCAGCGCCTTGGTGAGCGCGGGCGATGGAGCGACGCCGTCCTTGAGCACCACGAAAGCCTTCACGATTTCGCCGCGATCGGGATCGGGGCTGGCGACCACGGCGCACTCCTGCACGGACGGGTGCTCCATGATCGCGTTCTCGACCTCGAGCGGGCCGATGCGATATCCGGCAGAGTTGATGACATCATCGGACCGGCCCGCATACCAATACCAGCCTTCGGCATCGCGCGTGCCACGATCGCCCGAGAGGTACCATGTGCCATCGGGTCCATCGACGTAGCACGCTGCGGTGCGTTTGGGATCTTTCCAGTATTCCAGCATCAGTTGCGGGCTCGGGGCCCTCAGCGCGACGTGGCCTTCCTCGCCATCGGCGACGCGGTGTCCGTCATCGTCTACGATGGCGATGTCGAGGCCCGGCTGCGGACGGCCCATGGAGCCGTAGCGCAGCGGCTCGGAGGGATAGTTCAGGACCATCATCAGGGCTTCCGTCTGCCCGTAGGCCTCAGACACCTTGCAGCCGGATGCCTTTTCCCACCGCTCGGCGATGATGGGGCTGACGGCTTCGCCGGCCGAAATGGTGCGCCGGAGGGCAGATATGTCGAGGTTCGTGAAATCCTCGCTGGCGAGGCGATTGAGCTCGGTGCCGGAGGCACAGAAGACGGTGACCCGATGCTTCGCCAGCAGGCGCACGCGTTCTGAGGGAACATAGGGGCCGTCGTACATGAAGGCGCACGCGCCGCAGCTCCACGGACCCCAGATAACGCTGGTGCCGGCCTTGCTCCAGCCCGTATCGGCGGTGCACCAGATGCGGTCTTCAGGTGTCAGGTCGAGCCAGTAGAAGGCGGCGATGCGCCAGGCGTAAAGCCCGCGCGAGGCATGCAGCACGCCTTTCGGATGACCGGTGGAGCCCGACGTGTAGTACATGATGGCGGGATCTTCCGCCGCCACCCGCTCGGGGGCGAAACTATCAGCCCCTGCGACAATGGCCTCCCGCCAATCGAGCCAGCCGGGCACACTGCCGATCGCGATTCGCACGCGTACGGCATCGACGACGGTGGCGAACTTCTGGGCTTGCTCGGCCCGGCAGATGGCGACCTTCGCCTCGGAGTTGCGAACCCGGTATTCGATATCCCTCTGTGTCAGCATTTCGATGCAGGGAATGACGACCGCGCCCAGCTTGAGGCAGGCGATCATGGCAATCTGCCATTCCGGGATGCGCGGCAGCATGACGGCGACGCGATCGCCCTTGCGCACGCCCAGGCGCCGTAGTGTGTGTGCGAGTTGATTGGACAGGCGGGCCACGTCGGAAAAGCGATAGCTCGCTTGGTCGCCGGCAGCGTTCTCCCACACAATCGCCAGCCCGTCGCGTTCCACCGCCCAGGCATCGACGACATCGACGCCGAAGTTGAATGCCTCGGGGATGTCCCAGCGGAACTCCCGGACGAGATCGCTGTAGGGCTTGTGCCGCGCCACGCCGAAGAGATGCGCGTCCCTCAATGTCATCTCCGTCAGTGCGACTTGGTCGAGGCTTTTCTCTCGCCAGCCACGATGCGCCGGCCGAGCGCGTGGCGGTGAACCTCCGATGGGCCGTCGTAGATGCGAAAGGCGCGAACATCTCGAAAGATGCGCTCCACCACCGTATCGGACGTAATGCCGAGGCCGCCGAGGATCTGTAATGACCTGTCGACAACGCGGAAAATGGCCTCGGAGCAGAACACCTTGGCCATGGAGCTTTCGCTCGACGCGCGTTGTCCCTGATCGAGCAGCCACGCCGTGTGCCAGATGGTCAGCCGGCACATGTGAATGTCGATGGCATTGTCGGCGAGCATGAAACTGACGCCCTGGTGCTCGCCCAGAGGTTTGCCGAACGACTGGCGCTTGCGCGCATACTCCGTGGCGATGTCGTGGGCACGGATGGCCGAGCCAAGCCAGCGCATGCAGTGCGTCAGGCGGGCCGGAGCCAGGCGCACCTGCGCATAGCGAAAGCCTTGTCCGACTTCGCCCAGGACGTCGTCACCCGATACACGCAGGTTTTCGATGTCGATGACCGCGTGACCACCCATGAAGCTCGAGTCCATGGCGCCCAATACCCGATTAATCTTGAAGGCCGGATTGGGAAGCTCAGTGAGGAACATCGTGGCGTCGGCCGGCCCGTCACCTGTGCGCGCCATGATGATGGCGAAAGCGGCGCCTTCGGCACCTGTAATCAGCCATTTCCGGCCGTTGATGACGAAACCATTGCCGTCAGGTTCAGCGCGCACCTTCAGCATGGCTGGATCGGCACCGGCTCCCCCGTCGGGCTCGGTCATGGCAAAGCAGGAGCGAACCTCGCCGGTCGCCAGGCGCTTGAGATATTTTTCGCGCTGGGCAGGCGTGGCGACCACGTCCAGAAGGTGGATATTGCCCTCGTCAGGAGCATGAAAATGCAGCGCGATGGGTCCGAGGATGGAGTAGCCGGCAGCTTCGAAGATGACGGCTTGTTCGAGATGCGAAAATCCCTTGCCGCCGAAGTCTTCGGGGCTGTTGATGCCGAGCAAACCTGCGGCCTTGGCGGTGTCATTCAACTCCCGGCGCAGATCCTCGGGGATGCCGTGATGTCCCCACCGCGTGTCACCCTCGAAAGGAATGATTTTATCGCGGACGAATGCCGCCACCTGGTCGCGCAGGTCGGCTGTGGCTTGCGGAACGGTGAAGTCCATTGAGCAGCGTTTCTCCCGGCAACGACGGAATGCGATCCGCGCGTCGCCGCCAAGTCTAGTGAAAACCTGCGGTAAGGCGAGATGCAAATTTTCGCGTTGGGTGGAGGCACCTGGCTGGCCGGCTGCTATTACCAGCGCAGTTCCGGCGGCGAGAGCAACATCTTTTGATCTTTGGGAGCCGAGACCCCTGCCACGGTGGACAAGGTGGCTTCGGCAAGTACGCCCGAGACCTGGGTGTCCGGCTTCTCGCGGAGGGCGAGATTCTTTTTCTCGAATATCATTGTCCCGTCCGCCCATACGCGCAGGAGGCCGTCTTTTGCGCCCGGAGAGTTGAGCACGATTTCCTGCTCGAGCGACACCCATTGACCGCGTGGAAGGGTGTACGTCTTGTCTCCCGTCAGCCGGCGGGGCTCCGGCCAGTCGGCCATCTGCACGCGCAGTTCAAGCGCGCCCGAGTCGCGCCATGCGACGCGGCTCGAGACCGGCGCTGCAGTCGCGTCCTGATCCGGCGTGGCTGCGACAAAGCCGGGGAGGCGGCCACCCTTTGCGAAGTCGAAGTCCTTGGACATGAAGACGGAATAGGTGAGGCACGCTGCGGCAGCCTTCCCGGCGTTTCTGGGCGTCCAGGTGAATCCCATGCCCATCTTGCTTTCAGCGGCCGGCGCGTTGGTATTCGTTCGCATGAAACGAACTTCGATGGCCTGCTTCGCGGGTCCGTTGCGAGTTTCAATAATTCGAGCGTTCTCGAGAAGCCCCCAGTCGGCCCCGCCAGACCTGGCCTGCAGGTCGGCTGAGGTCAGCAACTCGCCGCGTGACCTCTCCAACGAGAGTTGTGTTGCGTGCTCGTAGCGCGTGCCGCATGCGGCCATCTCATCGGGCAAGAAAGTCGAGCGAAAGACGGCGACAGTAGAGGCCGCGACGATGAGCAGCGCCGCGCCATTGAAGAGAATTCCGAGCCTTGACGGCATCTGCATAATGAATCTCGGGCCTGCGACGCTTCAAACTTTGGCGAGCCCGGCACGGCACCCTTATGCCTATCGGGATTTAACCCAGTTTGGCAGCAAGCCCTAAAAAATCGCTAAACCCGGACGCATGATTCGTCCGCAATCAATATTAAAAGATGTTAAATCGTGCCGGCGCGGTTACGCCTCCGGGAGCATCTTTCCCGGGTTCATAATATTCAATGGGTCGAGCGCCGTTTTGATCGCGCGCATGACCGCCACGCCGGTTCCGTGCTCGGCTTCGAGATACTTCTGCTTGCCCTGACCTACTCCGTGCTCCCCAGTGCACGTGCCTTCCATGGCCAGCGCCCGTGCGGCGAGACGTTCCAGAAATGCTTTGACCGCCTCGATCTCTTGAGGATTGTTGGGATCGACCATGGGAGACGAGTGGAAATTGCCATCGCCCACATGGCCCACGATGGGAGCAATGATCCCCGAGCGACGAATGTCCGCCTGTGTCTCCAGGACACACTCGGCAAGCCGTGAGATCGGCACGCAAACGTCCGTTGCGATGCCAGTGCGGCCCGGCCATGCCGTCTTTACGGCCCAGTAGGCGTCGTGCCGGGCTTTCCAAAGCCGGCGCCGGTCTTCTTCCTTTTCGGCCCAATCGAAGCGGATGGCGCCTTCGCTGCGCGCGATCTCCTCGAATAGCTTCACCTGGTCTCGCGCGCCCACCTCGGTGCCGTGGAACTCCAGGAAAAGCATCGGCTGTTCTTCGAGACCGAGCTTGGAATGCACGTTGATGGCGCGGACCTGCATCTCGTCGAGCAGTTCCATGCGCGCGAGACCCAAGCCCAGCTGGATGGCCTGGATCACCGCATTGCAGGCGCCTTCGATCGATTGGAAGGGGCAAACGGCAGCCAACGTAACTTCTGGAATGCCATACAGGCGGACCGTCAATTCGGTAATCACGCCCAAGGTGCCCTCGGAGCCGACCATCAGCCGGGTCAGGTCGT
>JBKKCB010000203.1:0-5341 GCA_046713545.1 Hyphomicrobiaceae bacterium | reverse complement strand
GGCGGGATTGAGGTAGTTCTCCGAAGCCACGCCGGGGCTTCCGCCATAGAGCCCGAACGGCCGGAAATCCCGCCGGTCGGAACGAACCTGCAGCGTCGCCTCCTCGGTATTCAACCGGTAGTCGCGCATGTAGGGCACGCCGCCCCGCCACTTTCCGGCCCCCGCCTTGTCGGGCACGAATTCGAACGCGAGCACGGAGATCGGCTGCTCGGCCTCCGTCACCTCGACGGAGGGCAGCGCCATGTTGGCGAACATGTGGGAATTGCCGTCGAGACCATCAGCCCAGGGACGCGCCCCCCATGCGCCGCAGGTGAAGTCGACATAAACGAAGGGGCTGCGATCTGCAAAATAGCCGCCCACCGAAATACCCGTGTTGCCGCCGTCGCCGGCCGCCTTGACCTTGTCGGGCAGCATCATCGCGAGCGCACCGAACATGCAATCCACCATGCGAAAGCCCGTGAGACCGCGGGCGGCACATGCGGCCGGAAGCACGCCGTTGCCGACGGTTCCGGGCGGACAGATCACCTCGATGGCGCGGAACACGCCCTCGTTGTTCGGGATATTCGGCGGCAGCACCGAGCGCACGGCACAGTAGGACGCGGACTTGGTGTAGGAGAGCGTGTTGTTGATGGCGCCGCGCACCTGGGGATTGGTGCCGGTCCAGTCGACGAGCATTTTGTCGCCGGTCTTGCGCAGGGTGACGAACAGCCGGATTGGCTTGCCGTAGTCGACGCCATCATTGTCGATCCAGTCCTCGAAGCTCCACTCGCCGTCAGGAAGCTCACGCAGCGCTGCCCTGGTCAGGCGCTCGGCGTAGTCGATCGTCTCCTGCAGCATCCGCTGCGTCGCATCGGGGCCCCATTTGGCCACCACCTCGGCGAACTGCTGCTCGGCGATGTGGCACGCGGCAAGCTGCGCCCGCAGGTCGCCGAACACCATGACCGGCACGCGCACATTTTTTTCGATGAAGGTCATGATGGTCTTGTTGAGGCGGCCCGCCTCGTAGAGCTTCATCGGCGCAATGCGCAAGCCCTCGGCATAGATCTCCGTCGAATCGGAGGCGTTCGAGCCGGCCACGCGGCCGCCGACATCGGTGTGGTGGCAGACAGTGCATGCGAACGCCAAGCGCTCGCCGTTGTGATAAAGCGGCTTGAACACGAAGATGTCGGGGAGATGCATGCCGCCGTCGAACGGGTCGTTCATGATGAAGACGTCGCCCGGCGCCATGTCGTCGTGGAAATGGCGCATGATGGCCTCGAGCGCGGTCGGCGTGGAGCCGAGATGGCCCGGCAGGGTCAGCCCCTGCGCGGCAAGCCGCCCGTCACCGTCGGCGAACCCCGTCGAGTAGTCCATGTTGTCCTTGAGCACGGCAGAGTAGGTCGTGCGGAAGACCGTCAATGCCATTTCGTCGGCAATCGAGAACACGGCATTCTTGAAGAGCTCGAAGTCGATCGGATCGACAGTCGTCGTCGTCACAGGCTATCCCCTCTTTGGTCTTTTCCAGTGCAACACTTTTCTCAAGATTGGTTTACGCCCCATGATACTCCGCGATGAGGCATTGGGCGCGAAATTCCGGCGCCGAAAGGCGACACTGATGCACCTTTGCGCGCGCCACGAAGTTTACGGGTCTATGGCACGTCAGGCTCGATCATCGATGATGCGGTCATCTTTCAACACCCCAAGGGTGGCGTTGGCGAGGAAAAGATTCGCAGGGAGCTGTTTGAGGGGCGATTGACTTCGCTGGTTGTTGAAACCCCGCTTGGTCCGGTGCGCTGGAAGAACCCGTTTGCTGCACGCGAGTTCAATGACGAGCAAATCGCAGTTGCGACGCTGCTCAGGAACATGAGACTCGCTGTTCATTTCGAGGGATCTCCCGCATATTCAGCGGCGGATGCACTACAGGACATGGAGATCTTGGAAGCCATGCGCAGATCGTCGGAACGCGGCGGCACGCCGGTAAAAATGCCATTCAAACCGACTTACCATGCTGTCCGCGGCGCGGTGCCTTCTCTCATCAGGAAGCAGTTTAGGCGTCTCATAAATACCTAGGTCACGCTGGGTCTCACCGTCGGATGACCAGCCCGGAAAGCTGATGCCATTGAGGCCCAGCTCGCGGCACAGATGGCGGCCTCGAACATCGCAGCAGCACGCCGCATTTTCTGTCTTTGGACCTTTTTGTCAGAAGGACTCACGCAGCGGCCGGAAGAAATTCCGCACGTCCGCCGCCAGGGCTTCTGGCTGCTCCAAAGCGGCAAAGTGGCCGCCCTTCGGCATGACAGTCCATTGGCGAATATCGGTATAACTCCTCTCGGCGACAGAACGCGGCGGCCGGCGAATCTCTCTAGGGAAAGCGGCGTAACCCGTGGGCACATCGACGGTGCTGCCCTCGGGGATCGGCCACGGGCCGTGTAAACGGTCATAGTAGGGCCAAAAGGAGGAGCCGATGGCGCCCGTGAACCAATAGAGCGATATATTGGCCAGCAGATGGTCGCGGTCGATGACGGTTTCAAAATCGCCTGCATGATCCGTCCAGACATGGAATTTTTCCGCGATCCAGGCGGCAAGCCCAGCTGGAGAGTCCGTGAGGCCATAGGCAAGGGTCTGTGGGCGGGTGCCTTGGATCATGATGTAGCCGGTTTCTTCCTTCGCCCAGAGCCTGATTTCCTCGGCGTACTGCTTTTCTTCGGCGGTCGGATTTGGCAATGGCTGGTCAGGGCGAACCGACAGCATGTTCAGGTGGATGCCGGCGAGTCTGTCTGCATGCCGAACGCCGAGAGCCGAGCACGTGAAGGCACCCCAGTCGCCGCCTTGTGCAGCGAATTTCTCGTGACCCAGCACGTTCACCATCAGGTCAGCGAAACAGTCGGCCATCTGGGCGATGTTGAACCGCTTTTGGCTGGGCTGGAAGGACAGGCCATAGCCCGGAAGAGAGGGCGCGATGACCGAGAACGCGTCCTCCGCGTTGCCGCCGAACCGCGCCGGGTCGGTCAGCATGGGGATGATATCCAGAAACTCGAACACCGAACCCGGCCAGCCGTGCATCAGCAATAGCGGTTTGGGATCGGGGCCTTTGCCGGGGACGTCGAGGTAATGCAGGTCGATTCCGTGGAGAGGCACCTTGAACTGCGGGAATGCGTTGAGACGCGCTTCGTGGATTCGCCAGTCGAATTTGGTGCGCCAATGCTCAATGAGGGTGCGGAGATAAGCGAGGTCAGCGCCATACGCCCAAGGGGCGTCAGGCGCCTGATCAGGAAAACGGGTTCTTGCCAGGCGCGCGTGGAGATCGCTGATGTCCCCGTCGGGAACGTGCAGTTTGAAAGGTTGCGGCTTCGGGGCCATGCGCGTTTCTCCTGGGCTGCCGCAGCAGGCGCGCAGCGCTCCGACCAGTATACCAATGGCATCCCCAAGGGCCTCTAAAATTGAGCAACGCCGCTGATGGAGAAACGGGCGGCCGTTGCCTTCCGACGCCGATGGTTCGTGACGGCCAGATCCTCCATTGCAGCTACCGCGGCCCGGGAAGGTGTACGTTCAAACTCCCGGCGCACAGCGATCCTTCTTCCATGAAGACGTCCTCTGCGATCCTTGACCCCTGAAGACTTATTGCTAGGATAACTGATATTTTGCGACACGCCTGCCAAGGTGCGAGTCATGATGCGGGACGCGCAGGGACACTCTCTATCCGGCGCGACAACCGATGCGGTCGGTCATTTTGATCAGGCCGTTCGCGCCTTTACTCTGGGCTACGGCGACACGATCGCTCTATTCGACGCTGCCCGTCAGTCCGCCCCGGATTTTGCAATGGCTCATCTGGGCAAAGCGTGGGTACTCGTGCTGGCCAATGACCCGATCATGGCCGCCATGGCTCGCCCCATTATTGATACCGCACGCGCTGTGCCTCTAAATGGACGCGAGCGGACTCACCTTGCCGCCTTGAAGCACGCTGTCGAGGGACACCGTGCGGCCGGGGTCGCAATTCTGGACCGCCATCTTATGTGCTATCCGCAGGACCTCCTGGCCCATTTCGCGGCAATGCTTCTGGATGCGTTTCTCGGACGGTTTCCCTGGGTCGGCGATCGGTCCGCGCGGGCTCTACCCCTCTGGTCCAAGACTCAACCGAGTTACGGAATACTTCTGTCCTTCCATGGCTTCGGACTCGAGGAAGCAGGTGACTACGCACGAGCCGAGGAGATGTCACGTGCTGCCGCGGAGTTGGAGCCCGTCAGCTATTGGCCACATCATGCCGTCTCGCACGTGATGGAAATGACAGGGCGACCGGAAGATGGTCTCAAATGGATGGCGGCGCGAGAACCGCTGTGGTCCACGAAAGAGCACGTCGGTCAGGCTCATATCTGGTGGCACAAGGCGCTGTTTCACGTCGAGTTGGGTCAGTACGACGCCGCCATGGACATATATGACGGACCCATGCTCGCAACGCAGAAGCCCGTCGGCGTGAGCCTGCCCAATGCCCCAGCTCTGCTGTGGCGGCTGGAGACGCTTGGATGCGTTGCAGGTGACCGTTGGAAGCGTCTGGCGGAGCAGTGGGAGGGACATGCCGACGGCCGGTATTGTGTGTTTACCGACATCCATGCCGCAATGGCGGAGCTAAGAGCGGGACAAACCGCTGCGTTTGATCGCAGACTGTCCGCCAT
The DNA here is from genome assembly GCA_046713545.1 of Hyphomicrobiaceae bacterium. Lineage (GTDB taxonomy): Bacteria > Pseudomonadota > Alphaproteobacteria > Rhizobiales > Hyphomicrobiaceae > CADEFX01. The sequence continues at coordinate 692 of JBKKCB010000203.1, read as the reverse complement.
GCGCAAGACGGCTGCTGACGGTACAGAGTCAGCGCCCATCTATCGCGATATCGGTCTTCCGGCGGTGCAGGGCCTAGCCTCGTTCCATCACGGTGACTACGCTCAAGCCGTGGAGCATTTGCTGCCTGCGCGGTTCGATCTGTGGAAAATGGGCGGCAGCAAAGCGCAACGCGACGTAATCGATTGGACGCTGACCGAGGCAGCGGTGCGGGCTGGTCTGCGCGACGTCGCTGTGTCCTTGGCGCATGAGCGGCTGGGAACCCGTCCGAAAAGCGTACCGAATTATCGGTTCCTTCGGAAAGCAGAGGCAATTGCTGCTTGATAGCGTCTGATGGACGGCTACGGCGCTCTGCGCGAGGCAGCGGCGTCGAAGAATGGGTAAACGTATGGGTTGCGGCCGACCGACTGGTAAATTGATGAATTAAATCAATAAATATGAGCTCTCCTGGCGGAGAGGGGGTCCTACCAGCCCCATTGAAAGATAAAAGTTTTTTGACGTGCCATCGAGCTTGCCCACGTTTCTGCCCATGTTCGCGAAGCGATTCCGGAGCTGAGGTGCCTAACCTTTGCTCCGATCCGTCCCCGGAAGTGCCCTGACCCGCTGACCGCCCGCAGTTCGTCGGCGCCTTGAGTGTGGCCCGCAGGCCGCAATTCATCAGCAGGACGTCGATTGCCGTCGGCATCTACAAAAC
>JBKKCB010000202.1:0-10556 GCA_046713545.1 Hyphomicrobiaceae bacterium | reverse complement strand
CGCCGGTGAAGCTGCGGTTTCAGGCGAGTTTCCCGTCTTCGAGCACGTTCTTCGATACATTCAAGTACTGGGCTGATCGCGTGAAGATCATGTCGGGTGGGCGTCTGGAGATCGAAGTGCTCCCCGCGGGCACATTGGTGCCGGCCTTCGAGGTGCTCGACGCCGTCCACAAGCAGGTGATCGATGGAGGGCATACGGCAGCCGCCTACTGGGTCGGCAAGCAACGGGCCGCCGCGCTCTTTGGGCCGACGCCCGGAGGTCCGTTCGGCTTCGACATCCTCGACTATCAGGGCTGGCTGCATCATGGCGGTGGCCTTGCGCTGTATAACGAGCTGTATCAGGGCGAGCTCAAGCGCAACGTCGTCCCGTTTCCGCTTGGCACGGTGGCCAATCAGGCGCTGGGCTGGTTCCGGACGCCCGTGAAAAATTGGGAAGATCTGAAGGGGCGGAAATGCCGGCAGACAGGCTTGACGGCGGAGCTCTTCACCCGCGGCGGCATGGCAACGGTCAATATGCCGGGCGGTGAAATCGTGCCGGCCGGTGAGCGTGGTGCAATCGACTGCGCGGAATGGGTCGGGCCCGCCGAAGACATGAAGCTCGGCCTGCATACCATATGGAAACATTTCTACATGCCGTCCACGCACGAGCCAGCGACGGCGATCGAGCTTCTGATCAATGGTGATGTCTGGAAAAAGCTCCCGCCGGATCAGCAGGCGATCATCCAGGCAGCAGCGTGGGAAGCGACTTTCTACAACGAAATGCTGTTGCACAAACTGAATGCCGCGGCATTGAAGGAAATGACCGAGAAGCACGGCGTGAAGATCGGGCGTACGCCTGACGACATCCTGAGAAAGACCCTCGAGACGTGGGATGCGATGGCCAAGGAGGAAGAAGCCAAGAATCCTTTCTTCAAGAAGGTCTACGACAGCCAGCGCGTTTATGCGTCACAGGTCGTGACGGCACGTCGAACCGTTGCGCCGGACTACAGCGTTGGCGCCAATTACTACTGGCCGGCAGGGAACTAGAACGCGATCGCCTCACATGCAAGCACTGCGCTTCCACGTGAGGCGTTGCGCGCACGCTTCAGCGGGGTCGGGAAGGCGTGCGCTTGTTGCGCCTGACGATGCGCTGCTCCTTGGCCACCGGCAGCACGTTCGTGTGCTTCACCTGGGTGAGCGCAAAGCTGCTCTCGATGTTGGCGATGCCGGCGATGCGGGTCAGCGTCTCCTTCACAAAACGCTCGTAATCAGCGAGATCCTGCACGACGACGCGCAGGAAATAATCGCGCGGGCCGGTCATCAGGTAGCATTCGAGCACCTCGGGGCAGTCTTTCACGGCGGCCTCAAAGCGCGACAAGGCGCCTTCCTGCTGGCGCTCGAGCTTGATCGATACGAAGACGCTGACCGGCAGACCGACCTTCTCCTGGTCGAGCAGAGCGGAGTAGCCTCGGATGACGCCGGCTTCCTCGAGCAGGCGCAGCCGCCGCAGGCACGGGCTCGTCGTCAGCCCCACACGCTCGGCCAGTTCCGTGGCCGTGAGCCGGCCGTTCTCCTGCAGGATCGCCAACAGCCGGCGGTCTATGATGTCGAGGGCAACAGGGGCAGCTTTTTGCACTTGATGCGGCCTTGGTAGCTGGTATTGCTAATATCTGTCATCTTTCTAGCGAAGTTCGCAAATCTTCGCCAGAGCTTGCGGGTTATTCTCGCCCATCGCGACAAGGCCAATCGGAGCCAGGGGTAGATCGTGCAAGACACTGTTACGAAGACCGCAGATCACGATCAGGCCGCCGCAACGCTCGCCATGCTGCGTGAGCTGGAGCGCAAGGTGCTGTGGCTCTCCACGTACATGATCCATCACGCCAATCATGAGGTGGACCGCGGCGACGGCCTGAAGGTGGGAGGACACCAGGCCTCCTCGGCGTCGCTCGCGACGCTCATGACGGCCCTCTATTTCCACGTCCTGCGGCCCGAGGACCGGATTGCGGTCAAGCCGCATGCCAGCCCGGTGTTTCACGCCATCCAGTATCTGCTCGGCAATCAGGAGCTCAGCAAGCTGCAGAACTTCCGCGCGTTCGGCGGGGCTCAGTCCTATCCGTCGCGTACGAAGGACAAGGATGACGTCGACTTCTCGACCGGCTCGGTGGGGCTCGGTGTGGCGACCACGGGCTTTGCCAGTTTCGTGCAGGACTACGTGCATGCCAAGGGCTGGGCCCGGGACTGGCCGAAGGGGCGGCTGATTGCCCTCATGGGCGACGCCGAGATGGATGAAGGCAACATCCACGAAGCGCTGCTGGAATACTGGAAGCACGGCTTGAAGAACTGCTGGTGGGTGGTCGACTACAACCGTCAGAGCCTCGACTCCGTCGTCTCCGATCAGCTCTTCATGAAGGTTGCCGGACTGTTCGACAATCTTGGCTGGAAGGTCGTCTTCATCAAGTACGGCAAGCTGCTTGAGGCGGCCTTCCGCGAGCCGGGCGGAGAGCGGTTGCGTCAATGGATCGACGAGTGCCCCAACCAGCTTTATTCGGCGCTGGTGTTCGAAGGTGCCAAGGGCTGGCGGCGTCAGCTGGAGCAGGAGCTGGTCGGTCATGCCGAGACGCTTGCGCTGATAGAGCGCCGCGACGACGGTGAACTCGCGCGGCTCATGACCAACCTCGGCGGGCATGACCTGGAGAGCATACTGGAGGCGTTCGCCGGCGCGCCGGAAGATCAGCCCGTCTGCTTCATCGCCTACACGATCAAGGGGTTCGGCCTGCCGTTTCAGGGGCACAAGGACAATCACGCCGGCCTGATGAACAAGACGCAGATGCACGAATTCCGCGCCAGCCAGGGGATCAATCAGGGTGAGGAATGGGACCGGTTCGCCGGGCTTTCCATCCCCAGCCAGCAGGTCGAAACGTATCTGAAGCGCGTGCCGTTCGTGCAGAAGGGAACGCGCCGCCTTTCGGCGCCGCGCATTCCCGTCCCGGACATGCCGGCTCTGGAGACCAAAGGAAAGGCAGCAACGCAGGCCGGTTTCGGACGCCTTCTGGACGAACTGGCGCGGGCCGGAGGCCCACTCGCCGACCGCATCCTCACGACGTCGGCGGACGTCACCGTTTCGACCAACCTCGGCCCGTGGGTCAATCGGCGCGGCCTGTTCTCCATGGAAGGCAAGGAGGATGTTTTCAAGCAGCGCGGATTGATGTCGCCGCAGCGTTGGGAGATGAGTCCGAAGGGCCAGCACATCGAGCTCGGCATTGCCGAGATGAACTTGTTTCTCCTGCTGGCCGCTGCCGGTTTGTCGCACGCGCACTATGGCGAGCGGCTGATCCCGATCGGCACGCTCTATGATCCGTTCATCTGCCGTGGGCTCGATGCGCTCAATCACGCCTGTTATCAGGACAGCCGCTTCATCGTGGTGGCGACACCGTCAGGCATTTCGCTGGCACCGGAAGGTGGCGCGCATCAGTCCATCAGCACGCCGCTGATCGGCATGGCGCAGGATGGCCTCGCCTCGTTCGAGCCCGCGTATGTCGACGAGCTGGTGGCGATCATGGGCTGGGCTTTCGACTACGTGCAGCGCGAAGGCAAGGATGGCAAGGATGACGCTTGGCATCGCGATGCCAGCGGCGGATCGGTTTATCTCAGGCTCTCGACCCGGCCCATCGAGCAGCACCAGAGACCGATGACGCAAGAGCTGCGGGACGACATCATCAACGGCGGCTATTGGCTGCGCGAGCCCGATCCGTCGGCCGAGCTGGCAATCGTCTATATGGGAGCGCTCGCGCCGGAAGCGATTGAAGCCGCGGGCCTCCTGTCCGAGGATCGCCGCGGCGCCGGTGTCCTGGCGGTGACGTCTGCGGACAGGTTGTCGGCCGGATGGCACGGCGCGCAGCGCGCGCGCGAGCGCGGTCATCGGGACGCACGCGCCCACGTCGAAGCCCTGTTGTCGGCCCTGCCGCGAGACGCCAACATCATCACGGTGTGCGATGCCTATCCCGAAACGCTGTCATGGATGGGAAGCGTCGCGGGTCACCGCGTCCGCGCACTGGGTGTCGAGCACTTCGGCCAATCCGGCTCGCTCGGTGAGCTTTATGGTCATTACGGGCTCGACGTGAACGCCATTCTCACGGCGGCGGAAGGCCTGAGCGGCCGCCCGGTCCGGTATCGGATGATGCAAAACTGACCGTGGATCGCGAGGTCGGCGCGCCGCCTCGCTATCCGCCGCGATTGGAATCCGGCCCCGTCAGGGACCGGCTTTCAGCATGATCGGGGCGCCACGGAGGGAGGAATGCTCCCACGGCACCTGCTGACCCCTCGTGTTGTCGATGACGTCGTCGCGCACCCGCCGCAGCATGATGGCGATGTCGATATTCGGCGTCTCGATATGCTTGAGCAGGCCGGCGGTGAACGGGCTGTGCTGATCTGCCCCGTCAAGAGCGACATTTCCGGGCTGCGTGGCGAACACAATCAGCGTGCCGACACCTGACCTGACTTCAGCCAGGCCCTGAGAGGCTGCCGCCGAGCGCGTTCCCATCGAGCGCGATAGATTGCGCTGGAGAGGATTGTTGCGGCACGCGTCGAGAATGATGATGTTCGTCTTCGCCTGTCGCTCCATGTGCTTCAGCACATCATTGAGCTCCACTGTCTCCGCGTAGACGTCGGACTCCTCGGCCATCTTGGCGTCGACAGGCATCATGTAGTTGAGACCATTCACCTGCACGCCATGGCCGGCATAGTAGAAGAACGCCAGATCGGCGCCCTTCAGGGCACGCGAAAAGTCGCGCACCTTTCCGGCGAGCTTTTCAGAGTCGAGATCGGTGCCGTCGATCACCTCTTGGAAGCCAATGCGGCGCAGCGATGTTGCGACAGCTCGGGCGTCGTTGCTGGGATTGCTCAAGGGGTCCGTGTGCTTATAAGCGGCGTTACCGATGACTAAGGCCACGCGCCGCCCCAGATTGACCACGACCGGTGCGGCTTTCGTTGCCGCCCGCTCTTCGGCCTTGGGCGTAATGCTCGTCGTCGTGGTCGTATCCGTGGCGCTTCCAGGTGCCGTGATGCTGGCGCCAAGGACCGTCAGCCGCGACCGTGAATAGGCGTGGGCCTGCTGGTGGATGTTGCCTTCGGCGCTCGATGCCAGCGACTTTCGATAATCGGCGATCGCTTTGGGATATTCCTTCTTCTTCTCGTAGGCCATGCCGCGGCGGCTGTAGGCGGCGGCATGGGCTGGGTTCAGCGCAATGGCCGCGCTGTAGTCGACGATGGACTTGTCATTGTCGCCCATGTCGTAGTTGACGATGCCGCGGCTGTAGTGCGCGTCGACGAATTCCGGATTGAAGGACAGGACTTGATCGAATGCGGCCTTGGCATTCGGCAGGTCGCGCTTCTTGAAATACGACAGTCCGCGGCCGTTGATGGCCAGCAAGTAGCCCGGCTCATTTCTGAGCACCATGTCGTATTCCATGAGGGCGCGGTCGTGATCGCCCTTGGCGTCGTAGGCCAGCGCGCGATTGTAGCCGGCCCATACGATCCATTCCTTGGTGGCGCCCGGCGCTTCGATGAGGCGCGTACAGGCCGCAACGGAGCGCTCGAAATCACTGGTCGCCCGGCAAAACTCCTGATCGTTGGCGACCGCGGACTGCAATGTGACGACAGTAAGCAGAAGCGCAAGAATAAGCCGCATGACCCATGCTCCCCGTGCTTGGATACCCGACCAATCTGCCTCAGCGCAGACGCCGCGGCAAGTCACGGCAGCACATCGCCAACTCAAATTTCAGCTATTTCAGCTGATGGGGCGATCGGGGAAACTAAGTTGCTCGCGAGCCCGCCATTCATTGGTCACATAATTGATGATCACGGACTTTCGCACACCCTCGATCCGGCGCGCTTCGAAGCCATGATATGTAATGTCCGACGGGACGAAAACCATGGCCCCGTTGGGTTCGAAGGGTGATCTGCCGATGGCAGTCTTGCTCTTATCGTAGATGTCGGTGCCCAGATTGGCGTGGCTCGCATCCTTCGACAGATAGAGCAGCATCGTGAACACCTTGACACCGAGATCGGTGTGCGGCTCGAGCCAGAAGCCGTCGATGTCCTGCGCATATTCGACGCGCAGATAGGATCCTGAAAGCTTCGTGCCGAACGTTTTCTCGATCGCGCCCGTCACGCGCTGGTCCTGAAACGCCTCACAGAAACTGTTGCACGCCGGGTGTTTTTCTTTGTTCTCGCGGTCGAAATATTTGCGCGTGGCGTTGTGCACTTCGCGCTTGCCGGAAATCCCTCCCAGCTCGGGTGCAGGGAACGGCAGCACTGTAATTTCGTCAGCGATATCCTGCGGCAGGCACTTGGTCAGAAACCAGTGACGATACGGTGCCTCGTTGCGCTTGGATTGCGCGAAACTCCCAAGCAGCGTTTCGACAACTGCCCCCGAAGTCGTGGCCATGAGTGTCTCCCTCGCCATTGGGCATTGCGCATCGGGCGCGAATGCCTCGTTTGGACCTGGCATGAAACGGGCTGACATGCGATTCCCCCATCGCGTGCGTCGCTGCTAGGCATCTAGCATCCGGCGGCATCCGGCCCACAACAGACACGGCGTCGCGCCGGTGCCCGATAGCCCGCGCTATTTCGAAGCACCTGACGTCGTTGAAACCCATCGTGCGCTTGATGGTACGGTGCCCTGGCTGATGTTGCGGGGCGGGATCCATGGCGCTGTTTGTCGATATTCTCACCAAGGTCACGCTGCCCATCATCACGCTCGTGGCGTTGGGCTGGCTGTTGCAACCCAAGCTGAAGCTTGACGTGGCGACGCTCAATCGCGTGCAGGTGTACGTGGTTATGCCGGCGTTTCTGGTGCACTTCCTGTCGGCAGGCAAGCAGCCGCTGTCGGTCGTATGGCCCGTTTTCTATTTTGGGATCGTTCAGTTCATGATTCTGATCCCGATCGGGTGGCTGCTGGTTCTCGTGCTGCGCATGCGCAGGTCGCTGGGCCCGCTGATGGGGTTAGGCACTGCTTATGCAAATGTCGGCTTTTTCGGTATTCCGGTCACGCAGCTGGCATTCGGACCCGACTACCTGATTCATCAGTCGGTCCTGACGGCTCTGATGGCCGTGCTCGTATGCACGCTGGGTGTGTGGATGCTGGCGCCGGCGGGCGAGGGCGGTGCTTTTTCCAAGTTGCGAACAGCCTTCGAGACGCCGCTGATCCCTTCCGTGGCGTTGGGCCTGCTGCTCCGAGGTCTGGAAATCGAGTTGCCGCCGGTTCTGTCGCAGCCGCTGCAATTCCTCGGCAGCATTTTCACGCCTCTGGCGCTCTACACCCTGGGAGCCGGCATTGCGGCGCAGCGCATCATTCGGTTCGAGGCGGGCCCGCAGTTTCTCATCCTGTTCTTGAAATTCGTGTTTGCTCCGATCGTGAGCTGGATGATTTGCAGGGTCATGGAGCTTCCCGCAGATGTCACCGCTGTTTTGGTGGTGGCAGCGTCGACACCGGTGGGTGTCCTCATCACGATCTTCGCCGCGGAGTACAAGAAGGAAGCTGAATTTATCTCCACCGCGGTGGTCATTTCGACCGCGCTGTCGCCGATTTTCGTGACGGCCTGGATCCTGGCGGTACGCCTGTTCTGACACGGCATTGGCTGGCACGCCGCTGCCGTGGGCTGCCATTGCTCCCGCGCGGGGCCCGGTCTAGGCTGCGCGCGCATTTCGTCGGCGCTGGCTGGGCCGCGCACAGGAGGACTGGATGATCGATCTCTATACGTGGTCCACGCCCAACGGACGCAAGGTTTCCATCATGCTTGAAGAGATCGGGCTTCCGTACACGGTGCATGCCGTGGATATCGGCAAGGACGAACAATTCAAGCCCGAGTTTCTGAGGATTTCGCCCAACAACAGGATTCCGGCCATCGTCGATCGCAGCAATGGCGATATGCCGTTGTTCGAGTCCGGCGCCATCCTGATGTATCTCGCCGAGAAGACCGGCAAGCTGATGCCCACGAACGAGAGGGCGCGGTGGCACGCGGTGCAATGGCTCATGTGGCAGATGGGTGGCGTGGGGCCGATGCTGGGGCAGATCCACCACTTCCTGCGCGCGGCGAAAGGCAAGTCCGCCTATGCCGACGAACGCTACGTGAAAGAGGGCAAGCGTCTCTACGGCGTTCTCGACCGGCAGCTCGCGCGTTCCGACTATGTCGCCGGCGACTATTCCATCGCCGACATTTCCATCTGGCCGTGGATCTCGCGGTTCGAATGGCAGACCATCGATATGAATGAATATCCCAACGTCGTGCGCTGGTATAAAGCGATCGCGTCGCGGCCGGCTGTCGAGAAGGGGTATCACATCCCCGTCAAGCAGCCCGGCATTCCCATGCCCTGAGAGATCAATTCCGTCGTTTTCAGCAAAATCAACAAAAGAGGATACGCCATGAAACCCAAACCGAATTTTTCAGGCGTCATTGCGCCTGTGGTCACGCCATGGGGTGCGGATGGTGCCCCCGATCTCGACCGGTTCATCGAGCATTGCGAGTGGCTGCTGGAAGACGGGTGCACCGGATTGGCGCCTTTCGGGACCACGAGCGAAGGCAACTCGCTGGGCTTGGACGAGCGCATGGAAATGCTGGAGGACCTCGTCGACAGCGGCGTCGATGCCAAGCGCCTCATGCCGGGAACGGGCGCGTGCTCGGTGTCCGACGCGATCGTGCTGACGGAGCATGCCGTCGAGCTCGGCTGCGGCGGTGTGCTGATGCTGCCGCCCTTCTATTACAAAAACCCCAGCGAAGAGGGCCTTTTTCGCTTCTTTGCCGAAGTCATCGAGGACGTGGGCGATGACGATCTGAAGATCTATCTTTATCACATCCCGCCGGTGGCTCAGGTCGGCTTTCCGCTGTCGCTGGTCACCCGCCTCGCGAAGGAATTTCCCGAGACGGTCGTAGGCCTGAAGGACTCCTCGGGCGATTGGGCGAACACCAAGGCGATCCTCGATGCACTTCCCAACTTCGAGGTGTTCCCGGGCTCTGAAGTGTTTCTGTTGGACGGCATGCGCAACGGTGCGGCGGGCTGCATTTCCGCGACGGCCAACGTGTCGGCGCGGTCGATCCGCAAAGTCTTCGACAACTGGCAGGGCCCGGACGCCGACAAGCTGCAGGCTGAGACGACGGCCCTGCGTAAAGCCATCCAGGGCTGGCCCATGATCCCGGTTCTGAAGGCGCTCATCGCGCATTACCGGCAGGATGCGGGCTGGGCCAAGGCGCGACCGCCCTTCACGGCGCTGACGGAAGAAGAAGCGGCAAAAGCAATCCGCACGCTCGCCGACGCGCATGGCTTCAAGCTCGAATTTGCCGAGGCCGCCTGACCTGACGAACGCGGCCCGCGCGAAAAAGAAGCGGCCCCTTGATCCGGAAGGATGAAGGGGCCGTTTAAGTTTCGGAAAGAGCGTGCAGGGTGATGGAAAGGACCGCGAGACCGATCGGACGGTCAGCGGGTAGAGAGAGAGGCAGACATTGGACTGGCCGCCAGCAGGTCGGCGCGGCTCGACGCGGTGAGAGACGAAATCAACAGCACGCACGCGATCCCGAAGCACACGAGCGCGGCGATTTTGGCCATCTGCCACCTCCGCCCGCTCAACCGCTGTGCCGTTTGAAGGTCCATGGGAACAATCATGTTGTGGCTGTTGAAATCAGTGCTAACGGATGTAAGGCATAACAATCTGTTAGTCTATCTTCGCGTGAACGCATGATTAATCAACGAGTTTCGATATTAATGCTTCATTAATACACGATATGCAACTGCGCGATAATCAGGGAATACAGGACGCTCTGTCGCCGATCGCACAGCCGGACACCCACCGAACACCCGCCGATCACCCGGTCCCTGTCCGGAACGCCGTTAACCTTTTGCCGCCTTGCGGATCTGGCTGAGGGTTTGCTTCGGCGTCAGCGCTTCCGGGTCGATCTTGAGCTCGATGACCGCCGGCTTGTTGGACGCGATGGCCCGTTCGAACGCCGGCCGGAAGTCTTCCGTCCGCTCCACGCTTTCGCCGTGCGCGCCGAAGCTGCGCGCGTAAGCCGCGAAGTCCGGGTTGACCAGCGTCGTGCCGGCGACACGCTCCGGGTACTGACGTTCCTGGTGCATGCGGATGGTGCCGTACATGCTGTTGTTGGCGATGATGGTGACGACGTTCAGCCCATACTGCACGGCCGTCGCCAGCTCCTGCCCCGTCATCAGGAAACACCCGTCGCCGGCAAAATTTACGACCGTGCGCATCGGGTCCTCGAGCTTGGCCGCGATGGCCGCGGGAAGCCCGTAGCCCATCGAGCCCGACGTCGGCGCGAGCTGGCTGCGATAGCCCTTGTACTGAATGTAGCGATGCACGAAGCCTGCGTAGTTGCCGGCGCCGTTCGTCACGATCCCATTCTCCGGCATCATGTCCGACACCGTGCGCACGACCTCTTCGAGGCGCACCGACCCCGGCGTCGCGATCGGCGTCAGCGATCCCTCATACGCCTCGCGCAGCTCCGCACGATGTCCGCTCCACGGCGTCGACGGCGGTTTGGCTAGGCCATCGAGCGCGGCTGCAAACAC
>JBKKCB010000201.1:0-5219 GCA_046713545.1 Hyphomicrobiaceae bacterium | reverse complement strand
CCGGACTTTCCTCTGCCACCAGTTGTATCGCCACAACGCGAGTCTGGCGGCAGCGACCGTCCGGCCGGCTGACACAGATGACATAAGGGCGAGGTGCGCGGCGGCGTCAAGAGGCGCGTCGGGCAAGCCCGCAAGACCTGCTCATGTTGCCTTTGCGCTTATGCCTTATATAATGCCGTATTGTTACAGCAAAAAGATTGGCACATGACACGCGCACCGAAGAAAATTTCGGATGGCCGCAAGCGGCCAGCTCCGCCGCGCAAGCTGCGCGCCATCAGCGCGGGCAAGATGGCCAAGCCGGCGCGCGCGGCCACGCCGCACGGTCATCGCCATGGCTTTCTCGTGGCGGCCCGCTACCTCACGGATGGACTGGTCGACGCCGACAAGATCGTCGCCGAGTTCGGTATGACCAAGGCGGCGCTGGCGCAATCGCTGGGTTTTGCAGAGGAGACGCTGCAGCGCTTCTCGCGCGTGTCCGCGCCCAAGACGCAGCAGCGGCTGCGCGACATGATCGAGATCCTGACCCGCGTCGCGCCGTGGGCCGGCGGCATGCCGCAGGCGCTCGGCTGGTATCGCGGCCAGAGCATCCCCGCGCTCGGCGATCAGACTGCCGAAGCGCTGGTGAAGACAGACCAGGCCATCCTCGTGCGCAATTACCTCGACGGTGTCGCCGCGGGGAGCTACGCGTGAGGCTTCAGGGCGTCGCCCATCGCGCCCACAATCCCAAATGGTCCTGGTCGCCGCTCTCGGGCGAGGGAGCAAAAACGCACGGCGGCCGCTTCAATCCCAGGGGCGTCGCCGCGCTGTATCTGTCGCTCGACTGGACGACGGCCATCATCGAGGCAAACCAGGGATTTGCCTATCGATTGCCGCCGCTGACGATCGTTTCGTACGATATCGACTGCGAGAATATCGCGGATCTGACATCGCCCGAAGAACGCGCCCGGCATCGCGTCAGCAGCAAGGCCATGGCCTGCGCGTGGCGGCTGCTGGCCGATACCGGGGCACCCGTCCCCTCATGGCGCATTGCCAAGCGTCTTATCGATGCGGGCCTTGCTGGAATTATCGTGCCGAGCTTCGCCCACGGAGCGGAACGAGACGCGAAAAATCTGGTGTTGTGGCGGTGGGCGGACGTGCCGCCACACAAAGTGACGATATTCGATCTGGAGGGCCGGCTTCCGCGCAATGATGCGTCGTGGACCGCGTGACAGCTGACTCCCGAGCGGTCAATCTGCTCAGCGCAGGGCACCGAGGCGTTTCAGCGCCGCCTTGTTGCTCTGGATCCCCGGATCAAGGGCCATAGACTGGCGGAGATCGGCAATGGCCTGCCGCCGGCGCCCCAGAACCTCGAGAATATGGCCTCGGGTGTTCAGGAAGACAGGACTCTCGGGGGACAACTCCAGAGCGCGGTTTGCGTCCCACAGGGCGAGCTGCGCCTTGCCGGCATTCAGATGCGCCCACGCACGATTGTTGACGGCCCAGACATTGGTGCCGTCCACCTCGATGGCCTTCGTGAAGTCGGCAATCGCCAGATCGTAGCGCCGCATATCGGCGTGAACAACGCCGCGGTTTGTGTAGGACCATGTGTCGTCGGGGTCGAGGGAAATGGCTTTCGTGTAGTCCTGGATTGCACGCTCGGTATCGCCCGTCTTGGCGAAAACCTGGCCACGATGGTTGTAGGCCCAAGGGTTCTCAGGGTCGAGTTCGATAGCCTTCGAGAAATCCTCGAGCGCGCGCTCACTGTTTCCCTTCTTCGTGTAGGCAAGACCGCGATTGTGGTAGGTCCAGGCGTTGTCGCCGTCGAGAGCGATGGCCTTGGCGTAGTCTGCCAGCGCGCGGTCGTAGTCGCCGATGCCGGCGTAGGCGAGCCCGCGATTGTTGTAGGACCAGACGTCGTCGCCCTCTATGTCGATGGCCTTGGTATAGTCATTGACGGCTTTCGCATGCTCGCCCTTGCCCGCGTAGGCAAGGCCGCGGCTGATATGAGCCTTGGCGAGCTTCCAGGCCTCCATCGGGCGGCGCTGAATGAGGCGGGTGCAGGCTTCGATCGCCGCGTCTGCTTGTCCCTCATGACAAGGGGTCCAATCCCCCTCGAATTGCGCGAGCGCGGGCTGTGGAATGGACAGCGACAAGAAGGCCAGCGGCAGAAGCAGGCGTAGGGTCTTCATGGGACTTCCGATTCCAGCAGCGACCTCCCAGCCGTCCCATTCCAGCCCCGAATGCGACGCACTCGGTGCCAGAACGGGACGATGCCTGGACAGATGCAATGATCGATCCAGATCAGGAGGCGCCTGGGTTCTGCGGCTCGCGGTTAACCAGCCAGATCCGCAGAGCGGAGTGTCAAACGGTTGGCTTGAGCTTGTCGCGGGCCGCCAGCAGCCGCTCGAGCGTGGTGATGGTCGACTGGTCGATCCGGCCATCGACACGCGACGGCCGAAAATGCCGTTGGAATGCGCGAACAGTCACCTCGGTGACAGGATCAAAATCGCCGGACGCGCTGATCCCGTATCCATAGCGCTGCAACATATCCTGCACTAAGGCGACGGGCTGGCCGCCGCAGCCGGGTCCGATACCCGCATCCGCAACATTCACGGGGGCCGGGTCGACCCAAAGGCCGATGCCACGGCGCGCAAGCCTCGCCCAATCGAACTTCTCGCCGGGATCGATCTTGCGGATGGGCGCCACATCCGAATGCGCCAGAACGCGGGCGGCGTTGATCTGCTGGCGCCGGACGATATCAACCGCGAGCGCCTCGACCGCGCGCATTTGCGGCTCGGGAAAGTCCAGATAACCCAGCTCATGCCCTGGGTTGTCGATCTCGATGCCGATGGACCGGGAATTGATGTCGCTCTCGCCCGCCCAATGCGAGACGCCCGCGTGCCAGGCGCGCATGGATTCGGCCACCATCTGCGTCACACGGCCATCGCGATCGATCACGTAGTGACATGACACGCCGCTTTCCGGAGCGGCCAGCCACTCTATGGCCTTCTGCGCGCTCCGCATGCCCGTGTAGTGAAGGATCAGGATATCGGGCCGATCGCAGCCCTTGCGCGGCTCGATATTGGGCGAGGCGTGGACAGCATCGACAACAGACGTATCGGCTTGGACGATCACTCGCTGCGCTCGCTACCGGTTGCCCTCATGCGCACCGCGACTCAAAGGAGCCCAAGTCGCGCGCCGCGGAAGCTTAGCTGCGGCGCACCGCCGCCGTCTATCGGGCAGAAAAACGCCGTTGTGCTCAGACCTGCCGCAATCTTGTCCTAGGATGATCTCAACTTTCGTTGAATCTCGAGCACGTCTTTATTCCCTCTCCCCATTGTTCTTCACAATGGGGAGAGGGTTAGGGTGAGGGGCGAGTTCTTGCTCAGAGTTGGCATCTGCCCCTCACCCCAACCCTCTCCCCGTAAGAACGGGGAGAGGGAGAAGAGTGTCGCGCACAGAAGGAATGTCTCATGCATCATCGGCTCGTCGCCCTCGTGATCGCGGCAACAGCGCTGCTGCCGGGTGCCGCTTCAGCCCAAACTGCTGAGGATGCGTTCGGAGTCTGGCGCCATCCCGAGAACGGGTCGCATGTGGAAATGTACAAGTGCGGCGAGAACCTCTGCGCCAAGGTCGTCAAGGTCGTGGATGCACAGAAAACCGACGACAAGAACCCGGACGCGTCCCGCCGCGGCCGTCCCGTCGTGGGCTTGGTCATCATGTCCGGTGCCAAGAAAACGGGCGCCAACAGCTGGGCCGGATCGATCTACAATCGGGTGGACGGCGGCACCTACAGCGGCACCCTCACGGTCAAGAGCAAGGACGCACTGGACCTCGCAGGCTGCACGGCCGTGATCCTCTGCAAGACCCTCACCTGGACGCGCGTCAAATAGATCGACGCGGGCGCAGTCCCGGTCCAGCTATGCTAGGCGCAGCATGGCCACGCCCGCAACAATGATGACAGCCGCTGCCGCACGCCATCGGGTGAAAGGCTCCTTCAGGATCAGGAGCGATATGAGGCCGGCGAACAGGACACTGGTCTCCCGCAGGGCAGCCACCAAGGCGATCGGCGCCTGGGTCATGGCCCAGATGACGATGAAGTAGGCCAGCATGGACATGAGGCCGCCGGCGAGAACCGTGGGCCATGTCGCCGGCAGGGTTCGATAGATCGCCGGCCCCTTCACGGCCAGGGCGAACGCCTGCATGACCAGCATGTTGCCGACGAACATCCACATCGCGAAGCTCGGGCCCGAGCCGTTGATCCGCGCCCCGATGCCGTCCACGAGCGAGTAACCCGCCGTCGCCAGGGCCGAGCCCAGCGCAAAGCCGACGGCACGGCGGTCAAATGTCGCCAGCCTGCCGCCTCGGATCGACATCAGAAAAACACCGAAGCTCAGTGCGCCCACGCCGAGGAAACCTGCGGTGCCGATCGACTCGCCGATCAGCAGCAGCGTTCCGATCGCCGTGATGAGCGGCGCGGCACCCCGCGCGATCGGATAGACGTGCACGAGATCGCCGGTGCGGTAGGCCTGAATCAGCAGCAGCCGGTAGGCCGTGTGAATGACGGCGGAGAGGGCAAGCCAGATCCATGCCGCAGGCACCGGAACGCTGACCCACGGCAGGCAGAGAAGCGCAATCGTCCCAGAACAGAGCGAAAGATGCGTCACCGTGACGAACGGATCGGCGCCGCTCTTGAGAACGGCGTTCCATCCCGCATGCAGCAACGCCGCCCCGAGGACGGCCCAGAAGACGAAGTAGTCCATCAGGAGCCCCAGTCCGCCAGAACGGCGGAGCATTGCCGCGCGTAAGCGCGTAATGGGCTGCTGTCAACAGGCGGGCGCGGTGGGAGGTCAGCCGCCCTTGACGGTTTTCGGGCACTTCTCGGCGATGAACTTGTTGATGGCCTTGGTCATCCCGCTCTGAAAGACGCCGACGGTATCTTCGAGCTTGGCCAGGGTGGTTGCCATCGCCTTGATCGTACCCGGCCCCTCGACCTTCTTGAGATTGATCCAGACCTGCTTGGCGACGCCGTTTTCGAAACGGACTTTGGGCCCCAGCGTGAAGTGAACGCGGTCGATCTCCTTGTCGCGCTCGATCTCGCAGTCGACGCGGTGCAACGGCAGCTCCAGCTTGACGGCCGGGTCCGTCAGCGCGCTGACGATGAGCGCGCGCGGCACCTTCAGATCGACGCTGCAGCGGGCGTCGCCGAAGGTCCAGTCCACCTTCTTCGACTCCTCCGA
>JBKKCB010000200.1:0-7640 GCA_046713545.1 Hyphomicrobiaceae bacterium | reverse complement strand
CTACCCGTCTTGTTCATCGTCATTCTCGGACCTGCGGCACTGCAAGTGCTGAAGATGACCTGAGTTGGTTTGGCCGTATGCTGCGGCCTAACCCTCACTTGGTCCTGGCCATGGTTAAGCGAAGGTTCGTGCTGCCTGAGTCATTCGGCTCGCTGAAGCGGATCTTGTTGCCGAACGGGTCGCTCACCTCCACGAGACGTGCGTCCCAGGGCGCCTGCTCGATGCCGGGCCTGTTGTAGCGATAATTCTTCGCCATAAGCTCACGATGGAAGTCGGCAATGCCGCGCATCCAGACGAATACCGTCGAGCCTGGGCTGGCATCGCCGTGATGCTCGCTCAGATGCAGCCTCAGGCCGGATCGGGAGACCTGGGTGTACAACGGGAAATTGTCTCCGAAGCGATGCTCCCAGTCGGTCTTGAAGCCAAGAAAATCGAGATAGAATTCCTTCGCTTTCTCGACCGAGAAGATCCGCAGGATCGGGATGGCGTCCTCCAGCATCACACCGTCGGGCGCAACCGGTGCGGCGCCTTCTTGAACTGCGATCCTGGCAGCCAGGACGTTCCAGCTGTCGAAAGAGAATTGTTTGGCGATCAGTTCGAGGCACTCGCTGTGCGAAAGTGCGATCTGCTTCCGGCCCAGCGCTTCACGCAAGGATTTGGCCATCGCTTTTGCGTCGATAAATGTGCGCATGCTCTTTGATCCTCTGCTTGAGGCGAACGAGAGAAGATCAGGGCTTGCGTTGCTGACCCCGTTCGCCATGCTGCAAAAGGATCGTTCGGAAAGATGATGCGTTCACCATTCCCGGAGGGAGCAAGCAGCAGGCTGCATCGGCCACGGGCACACTAAGATGCGCTCAGCCGCTGCGTCAATTGTCGATGTGCAAGTTTGGAATTGGTCGAAATTTGCAGGTCCAATACATGCGGCCGCCAGTCATTCGTGACCTTGACGGGGGGGCCGGATCTGGCTTTGCTATCGCCAGCGATCACCAACAACCTACAAGCTCATTCGGGAGGGCGTCATGCAAGACCGGCCGCTCAAGCTGAAGACCTATCAAGCCTACATCGACGGAAAGTGGTGCGATGCTGCTTCCGGCAAGCGCATGCAGACGTTCGATCCGTATACGGGCGAGGCGTGGGCGACAATTCCGGAATGTGACGCGACCGACGTGGATCGCGCCTGCAATGCGGCTCATCGGGCCTTCGAAAGCGGGCCCTGGGCAAACATGACGCAGACCGCCCGCGGCAAGGTGCTGCGCAAGATCGCTGAAAACATCGAAAAGCACGCCGAGCATTTGGCGCAGATCGAGGTCCGTGACAACGGCAAGCTGATCTCCGAGATGCAGGCGCAGACCAAGTACATGCCGGAATGGTATTACTACTACGGCGGCTTGGCGGACAAGATCCAGGGCGCCGTGGTGCCCGTCGACAAGCCGGACACCTTCACCTACATCCTGCGCGAGCCTGTCGGCGTTTGCGGTTTCATCGTGCCGTGGAATTCGCCGCTGCTGCTGGTTGCGTGGAAACTCGCGCCCGCGCTGGCGGCCGGCTGTACCGCCGTCATCAAACCGTCGGAATATACATCGGCCTCATTGCTCGAATTCATGAAGCTGGTGATCGAGCCGCTCGATCTCCCGCCAGGTGTCATCAACGTCGTCACCGGCTATGGCGCCGCCGCCGGCGAGCCCATCGTCACGCATCCCAAGGTCGCCAAGGTTGCCTTCACCGGCGGTTCGGCCACCGGGTCGCGTGTCGCCTCGCTCGCGGCTTCGAGCTTCAAGAAGGTCTCGCTCGAACTGGGCGGCAAGTCGCCCAATATCGTGTTCGATGATGCCATCATGGATGATGCCGTCAACGGCGCCATCTCGGGCATCTTCGCGGCGACGGGACAGACCTGCATCGCCGGATCGCGTCTCCTCGTGCAGGAAAGCATCCACGACAAGTTCCTCGAGAAACTCATCGCAACGGCCAAAACGGCCAAGCTCGGCAACCCGATGTTGTTCGACACGCAGGTGGGGCCCGTAACGACCCCGCCGCAGTATCAGAAGATTTTGGGCTATATGGACATCGCCAAAGACGAAGGCGCCGAGTGCGTTCTGGGCGGCGGTCCGGCCGGCGCGGAGATGGGCGGCGGCAAATATTTCGTGCAGCCGACGATCTTTGCAGGCGTCAACAACAAGATGCGAATTGCCCAGGAGGAAGTCTTCGGTCCCGTCCTGTCGGTGATCAAGTTCAAGGACGAAGAGGACGCTGTCCAGATCGCCAATGACGTCGTCTACGGCCTTGGGTCTGGAGTTTGGACTCAGTCCGTGAAGCGAGCCACGGTGATGGCGCGCAAGATCCGCGCCGGCACGGTTTGGGTGAACACGTACCGGGCTGTGAGCTTCACGATGCCGTTCGGAGGCTACAAAAGTTCTGGCCTTGGCCGGGAAAACGGCGCGGACGCCATCAACGAGTATCTGCAGACCAAGAGCGTGTGGATCTCGACCGCGTCGAACACCGGCAACCCGTTCATCATGAAGACGGCTGCCAGCAGCTGAGCCGGCGGTTTTCGGGCGCGCGGCGGCACGCATACGTGTGCCGCTGCAAGGCTTGGCGCGGGTTGTCAGCACAAAAGAAAAGCCCGCGGCCGGGGGACTGGCCGCGGGCGTATTCGTGACGCCACTATGGGGGGATAGGTGGGACGGCGCCACGTTTCGGACACCCCATAAAAGCGCAGGCGTGGCAAAAATGCAAGTCCCCAGCGGAAAAATCGTCTATAGCGCGTGAAGAGCTTGCATTGAAAACAAAATATTAATGTTTATCAATTGGTTGTAGATCTTTACGCCTTGATGGCGCACCAAGCAATAAGCTTGACATGCGGGATATACATCTGGCGACTCGTCTTCTCTAAGCTATTTCACTCCGCCTCGGACCGTTCTTCCGGAGTGAGTTCCATGCGGATGGTCTTGGTGTTGCGGACCACGCTGATGGCAATCTGCCGGCCAATTCGCCGCTCGTCGAGCAAACGCGTAATGTCGTCCACGCCGGTCACGGCCTCCGCGTCGAGCGCGACAATGATATCGCCGGACGCGAGGCCTGCCCGCGCTGCCGGACTGTGCTCCATGACAGTGGCAATACGCACGGCGCTCTTCTGATCGAGGCCCGCCTGATGGCGCATGCGCTGCGTCAACAGGATCTGTTCGCCGGCAATGCCGATGCGGCCTCGCCGCACACGGCCGTGCTTGAGGACCTGCTGCAGCACGTGCAGGGCCGTATTCGAAGCCACCGAGAAGCAGATGCCCTGTGCGCCCATGATGGTCGCCGTGTTGATGCCGATGACCTCGGCGGCAGATGACACCAGAGGCCCACCGGAGTTTCCGGGGTTGAGCGCGGCATCCGTCTGGATCACGTCGCCGATCAGGCGGCCGCTCTGGCCCATCAGCGTGCGCCCGACCGCGCTGACGATGCCGGCCGTTACAGTCGACTGAAAGCCCAGCGGATTGCCGATGGCTATGGCGATCTGGCCCGGCATCACCGCCTTGGAATTGCCCAGGCGCGCCGCCGGCAAGGTGTCGCTGGTCTCGGCGCGCAGGACGGCCAGATCGGTGTCGGGATCGCGGCCGAGAATGCGCGCGCGAAACGAGCGGTCGCCGGCGTTTGCGACCTCGATGTCGCGTGCAGCCTCGACAACGTGATTGTTGGTGAGGATCAGTCCGTCGGGGCTGACGATGACACCCGATCCCGTGCCGCGCGCCGCGCGTCCGCCGCGGTCTCCTGTCACGTGAATGTGCACGACCGAGCGCGACACCGCATCGACGACGCCGACCACGGTGCGGGAATAGGCATCGAGTAGCGTCGCGTCGCGCGCGGAAGACTCAGGCTGCGGCGCTTGAGAAACGTCGCCTGCGTTGCCCAGCAGTCTGGTCAATAAGCCGATTGAAGCCATGTGAATGAGCCTTTGATATCGCCCCGCCGCCCGCACCTGATATGGGAACGGCAGGGCAGGAATACGACACCCGCCCGGGCGGCAGGCTCTTCGCAAGACGCTCCGTTGGCGCTGAAGTGTTCTCCGAAAAAGTGAGAGCCCGTTTCCCGATAAAAACCCAGGACTTATTCTGCAGCCATGCGCGCTTGCGGCTCCTTGGCCGCACCTTCGGCGAACAAGGCGTCGATCTCGGCGGCGGTGAAGCCGGCCTCGGCCAGAACCTCGCGCGTGTGCTCGCCGAACAGCGGCGCCGGCGTCTGAATTGCGCCGGGCGTGCCGGAAAACTTCACAGGCAGGCCGATGGTCTGCACCTTGCCGGCCACGGGATGGTCGACCGAAGGCACCATGTCGCGCGCCAAAGTCTGCGGATGGCCGTGCATCTCGGCGATCGACAGCACCGGGCCGCAGGGGATGCCGAGCTTCTCCAGGTCTCCCAGCCATTCCGCCGTCGTGCGCTTCTTGAAGTGAGGGCTGAGCGTATCAATCAACAGCTCGAGATTGCTCATGCGGTCGCGGCCGGTGCGGAAGCGCGGATCTTCTGCAAGCTCCGGCACGCCCAGCAGCGTGGTGAGCTGCGGATACATCTTCTGGTTCGATGCGCCGACATTGATCCACCCGTCCTTGGTCGCGAAGGCCTGGTAGGGTGCGTTGAGGGGATGGGCCGAGCCCATGGGCCCCGGCGAGATCCCGCTAGCGAAGCAGATGGCGGATTGCCAGTAGGTGAGTGTGATGCCGGCCTCGAACAGCGAAGTATCGACCATCTGGCCCTCGCCCGTCTTCAGCTTGTGGGCGTAGGCCGCGCACACGCCCATGGCGCCGATGATGCCGGCGGTGATATCGCAGGCAGGCGAGCCCACTTTCACCGGCTGGCGTCCGGGCGCCTCGCCCGTGATGGCCATGAGGCCCGACATGCCCTGGGCGATAAGATCATACCCGCCCTGGGTCGCGAACGGGCCCGTGCGTCCGAAGCCCGAGATGGCGCAATAGATCAGGCCGGGATTGATCTTCTTCAGCTCTTCGTAGCCGAGCCCGAGCTTGTCGAGCGTGTCGTGCCGGTAATTCTCGATCAGCACGTCTGCGGTCTTGACGAGTCGCTTCAGTGCCTCGCGTGCAGCCGGTTTTTTCAGGTCCAGCACGACGCCGCGCTTGTTGCGGTTCATCATCATGAAAGCGGCAGGCTCGCCCTTGATGTCGGGTGGCAGCATGCGGCGGGTGTCGTCGCCGCCATCAGCCTTTTCGATCTTGACGACATCGGCGCCCATGTCGGCCAGCATGCGCCCGCAGGTCGGGCCGGCCATGACGTGGGCCAGATCCAGCACGCGCATGCCGACAAGCGGCCCTTTGCGGTCGGTCTTCGTCACGTGTTGTTCTCCTTCGCCGCTGCGGGCTTGTCTGCGGGGTTTGATGGATGAGCGACGATCAGGCCGGCGGCTTCAAGCCGAGCTCCTCGCCGTCCGGCAGAGGACCAAGCCAATCCGCCAAGACGACATCGGTGCTTTCCTCGACGGTCGGAGGACGCCATTGCGGCTTGCGATCCTTGTCCACCAGCAGGGCACGCACGCCTTCGATGAACTCGCCATGCTCGAAAAGGCGCGTGCACAGCCGGTATTCGACGTTCAGCGCTTCTTCCAGAGCGCCGAGACTGCGCGCATTGCGGATGGCGGCGAGCGTAAGCTTGAGGCTCAGCGGCGACTTGCCCGCCAGCTCGGTCAGCGTCTTGGCGGTCCACTCGCTATTAAGACTGGTGAGGGCGGCACGAATCTCTTCGACGGTCTCGAAGTCGAACGTGCTGGCGATCGCATCCGCACGCTGGGCAAGTTCAGATGCGGGTGGCGGTTCAGCAAAACGCTTGATGATAGCTGCGACATCGCCACCCTCCGGCGCGGTCAAGGCAGCAGCCAGCTCGCCGAGGCGGGCGGATGGCACGAACGTATCGGCGAACCCGGCAAAGATTGTGCCGGCACCGCGCATGCGCTCGCCCGTCAGGCCGAGGTAGGCGCCGACCGCACCGGGCGCGCGCGATAGAAGCCACGTGCCGCCGACGTCGGGAATGAGGCCGATGCTGGTCTCGGGCATCGCCAGCTGGCTCCGCTCCGTGACGATGCGATGCCGCCCATGGGCCGAGAGCCCGATGCCGCCACCCATTACGATGCCATCCATGAACGACACGTAGGGCTTGGGATAGCGCGAGATGAGCGCGTTGAGGCGGTATTCCTCGCTCCAGAACGCGCGCGCGTCGGCCGAGCCGTTGACGCGGCTATCGTAGAGCCATCGCACGTCGCCGCCGGCACACAGGCCGCGTTCGCCGGCCCCATCGAGCAGCACCAGTTCGATCGCAGGATCGTCCGTCCAGGCGAGCAGCGCCGGCCAGATCTCGCGCACCATGCCGAGTGTCAGCGCGTTGAGGGCCTTCGGTCTGTTGAGCGTGATGCGGCCTGCGCGGCCGTCGCGGCGGATGAGGACTTCGGGAGCGGCGGCAGGTTCCATCATGGGCTCAGGCAGGGGGGCATTGTGGGGGCGTTCCTGCCAAGACTTACCGTCTCGGGCGGCCCCCGCCAAGTCTGCTGTCCAATGCCGCGACCGGCTAGAATTTATAGCCGTAGCGGGCGCCCAGGGAGTCGAGCCCCTCGTTGGAGTCTTGCGTATAGCCGTTGGAGATGTGCTCGAAATAGATCGACACGCTGTTGTGGCCGTCAAAGCGCCAGCCGATTTCGGCGGGATGTGGAACAGCACACGGGAACCCAGGGCCTTCTTGCCGGGATCGATAGGATCGATGTTGCCGTCATGGATGGCAGCGCCGAGCCCGAGCGCGAAGAAGATGCCGGACGGGGTTTCGATCTCCCAGCGGGCATCGATATAGCCCTTGCTGGTTCCACCGTCGGTGTTGATCGAGCCGCCGATCGCCGGCCGGATGCGGCCTCCCAGAAACGCCACGCTCGGCGCCAGCAGCGCCTCGACGTTGATGTCGGCCGATTCCGGCTCACGCCGGAAGCCGCTCCACAGATCGCCGGGGTCATGCCACAGCGCGCCGATCTTGAGTTCGGAGATGAAGCCGCCCAGCGGCTCGCCCGCCAAGGCAGGCCCGGTGCCGGCGGTCGCCAGCAGCGCGCAGACAAGAGCAATAAAAGAGTATTTTCTCAAAGGCTTTAGGTCCCCGCGAGGTGCTTGGGCACCACACATAGCCGACGGGATTTCTGCGCCCGTTCGGGGGCCGCGGCAAGACGAAAGACGGTGCGGATAGCGATTTTCTCAGACCCTGTTTCCGCTCAGCACCTTGCGCGAAATGACCACGCGCATGATTTCATTGGTGCCTTCCAGGATCTGGTGCACGCGCAGGTCGCGCACGAGTTTCTCGAGGCCGTAGTCTTTCAAATAGCCGTAGCCGCCGTGCACCTGCAGCGCGTCGTTGACGATCTTGAAGCCGAGGTCGGTGGCCAGGCGCTTGCCCATTGCCGAATACAGCGAGGCCTGGGGATCGTCGCGATCGATGGCGTCTGCTGCGCGATAGATCATGAGCCGGGCGGCCTCGAGCTCGGTCGCCATGTCGGCGATCATGAACTGCAGCGCCTGGAAGTCCGCGATCGCCCGGCCGAAGGCTTTGCGCTCCAGCGCGTACTGGCGCGCCTTGTCGAGCGCATTCCAAGCCGCCCCAAGCGAGCAGGCACCGATATTGATC
>JBKKCB010000199.1:0-6835 GCA_046713545.1 Hyphomicrobiaceae bacterium | reverse complement strand
GCGGGGAGCACTTCGATCTCCAGACGCCCACCCGACATGATCTTCACGCGATCAGCCCAGTACTTGAATGTATCGAAGAACGTGCTCGAAGACGGGAAACTCGCCTGAAACCGCAGCTTCACCGGCGTCTGCGCGGCGGCGATGGGTAGCCCTGCAAACAGGACACAGGCAGTCGCCACGGCGGCTGCCAACGAGCGAAGTCGTTTCATGTATTCCTCCCTGGAGGTCGACGGTTTATCTTTGTTATCGGAACCGGATCTTTGCCCGGCTCAGGTCGGAACTAACATTCCGTACGCCCCATGCGAAGCTCCCCTTCGCTCAGACCGGGCGCGTCCAGGCGCAAAGCCCCTGACAACGTCACGCCCATCCGATAGAAACGCGTTCAGATCGCATCGCTTACAAGGGAGATACCAAAATGGCGAAGGTGGCTTGGATCGGACTGGGCGTGATGGGCTACCCGATGGCCGGTCACCTTTTGAAGAAGGGCGGGCACGACCTCACGGTTTATAACCGCAATGCGGCCAAGGCGCAGGCCTGGACCAAGGAGCACGGCGCGGGCAAGGTCGCGGCGACGCCGGCAGAGGCCGCCAAGGACGCCGACTTCGTGTTCTGCTGCGTGGGCAACGACAACGATGTGCGCTCGGTCACGCTCGGCAAGGACGGCGCGTTCGACGCCGTTCGCGAGGGCGCCGTGTTCATCGACAACACCACGGCCTCGGCCAACATCGCCCGCGAGCTCCACGCCGCGGCCACGGAGAGAGGCTTCGGCTTTCTCGATGCTCCCGTCTCCGGCGGACAGGCCGGCGCACAGAACGGCGTGCTGACGGTGATGGTGGGCGGCGACAAGGGCGTGTACGAGCGGGCAGAACCGGTCATGGCTGCCTACGCGCGCATGGTGAAGCTGATCGGCCCATCGGGGTCCGGACAACTTACCAAGATGGTCAACCAGATCTGCATCGCCGGCATCGTTCAGGGGCTGTCGGAAGGGCTCCACTTCGCCCAGAAGGCAGGTCTCGATATCCCGGCCGTGGTGGAGACGATTTCCAAGGGCGCGGCCCAATCCTGGCAGATGGACAACCGCTGGAAAGCGATGATGGACGGCAAGTTCGATTTCGGCTTTGCCGTCGACTGGATGCGCAAGGATCTGTCGATCGGCATCGACGAGGCCCGGCGCAACAAGGCGCACCTGCCGGCGGCAGCCCTCATCGACCAGTTCTATTCCGAGGTGCAGGCGCTGGGTGGCGGTCGCTGGGACACCTGCAGCCTGATCGCGCGCCTCAACAATCAGAAGGCGGAACCGAAGGGCTGACCGGCATGGCGGTCGTCAATGCCTCCAACGTCCGCGCCCGCCCCTGGGGAGATGCCTGCGCGAGCCATGATCTCGTGGATCGCGCCGACCTCATCGTCGTGCAGGAGAGGATGCCGCCCCAAACCAGCGAGGTCAGGCATTTGCACACGCGGGCCCGGCAGTTTTTTTACGTCCTGGCCGGCAGGCTGACGATCGAGCGGGCCGGCGAGGTCTATACCCTCGAGGCCCGGGATGGCCTGGAGATCGTGCCCGGGACAGTCCACGTCGTCAGCAACACCACGTCAGCGGTTGTGGAGTTTCTGGCAATCGCAAGCCCCACCACAAAAGGTGATCGGGTGACCGCCGCTCCTGAATAGGACGGGCGCACGCGTCCCGGGGTTTCGCAATCGCGCGCTGCAGGAATCTCCTCATTTCTTCGAATTCGACGCTGCCTTTTCAGCCTTCCGGCCGCGCACGAATGACAGAGGCAATTCCGTCGTCGCCTTGATCTGCTCCATGGCAAACGCCGAGGACACCTTCGAAACCTCGATGCGCGAAATCAGCTTCTTGTAGAACGCATCGTAGGCGCCGATGTCGGGAACCACGACGCGCAGGAGATAGTCGACATCGCCCGACATGCGGTAGAACTCGACCACCTCGGGGAGATCGACAACCGCGGCGTGGAAGCGTTCGAGCCAGTTGAGGCTGTGCTGGTCGGTTTTGATGGCGACGAAGACGGTGACGCCCACATTGACCTTGGCCGGGTCCAGCACCGCGACACGGCGCGCGATCACTCCGGCTTGTTCCAGCTTCTGGATCCGGCGCCAGCATGGCGTCGTCGACAAACCCACGGCCTTCCCGATATCGGCGACCGGCGTCGTGCAATCACGCTGCAGCAGCGTGAGGATCTTCACGTCCATATCGTCAAGGGTGGGTGGATATTCAGGATTGAGCAATTAATTCTCCCATATGGCTATATATATCCAGGCAACACACCAATATAGCACGCTCATCTGGGCATTCGTAGTTTTTTTTGCTATTCATCTCTAAGCGTCGTTCAGCAGGCGCCGCACCTCCGTTTGAATGTGGGGGATGACATCGGCCTCAAACCAAGGGTTTTTCTTCATCCAGGCATTGTTTCGCCAGGACGGATGAGGAAGAGGGATCGCGCGAGGACGACCCGGGCTGTCGAAAATCTCGCGCCAGCGCTCGACCGTTCGGGTCATGGAACTGCCCGTGGCCGAACCGAGATGCCAACGCTGCGCATGGTGTCCGACCAGCAGCACGAGCTCGAGAGAGCGCAATTCTGCGAACACGCGTGCCCGCCAGAGCGGCGCGCATTCGCCCCGTGGAGGCAGGTCGGCGCCCGCCTCGTCGTAGCCCGGAAAGCAGAAGCCTACCGGCACGATGGCAATGCGCCGCGTATCGTAGAACTCGTCCTCGGTGACGCCCATCCAACGCCTGAGACGCACACCGGAGGGATCGGTGAATGGCACTCCCGACGCGTGGACACGAAGGCCCGGCGCCTGACCGCACACGGCAATGCGAGCCGTCGCCGAAACACGCAGGACCGGCCGGGGCTCATGCGGAAGCCGGCGTCCGACAGGGTTGTCGCGACACAGGCGGCAAGCCCGGATCTCAGTCACGAGCCGGTCGAGCGAGCGGGCCATCGCCGGATCAGATCTCTATGACCATGCCGTCTTCGGCGCACTGCACGCCCGGTGCCGTAACCTGATGGCGATTTTTCAGCATGACAGCGTTCATGTGAGTCAGCAGAACGCGCTTGGCGCCGATGCGCGGCAAGTTCTTCTCGATCGTGCGCCAGCTCATGTGGTAGCGCACGTCGGCGTCGAAGCCGTAGCACTCGATAATGAGCAGGTTCGCGCGGCGGCCCGCATCCACCAAGCCTTCGACCCATTCGCTGTCGCCCGAGAAAGCCAATATGCGCCCATCGAGCTCGAACCTCAGGGCGTAGGGCGGCGCTCCTGAGGGATGCGACACCTCGAAGGGGAGCACCTTGATCCCGTCGACTGTGATCGCTTCTTCAGGTCGAAACTCGACAAAGCTCAGTTTGAAACGCCGATCGACCTGCGTCGAGCGCGGAAACAATGCCTCGGCGGCGGCGACGAACCGTGCCTCGATGCCTTCAGGTCCGGCGATCGTCAAAGGCGCGGTGCGCCGGGCCACATGCTGGGCATGCAGCATCCACCAGACCAGCCCCGCGAAATGATCTCCATGCAGATGAGAAATGAAGATCGTTTCGATGGCGTTTGGATCAAGGCCAAGTCTGTTCAGACCAATAATGGCCGTCGCGCCGCAATCGATCAGGAAGCGATGAGTGCTGGTCTCCACATGAAAACAGGTTTGCAGTCGTCCTCCGGACCCAAACGCATCCCCGCAACCAACAACAGTGACCTTCATGTGAACCCCGGCCCGGCTTGCTGCCCGACTGACATGCACCGACGAGAGGCTTGCAAATTATGCCTTGGCGCTCGGCCTGCTCGAGACGTCCGCATGCCACCGGTCGAGATTTTTCAATCCCTCTGGCCTGGGAATACGCGCCGGCTTCATGAAATCGATTGCAATCAAAGCCGTTATGTCAGCCACGGAATAGTCATCGCCCGCAATGAAGCTTTTCCGGCTCAACTCCGCGTCAAGGATCGAAAGAACGTCAAGCGCCCTGGGCTTGTTGGCCTCGCCCCAGGCGGCGACTTGCGGCACCTCGAGGTGCGCCATGGCCGGATGCAGGTGACGGAACGTCTGGCTGACGGGAAATAGCAGGTTGAGCTCCATGCGCCGGTTCCACATCTCCACTGTGGCGCTCTGCAGGGGCCCCGTGCCGAACAGCGCTGGGGTGGGCTTTGAGGCCTCGAAATAGCGGCAGATGGCCATGGTCTCGGAAATCGCCGTGCCGTCATCGAGGACGAGAACGGGCACCCGCTGAAAGGCATTGAGCTTGGTGAAATCGGTGGTCTTCAGGTCACCCTTCATCAGGTCCACTTCTTCGTAGGGAACTTCGATCCCCTTCTCGGCCAGGAAGACCCTAACCCGGCGCGGATTAGGCGCCTGCCGTGTCTGAATGATCCTCATGGCCCCATCTCCCTTGGTCAGATGTTGTGCATTCAAGTGGTACCGGAGCCCCCAAACAGGCGCAAGCCGGGACGCGCCGGGGCCGGGGCGCGCGACCGGGAAGGCCGAGTAAACCCGAAGTTAGTGATTTGGCCCGAAATTGAACGGGCCAGGCGGATGGCGCCTTGCCGGGACAGCTATGCATTCGACGGCTGTCGGCGCGCAGACGGCGTGGCAACGGATGGGAGCCTGCGCTTGATCGCCAACGATGCCGCCAGCGAACCAGAAGTGGTTCACGCATCTCCGCATGGCCCGCGCGATCGTGGCTCGACGTCCGAGCATGTGCGTGAGGCGCGTGCCCGCCTGGCGCAGGGTACCGATATCAAGCCCGAGTTCGCCTACGAACTGCTTTCGATGTTCGTGCGCAACGAATTCGGCGCCGTTGCCACCATTCAGCTTCTCGCCGTCATCTTCTCCCTCGCCTCGATGTTCTGGGCGCCGGTCGGCGAAGCGATCGTATGGCTGCTGCTCGTGATCTTTTCCAAGGTTCTGCTGCTGGAACTGTGCCGCCGCTTCCTGGTCACGCCGCGCAGCGAGATCAATGTCGGCGTGTGGCGGCGGCGTCTGATTCTCGCCGAATTGATCGGAGGCCTCGTCTGGGCTGGATTTGCGCTGGTCGGTGCAGGGACCCATGACGCGTCGTCTCATGTTTTCATTTTCGCGTCGCTGATCGTCGTGCTCGCCATTCGCATGACCTTCGCCTCGACGGTCATGCCGATCCTGTACGTCGGCACCATCCCCATGACCGTCGCCGTGGTGGGGCGCCTGCTCCTGCTCGATCATCCGTTCTATTGGGCGATGGCCTCGATGGCCGTCGGCGTGCACGTCTATTTCATCTTCCTCGCCAAAGGACTCAACTCAACAGCGCTGGCGATGCTCGAATTCCGCGCCGAGAAGGATGCGCTGATCGCCGAGCTCGAAGGCGAGAAATCAATCTCCGACGAGGCGAGACGGCGCGCGGAAGCCGCCAACATCGCCAAGTCGCGCTTTCTGGCCACCATGAGCCACGAGCTGAGAACACCGCTCAACGCGATCCTCGGTTTCTCCGAGGCCATGAAGGCTGAAATCATGGGGCCGCTCGAGAATACAACCTACAAGGAGTATGCAGGCGACATTCATGAGAGCGGGCGCCACCTTCTGCACCTCATCAATGAGATCCTCGATCTGTCACGCATCGAAGCCGGGCGATACGAATTGCATGAGGAGCCCGTGCGGCTGTCGGACATTGCCGAGGATTGTCATCGGCTGTTGAAACTGAGAGCCGAGAGCAAGGGCCTGCATATTGCGCTCGAGTTCGACCCGCGGCTGCCCCAGATCTGGGTCGACGAGCGTGCGATCCGCCAGATCTGCCTCAACCTCCTGTCCAACGCGCTGAAGTTCACGCCCCGAGGCGGCCGCATAACCACGAGAGTGGCTATGACTCCGGACGGTGGCCAGCTCCTCAGTGTCAAAGACACCGGCCCCGGTATCCCGCGCGATGAGATTCCCAAAGTCATGCAGCCGTTCGGCCAGGGCTCGCTGGCGCAACACACGGCGGAAGGCGGAACCGGTCTAGGCCTTCCAATCGTGCAAAATCTCGTCGATCTGCACGGCGGAGAGTTCGAGCTTCGGTCGGAGCTCAGAAAGGGCACCGAGGCGGTGGTCATCCTGCCCAAGAAACGGGTCCTGCAATCCATGCCGCCGCTGCAGCCCCTGGGCCAGGAGCGCCATCGCCAAGCCGGTATCGCGGATGGGGCAGATCGCGGCCACAGAGACCGGTCGCGACGCGCGATTGCAGTGGGCGGGCCCGCTTCCTAGATATGCCTTGCCGTGTTGCCGCCGAAAAAGCCTGGCAGAGGATAAGCCATGGACGTTGCCAGCCCATGCATCAATATCTGTGTGATCGACGCCGTTTCGGGGCTATGCGCCGGATGCGGACGGACGCTCGCGGAGATTGCGGCCTGGTCGGGCCTGGAGCCAAGCCAGCGCCGCAAGATCATGGCCGAACTGCCCGAGCGGCGCGCTCGGTCGAGTAGCGGAGGCTGATGTGGGACTGTGGATCGGGATCCTGTTTCTGGCACTCGCCGGCGTTGCCTTGATGCTTCGCCACGATCAGGGCGATATTTTCGGTCTCGAGTTGTATCAGTTCGCGGCCCTTACCACCGGCATAGCCCTGCTCGTCTTTCTCGGCTCGTCCCTTATGGGCTCCTATCGCGGCCGGATCGGGCAGGCCGTCAAGGATGTAGCAGCTTGGGTCGCAATCGCCGTCGTCCTGGTGGCCGGCTATAGCTTCAAGGACGAGCTGACGGCCATTGCCTATCGGCTGGCGGGAGAACTGTCACCGCCGGGCAGTGCCATCGCCGTGGAGACGTCGCCGGCCGGCGAGCGCGCCGTGCGCATTCGCCGCCGCATGGATGGCCACTTCGGTGCGAACGTCAC
>JBKKCB010000198.1:0-2229 GCA_046713545.1 Hyphomicrobiaceae bacterium | reverse complement strand
CCAGTCGGACAATCCGGCGTCGCGCGTGGAGGCCATCCACGACGAACAGGGATATCGCAACGTGCGCCGCATGCTGGGGCGCCTCTACGACGTTTCCCAGCAGGACCCCGACATCCAGGTGACGGATGCGGATCTGTCCGGCAGCCGGCGCCTGGTGATGACGCACTTCGTGCGCGAGGGCGTGCTGCTGGACAAGGACGAGTGCGATCGCACCCTGATGCACGTGGCGCGGCTGTGGGGCTTCCGCGTGCGGCTGGTCGAGGTGGATGCCGTGTCGGGTGCCAAGCTGCGCGAGCACGAGGCCCTGCCTCTCCCTTAGACCCTCAATCCCCCCCCGCTTTGAGTGTGGTCCTGGCGTGCGTCGCGCGATAACCTCGCACGGCACACATCACCTTGCCATGAACGGCAGATCAGTCGAGGGGGCACGCCGCATGGCGCATAAAGGTTTGATTTTCGGGATTTTTCTCGCCCCTTTTCATCGTGCGGGCGACAACCCGACGCTGGCCATCGCGCGCGACATGGAGCTGATCGAGTGGCTGGATCATCTGGGCTACGACGAAGCCTGGATCGGTGAGCACCATTCGGCTGGATGGGAGCTGATCGCGTCGCCCGAACTGATCATCGCGGCGGCCGCCGAGCGTACCAAGAACATCCGGCTGGGCTCGGGTGTGACCAGCCTGCCGTATCACCACCCGCTGCTGGTGGCGAACCGCTTCGTGCAGCTCGACCACATGACGCGCGGGCGGGCGATGCTGGGCTGCGGACCGGGTGCGCTGGTGTCGGACGCCTACATGCTGGCGATCGAGGCCTCGACGCAGCGCAGGCGCATGGACGAGTCGCTCGATGCCATCACACGGCTTCTCAAATGCGAGGAGCCGGTGACGATGAAGACGGACTGGTTCGAGATGCGCGAGGCGCGCCTGCATCTGGCGCCGTACTCGGACCCGCATTTCGAGATCGCGGTGGCGAGCACGCAGACGCCGGCCGGCATGCAGGTGGCCGGCAGATATGGCCTCGGCGTTCTGTCGCTGGGCGCGGGCATTCCAGGCGGACCCGAGGCGCTGGCCGGGCAATGGAAGATTGCCGAGGATGAGGCGGCCAAGCACGGCCGCACCATGAACCGGCGCGACTGGCGTCTCGTCATCAACATGCACACGGCCGAGGACGACGAGCAGGCGCTGCGCGATGTGCATGCCGGCGAACGCATCGAGACGGTGACCTACTTCGAGGAGACACTCGGGCGCCCGCCGGGACGCGCGGACGATCCGCTGCGTGAGGGCGTGAAGATGGGCTCGACGCTGGTCGGATCGCCCGACACGGTGGCGAAGGGCATCCAGCGGCTGATCGACTACAGCAAGGGCGGCATCGGCGGCGTCATGTTCCGCGCCCATGAATGGGCCAACCGGGAGCAGACGTTGCGCAGCTTCGAGCTGTTCGCCCGCTGGGTGATGCCGCGGTTCCAGGGTTCGCTCGACACCGTCTTTGCGTCGCGCGATTGGGCGCGGGCCAACCGCAAGACGATCTTCGCTCCCAACGTGAAGGCGATCGAGAAGGCCTACACGGATGCGGGCAAGCCGGTGCCCGAGGATTATCGTATGCGGCTGGTCGGTGCGCGCGACGACGGCAAGGAGGAGTGAGGCGTTCGCCTGTGGTCTCGATAGGGGCGATGCGGTTGCGAACTTGGTCCGAGGATCCAACCCTCAACACGCGTGGCGCCGATTACGATATTATCGTTCCGGACTCGTTGAGCCATGGGTCCTCGCGACAAGCGCAAGGATGACCCCTTGGGTGGGGTGGCGCAGTGCCACTCGCTTCTGCCCACTTTCATGCGGGCAGATCGTGCGCTTAGGGTTCGATGCTCAGTGTTGCGGTGGCCTCGGCCGGCGTCAGCTCGTCTCGAACAGGTCGGCGGCGCGCTTGGCGATGGTGTCGGCCTTCCAGCCCGGGATCTTGAATTCCCAGCCGGTGGCCTTGGCGTTGATCTCGTCGGCTTGCTTTTTGGCATCGCCTTCGCCGGCGGCGGTGAATGAGAGCCAGGACGCATCGCCGTCCTTGTTGAGGCGGAAGGTGACCTTGAGGCCGCCGTCGGCTTCCAGCGTCAGGACGCTCACCTTGTCGCCGGCGGGTGTGGCCTCGAGTTTGCGCACGTCTTCGAGATCGATCGACGAGAAGCCTTGCGGAACCTGGTCGATGGTCACGCCCTGCTTGAGCTTCTTGCCGTCCGGCATG
>JBKKCB010000197.1:0-32383 GCA_046713545.1 Hyphomicrobiaceae bacterium | reverse complement strand
TCGATCGTCACCCGCGACCCCGGCACGATCGCTCCGGCCACCAGCGGGAACGCCGCCGACGACGGGTCGCCGGGAATCGTCAGGTTGGTGCCGTTCAACTCCGGCTGGCCGACCAAGCGGATCGACGTCCCGCCGTGGACCGTTTCGACCGTGACGTCCGCTCCGAAGCCCCGCAACATGCGTTCGGTGTGATCCCGGGTTCGTTCCGGCTCGATGACGATGGTGTGGCCTGGTGCCGCCAGCCCCGCCAACAGCACTGCGGACTTGACCTGGGCCGAGGGCACCGGGACCCGGTAGCTGATCGGCAATGGCTCGGCGCTGCCGGTGACCGCCAGCGGCAGGCGGCCGCCCGATCGCGCGACGATCGTCGCCCCCATGCGGGTCAAGGGCTCGATCACCCGTCCCATGGGCCGGCGCCGCAGGGAGCCGTCGCCGGTGAAGAAGCTGGTGAACGGGTGGGACGCGACCAGGCCCATCAGCAGCCGCACCCCCGTGCCGGCATTGCCGAGGTCGAGCACCTCGGCGGGTTCCGAGAGTCCGCCGACGCCGCGCCCCCGCACCCGCCACGAGCCCGGACCTTCGCGGGTGACCCCGGCGCCCATGGCCGCCAGCGCTCGCCCTGTCGCCAGCACGTCCTCGCCTTCCAGCAGACCCTCGACGCGGGTTTCGCCGACGCTCACCGCGCCCAGGATCAGGGCCCGATGGGACATGGATTTGTCCCCCGGCACCCGTACCCGACCGGCGAGCGGCCCGCCGCGACGGCTGGCCTGGGGGCGGGCTTCATCCGGTTCATGGTTCATCGCGGCCTTCTAGCATGTCGGCACGGCACCGGTAAGGTCCACGCTTTTGCTTTGACAGGCCCCATCGATCATGGCATGTGCCGCCCCTGCAAAGGCGGTGCACACCGCCGTCTGGAGTGGGAAACCTTGGCCAAGAACGAATGGGGTTCCAAGCGGCTCTGTCAGGGTTGCGGGGCGCGGTTCTATGATCTCCGCCACGAGCCGATCGTTTGCCCGAAGTGTGGCGTGACCTACCAGATCGAACTCGAGGTGCGGTCCCGTCGGCAGCGCGCCCCGGCCGCCGAGAAACCCAAGAAGCGGGTGGTCGAGCCGGTTCTCGAGGAAGTCGCGGACGTTCCCGTCGCGGCCGGCGAGGAGGGCGACGACGTGATCGAGGACGCCTCCGAACTCGGCGAGGACGAAGAGATCGACGAGGTCGCCGAGGAGATCGAGGAGAAGGAGTAGGGCGGGTTCGCCGTCTTTTCTCTTGCCTCCCCCGACCCGCCTTCCTAGGTTTGGCGGCCGATCGCGGGCGGGTGCGTTCGCCCGGCACCATGGGGCCGTAGCTCAGTTGGGAGAGCGCTTGAATGGCATTCAAGAGGTCAGCGGTTCGATCCCGCTCGGCTCCACCAGGAAGACTTGATCTGTCGCTGCGCTGACGCCTGCTGGTGCAAGTGGGTTTGGTTTCTGCCGCCATGGCAGCGACCGCCGATCCGCCCGTGTCGGAGACTGTATGCAGGATCAGCAAGGCCCTGACGGCCAGTCCCGGGCGACCGCCGGCCCGCGGCTCAAAACATCCTTCGCCGAGTTTGTGGCCCTGACGGCCTTGATGATTGCGCTCACGGCGCTGTCGATCGACATCATGCTGCCGTCGCTGCCGCAGATCGGCGCTGCCTTTGGGGTCGGGCACGCCAACGAGACGCAGCAAATCATCACCAGCTATATGGTCGGTCTCGCTGCCGGGCAGCTGGTGTGGGGTCCCCTATCCGACCGCTTCGGACGCAAGCTTTTGCTGTTGCTGGGCCTTCTGGTCTTCGTTTTGGGCTCGCTCGCCTGCCTGCTGGCGCCAACTTTTGGTGTCATGCTTGCGGCCAGGGTGGTTCAGGGTTTCGGTGGGGCCTCGGCCCGGGTGATCTCGATCGCCATCGTGCGCGACTTGTTTGCCGGACGCCAGATGGCCCGCGTCATGTCGACCGTGATGATGGTGTTCATCACCGTGCCGATTCTCGCGCCGTCGCTTGGCCAAGGCCTTGCTCACATCGGCAATTGGCGCTGGACGTTCTATGTGCTGCTGGCGGTGGGCCTGATCGGCATGCTGTGGGCCGGCAACAGGCTGTCCGAGACGGCGCAAACGGCCGGTGCAAGATCCCAAGGGGTCGGCACAGCGTTTCTGACGGTTGTCACGACCAGGGTGACATCAGGGTACACCATTGCCAGCGGTTTCATGTTCGGATGCCTCGTCAGCTACATCAGCAGTGCCCAGCAGATTTTCGTCGACGTTTATGGGCTCGGGCCCCTGTTTCCCGTCGCGTTTGGCGCCTTGGCCTGCAGTTTGGCTGTTGCATCGTTCACGAACGCCAGACTGGTGCAACGGCTCGGCATGCGGCGCGTCTCGCATCTGGCTCTGATGGGGTTCGTGGCAGCCTCGGTGGTGCTGTTCCTGGCCTCGGTCCTTGGGCAGCCTCCCTTGTTGGTCTTCGGCATGCTGATGGCCGCAGCGTTCTTCTGTTTTGGCCTTATCGTCCCGAACTTCAATGCCATTGCGATGCAGCCCATGGGGCAAATCGCCGGCACGGCGGCGTCGCTCATAGGCTTTTTCACAACCATGACGGGAGCGGTCCTGGGATGGACGGTGGGCCGAATGTTCGACGGTACGGTCAGACCGCTATCTGCCGGTTTCGCGCTGCTGGGCATCCTTGCGTTCCTCAGCGTGATCTCGGTCGAGGGCCGGGGAGGCCTGCTGAAGGGCGAATAGAGGGCTGCGACTTCGCAACGATTGCTTGACGAGCTTCGGCGGCGCGTCGTTCCCTGTGGGAAGGTCAAGTTCTGGAGCATACAACTCAATGGCACGAGTGAGTATCAAGCGGCGCGAGGATCTCGCGGAGGACCTGCGCCCGTTGTGGGATCGCATGCTGTCCTATGGCGATTTCGCGAATATGGCCGGCGCCATGGCGCATCGCCGCCCGATCTTCGAGCACGTCTGGTCGCTGCTCATCGCGCTCGGCGAAAACCCCGTCATCTCCAAGCGGCATCTTTATCTGCTGATGGTGGTCACGTCGCAGATCAACCACTGCGCCTACTGCGTCGCGCACGATCAGCCCAAGCTCGCCGCGCATGGTCTCTCGGAAGACGGCGCTGCCCGCCTGCTGGACTACAAGGACCACCCGGAGCTGGACGAGGCCGACAAGCTGGTCGTCGAATACGCCATTGCCGTGAACAACAACTGGAATCGCACGCGTGACGATGTGTTTGCGCGGTTGAGGACGCACTTCACGGAAGCGCAGATCGTCGATCTCACCTGGCGCACCGCGCTCACCGGTGCATTCAACCGGTTCAATGATATTCTGCAGATCGAGACTGAGAAGCTTGGAGTGGCGCGTGAGGCGGCTGAATAGCCACGCCTCGGAGGGTCAGGAGTTTTTTACACGATGGCGAAGGCGGCAGCATCCGTATCACCGTTCGCACCGGCAATCAGTCCGCAGATGCCGCCCGTTGAGGGCGTGCGGTTCGCGGCGTGCGAAGCAGGCATTCGCTACAAAGGGCGCAAGGACCTGATGCTTGCGGTTCTCACCGAAGGCAGCGTCGCCGCCGGCGTGCTGACGCAATCGAAAACGTGCTCGGCGCCGGTCCTATGGTGTCGTGAGAACCTCAAGCACGGCACGGCGCGCGCCCTCGTCGTGAACTCGGGCAACGCCAACGCATTTACGGGCCGCAAAGGCCATGAAGCCGTGACCATCACGGCTGACTTCGCCGCCAAGGCCGTCAAATGCCAGCCGCAGGACGTCTATCTCGCATCGACCGGCGTTATTGGCGAGCCGCTGGATGCTGCAGGCTTCGCGCATCGCCTCAACCAGTTGGCCGATGTCGCCAGCACTGAAGGAGGCACGGAAGCCGCGCAGGCCATCATGACGACCGACACCTTCGCGAAGATTGCATCGCGTAAGGCCAGGATCGGCGGCGTCGAGGTGACCATCGCCGGCTTCTGCAAGGGCGCGGGCATGATCGCCCCCGACATGGCAACCATGCTGTGCTTCCTCTTCACGGACGCGGCTATCGCGCATGCGCCGTTGCAGCGGCTGGTCGCCGAGGGCGCCGCCTGCAGCTTCAACTGCATGACGGTTGATGGGGACACCTCGACCAGCGATACATGCCTCTTGTTTGCGACAGGCGCTGCGGAGAAGCGCGGCCAGAAGCGCATCATCGAGGTTGGCGATCCCGCGCTCGGCGATTTCAAGGCTCGCCTCGACGAGACGATGCGCGACCTTGCCATCATGGTCGCGAAAGACGGTGAGGGCGTCTCGAAGTTCGTCACGCTCGACGTGACCGGGGCGGAGACGGACGCAGCCGCGCGAACGATCGGTTTGTCCATTGCCAACTCGCCGCTCGTGAAGACGGCGATCGCCGGTGAGGATCCCAACTGGGGCCGTATCGTCATGGCGGTCGGTAAGGCCGGGGAGGCTGCGGATCGCGATCGGCTGTCCATCTGGTTCGGTGGCCGCATCGTGGCGCGGGAAGGGGAGCGTGCCGCCGAGTACGACGAGGCCACCATGGCGGCGTACATGCAGAATCCCGAGATCGAGATCCGCGTCGATGTCGGCATCGGCAATGGCCGCGCCCGGATCTGGACGTGCGATCTGACCCACGGCTATATCTCGGTCAATGCGGACTATCGCAGCTGAAACGGGCGAAGGGACGGGCGCCATGAGCCGCGACGTACTCCTCGTGGCGGCGGCTGCCCTCATTGATCGCGACAACCGCGTCCTCATTGCCCAACGTCCGGCCGGCAAGGCCATGGCCGGCTTGTGGGAATTTCCCGGTGGCAAGGTGCACACGGGCGAGACGCCCGAGGCAGCACTGGTGCGTGAACTGAAAGAGGAGCTCGGCATCGAGGTTTGCGAGCCGTGCCTTGGACCTTTCACCTTCGCCAGTCACAGCTACGACACCTTCCACCTGCTGATGCCGCTGTATCTCTGCCGGACCTGGGAGGGGGAAATCACCCCGGCCGAAGGCCAGGCCATCAAGTGGGTGCGGGCAAGCCGGCTTGCCGACTACCCCATGCCGCCCGCCGACTTGCCCTTGATCCCCATGCTGAGGGATTTGCTGGGCTAAAGCCTTCGTTTGGACCTATGGGCATGGCGCGACGGAGGCAGGGGTCGCCATACGTTCTTGCGTTAGGAAAGTTGTGTTAGGCTCAAACAGGTTGCGTCTGGGTTAACCGCCTGGCGCCCGGTAGAGAAGCGGGGCTGATCCAATTTTGGCTGACCCGCCGGGATTTCCGGGTTCGTGTCGCCGCAAATTGCGGGCGATGCGCAGGCGTCGGTCAGGGTACAGTTCCGTATGCCGACAAAAAGATGGCTTTTCGGACTGATTGTCCTTGCACTGATCGGTGCCGCATATGCAGGGCGCGATCAGTTGCGACCCGTCTGGGATACCGTCGTGGCGGCGAAGCCGGCGCCCGGGCAGAAGGATGCTGGCGGTCCAAATGCGGGGAAAAGCGAAGGCAAGCAGCCGGGCCGATCGGGTCCATCGGCTCCGCCGGTCACCGCCGCCCTCGCGATCGAAACCGAGATGCCTGTTATTTTGGCTGCACCCGGCACGGTGGAGCCGCTGGCAACCGTGGCCGTCAAACCGCGGGTCGATGGCCAGATCATAGAGGTGGGCTTCCAGGAAGGGGCACTTGTCACCGAGGGCCAGCTTCTGTTCCGGCTCGACGACCGGCTGATGCGGGCGCAGATCCAGCAGGCCGAGGCCATGATCGCGAAGGACGACGCGAGCCTGCGTGACGCGCAGTCGACCTTGCAGCGGCGGGAGGCCCTGGTCGGCCGGAAATACGTGACTGAAGCATCTACAGAGACCGCGCGTCACACCGTGGACGCCTTGACGGCCGGCATCGCGGCGGGGCGGGCCCAGCTCGAGATGCAGAAGACGCAACTCGATTATCTCGTCATCCGCGCGCCCATCACGGGCCGCACCGGCAGCATCGGCGCCAAGATGGGAGCGACCGTGCGTGCGCAGGATTCCGCGCCGCTGGTGACCATCAACCAGACGCGCCCGATCGCTGTCAGCTTCTCCGTGCCCCAGAATGACCTTCCCGCACTGCGGCGGGCCCTCACCGCAAATTCCGGTGCCGAGATCCGCATGCCGGGCTCGACGGTCGGGTTGCAGGGCAAGATCGGCATGATCGACAATCAGGTCGACAAGACAACCGGGACCGTACAAGCGAAGGTCGTCGTCGAGAACGCCGACGAAATCCTTTGGCCCGGCCAAGCCGTCGAACTCGCCCTGACAGTCGAGATCAAGGCCAATGTGGTTGCCGTGCCCGCGAGCGCGGTTCTGCCAGCCCAGCAGGGGATGCTCGTCTGGGTCATCGGCGCGGACAAAAAGGTCTCACCGAAAATCGTGACCGTTGAACGGATCGTAGGTCAAAAGGCTTTCCTGCGGGATGGCCTGAAGGCTGGTGAACAGGTCGTGACGGACGGGCATCTGCGGCTGGCACCCGGCGTTTCCGTCACCATACAGGAACCACGCAACCCCGCGCCTGTGCCGGCCAGCAGCGAACGCCGATCCAACGAGCGCACCTGAGGCGAACGGAGAGCGCCGTGCATCTTTCGGAACTGTGTATTCGCCGGCCGGTGATGACGATCCTTCTCATGGCGTCTCTGGCGCTGGCCGGTTTCTTTGGCTACCGCCAACTGCCGATCGCGGCCATTCCGCGGATCGACGTTCCCACCATCACCGTCACCGCAGAATTGCCGGGAGCCAGCCCCGACACGATGGCCGTATCGGTTGCAGCTCCGCTCGAACGGCAGTTCGCGACCATCGCCGGAATCACAGCTATCACCTCGTCGAGCACGCAGGGGCTCACGACCGTCACGCTGGAGTTCGACCTCAACCGCAATATCGATGCGGCCGCGCTCGATGTGCAATCGGCGATTTCCGTGGCCAATGCGCGTCTGCCGGACGATCTGCTGGCGCCCCCCAGCTATCGCAAGGTCAACCCCGCCGATACGCCGGTCATCTTCCTCGCCCTGACGTCCGAGACCGCGCCGTCGCAGGACATCAACGAGTTTGCGGACAAGGTCATGAGTCCGCGCCTCTCCATGCTGAGCGGCGTGGCCCAGGTCAATATCAACGGCGCCCAGAAGCGCGCCGTTCGCATCCGCTACGACCTCGATGCGCTGGCCGCGCGCGGTATTTCCATCGAGGATCTCCGCAATGCGGTGACCACGCTGGCCACGGTCAGTCCGTTGGGAAGCATCCGCACGCAGCGCCAGCTCTATATTCTGGAAACCAAGGGCGCCGAGCCGACGGCGGCTTACTTCAAGCCCGTGATCGTCGCGTGGCGCAATGGCGCGCCGGTGCGGTTGCAGGACATTGCCCGGGTCGAGGATTCGGTCGAAAACGAAGAAGCACGCGCGGAGTTCAATGGTCAGCGCTCGATCATTGTTTCGGTGCAGCGGCAGCCCGACGCCAACACGGTGGACGTGACCGACGCGGTGCATGGACTGCTGCCCCAATTCCGGCAGGATCTGCCGCCGACCATCAAGCTCAACGTCCTGAGCGACCGGTCTCAATCGATCCGCGAGTCCGTTCACGACGTCCAGCTGACGCTGGTTCTGACTGCAGTTCTGGTTGTTCTGGTCATTCTCGCGTTTCTGCGAACCTGGCGCGCGACGGTGATCCCGGCCCTGGCGCTTCCCCTGTCGATCGTCGGCACATTCGCCGGCATGGCCATGTTCGGATTCTCGCTGGACAACGTCAGCCTGTTGGCGCTGACGCTGGCGCTGGGCTTCGTGGTCGATGATGCGATCGTCGTCCTCGAGAACATCGTCCGTCACATCGAGGCGGGCATGCGCCCGTTCGAGGCCGCCATCAAGGGATCGCGCGAGATCGCATTCACCGTGCTCTCCATCACGATGTCCCTTGTCGCCGTC
Organism: Hyphomicrobiaceae bacterium; assembly: GCA_046713545.1. Classification (GTDB taxonomy): domain Bacteria; phylum Pseudomonadota; class Alphaproteobacteria; order Rhizobiales; family Hyphomicrobiaceae; genus CADEFX01. The sequence continues at coordinate 24,450 of JBKKCB010000197.1, read as the reverse complement.
TTCATCCCCATCCTTTTCATGGGGGGCGTGGTCGGGCGCTTTTTCTTCGAGTTTGCGGTCACGATCAGCATCGCGATCCTGCTCTCCGGCTTCATCTCGCTGACTTTGACGCCCATGTTGTCGGCCCGCATGCTCAAGCATGGCGCGCATGACGCCCATCCGGGCTGGCTGTCACGCGCATTCGAGGCGGGTTACGAGCGAATGGCGCACGGCTATCGCGTCAGTCTCGACGCGTCGCTGAGGGTTCCGTGGCTGATGATGCTCCTGGTCTTGGCCACCATCGTGGCCACGGGCTGGGCTCTGACTGCCGTCAAGAAGGGATTTCTCCCGGTCGAAGACACCAGCATCATCATCGTGCGCACCGAGTCCGCGCCCGACATCTCCTTCCAGGCCATGCTTGAACGGCAGCGGCAATTGGCCGAGGCCGTGCGGACCGACCCGGACGTGCTGTATGTCAACTCGAACGTATCGGCGGGCGGGTTCAATGCGACGCTCAATCGGGGATCGATTTTCGTCCAGTTGAAGTCGCGTTCCGACCGCCAGGGCAGGGCGACGATCAGCGAGGTGCAGGATCGGCTCCGGCGACGGCTCGCCTCCGTGACCGGCATTCGCGCATTCCCCGTGGCCTTGCAGAATCTCAGGATCGGCAGTCGCGCCGGCGCGGCGACGTATCAATACACGTTGACCAGCGTCGACCAGGCCGAGCTGTACACGCAGGCGCAAAGACTGATCGATCGTGTGAAGGAAACACGCGGATTTGCCGACGTGACAAGCGATCTGACGCTCGGTGCGCGGCAGCTTCTGCTGACGGTTGATCGCGACACCATGGGCCGGTTCGGCGTGACGATGGATGCGATCCGCACGACGCTCTATTCCGCCTTCGGAACGCGCAAGATTGCCACGGTCTTCACGCCTTCGAACGACTACGCCGTCATCCTCGAAGCCGACAAGGTCCAGACGCTCGATCCTACGGTGCTGTCGAAGATCTTTGTCCGCAGCAGCTCGGGCCAGCAGATCCGGTTTGATACCCTGGCCACCGTAACGTTGGGTCCGGGACCGGTCTCCGTGGCCCGGCAGAGCCAGTTGCCGGCCGTAACGATCACGTTCAACCTGGCGCCCGGCTACACGCTGGGCGAGGCCGTGGTCGCCATGCGGGACGCCGAGCAGGCGCTCGCCATGCCTGCGTCCATCAGCGGCCAGTTTGCCGGCACTGCGCAGGTGTTCGAAAAGTCGTTTCGCGATCAGCCGCTGCTGATCGCCGCTGCGATCATCGTCATCTATATCGTGCTGGGTATTCTCTACGAGAGCTTCATTCATCCCATCACAATTCTCTCCGGTCTGCCGTCGGCAAGCCTGGGCGCACTGCTCATCTTGTGGCTGTTTGACGTCGAGCTGACCATCATCGCCGTCATCGGCATCATCATGCTGGTCGGCATCGTGAAGAAGAATGCCATCATGATGGTGGATTTTGCCATCGAGCGCCGCGCCCAGGGTGCAAGTGCCGTCGATGCGATCCGCGATGCCTGCCTGCTGCGCTTCCGGCCCATCATGATGACGACCATGGCGGCTCTCTTCGGTACCCTGCCGATTGCCATTGGCTGGGGTGCGGGAGCGGAGTTGCGGCAACCGCTCGGCCTCGTGGTGGTCGGCGGCCTCGCCGTATCCCAGTTGCTGACGCTGTACATCACCCCCGCCATTTACGTCGCCATGGAGGGGCTGGGTGAAAAGCTGGGCGTGAGGGGCCGTCGCGAGCACGCTTCGGTGGCCACGCCCGTGCCCACACCCGCCGAGTGACGATCGTGTAGATCGTACCGGCCGCGCCGCTTCGGGCGCCTGTACGGCGCAAGCCACGCCCGCGAATGCGGGGAACATTAAGCCAGTCTGGCGGTTAGGTTCTTCGGCCCTCCCTGGCTTGGGCACTTCGGCGGCCGGATGCTTTTTGCCGCACGACCAAACCGACGGAACCGCCCCAGTCAGACCGAGTTGTTCCGGCGAGCTTCACGCAGCGCATGCTGCGATTGAATAAAAAAAGCAGGAGATCGGTCATGAGCTATGCCTACGAACTGCCGGCGTCCGGCAAATGCGACTGGTGCAAAGTAGAGCTGGGGCTGCGCATCTTTCATTTCGAAGGTAGCGATATTGCTGCCGCGGCTGCATGAACACGGGCGCTTCCCGCGAAGTGAGCCGCCCGCTGTTTGAGACCAAGCCGTTTCCACCTGCGCTCAGCAGGATGCGTGCTCACATGCCGCAGTACTGAATTACCGTGCAGGGTCCAGGCGCAGAATGGCCAACGCCAGCGCCTGAGCCCGCGGCACGATCGACGTGATATCAAGATACTCTTCAGGCGTGTGCGCATTGGCACCCACCGGCCCGGTGGCGCAGATCGTCGGGCAGCCGACGGCAGCCGTGAAGCCCGAGTCGGCACATCCACCCGAGAAGTCCCCCTTGATGGACAATCCCACGTCGCCTGCGGCGGCCTGATAGCCGGCAAAGAGCTGCTCGGAAGCCGCTGTGGCGTTGAGCGGCAGGAACTCCCCAAGGATGCGCAGCTTGGACCGCGTGCCGTTGACGTAGGACGTGGCAACGATCTCCTCGATCGCTGCCATGGCGTCGGCCCGATCGTTCGGTTTCATGTAGCGCAGGTCGATCTGGCCCTCGGCGGACGGGGCCGTGGTGTTGACCGACTGTCCTCCCTTCACGATGCCGACGTTGACCGTGGTGCCCCGCTTCAGATCGGTGAGGGCATGCAATTTGACGATCTTTTGCGCCAGCTCACCGATGGCACTGATGCCGTGCTCGAAATTGCCGCCCGAGTGAGCGGCGCGGCCTTCAATTTCCATGCTCATGAAAATGCCGCCCTTGCGGCCCGTGACGACGTTGCCGGTCGGCCGTCCAGGTTCGGCGTTGAAGACGCAGCGCGCGTCTCGTGCCACCCGTTCGATCACGGGCCGCGATGACGGCGAGGCGATTTCCTCGTCGGACGTGATGAGGCCAGCGAGCGGTGCTGGCGCCCCTCCGAAACGCTTGAAGGCGTCGAGAACGAAGGCGTTCATCACCAGCCCCGACTTCATGTCGGACACGCCGGGACCATAGGCGCGGCCGCCCTCGATCTTGAACGGCCTGCGGCCGGCTTCGCCTTTCGGAAACACGGTGTCGCGATGGCCCATCAGGACGATGGGCTTCTCGTTGGAGCGCGTATCGTCGATGCGGATGTGGATCGCGTTGCCGAACGTCTCGTGTGCCTCGACACTCGTCGGCAGGCCGCGCTCGGTGAAGAAGCGAACGAACTCGGCGCCGACAGCATCCACGCCCGCCTTGTCGTAGCTGCCGCTGTCGATATTCACGACCGTCTCGATCATCGCCAGCATGGCGTCGTGCTGGCCGCTGAGCCAGTCGAGAATCTGCGCCTCACGCGCCGTGATGCTAGTCGTTGCCATGCGTCCCCTGCAGGTAAGGTGTTGCTCTCAACACCCAGCATAGCAAAGCAAAATGCGTCGCGTCAGGGCTGTGATGTCGCCGCTGCGCTGCCGCCGAAGATCTGAGTGATGCGGCGCTCGCGCTTGGTGTCGACCTTGACGGTGGCGGTCATGCCGGCGCGCAGGGGCTGCTCGTTGGGGCGTGCCAGCAGGCGCAGGCGCACGGGCAGCCGCTGCACGACCTTCACCCAGTTGCCGGATGCATTCTGCGGCGGCAGCAACGCGAACTCGGCGCCGGTCGCCGGACTGATGCTCTCCACCTCTGCATCCCACGTCGTGTCAGGATAGATGTCCAGCACGACCGTGGCCGCCTGTCCCGGGCGCACGTGTGTCAGTTCCGTCTCCTTGAAATTGGCTTCTACCCACGGCCGGGTGTCGCTGACGATGGCGAACAGCGGCGTGGCTGTCCGCACCTGCTCTCCGGGAAGGAGCTTGACGTTGACGGCGATGCCGCTGACCGAGGCCAAAAGTGTCGTACGGTCGAGCTCGAGCTTGGCGCGGTCCCGCATCGCCTGCTTCTCGCGCACCAGCGAATGCTGCTCGGCCGGCAGATCGGGATTCCCCGATAGCGTTACCAGAATGCGTTCGATTTTCTGCTGGAGGACGGCGGTACGATCTCTCGCCGTGGCCGCATTGCTGTCTGCTTCCTCGAACCGGAAAGCGAAGCCTACGCCACGCTGTTTCAGCTGATTCTGACGTGCATACTGCGCGTCGTAAAATGCAATCTTGCTGTGTGCCTCCTTCAACTCGGCCAATGCCTCTGCGTACTGCGCTCGCAGCGCAGCCACATGAGTACGGGTCTGATCCAGTTCGGCTTCGGCTTTTTCAAGAGCGATGTTGAAAGGTTCGGGATCGATTTTGATGAGGGGATCGCCGACCTTCACGATGGCGTGCTCTTTGATAAAGACATCCGAAATTCGCCCGGAAACTTCGGAGGACACCTGAACGATATCCGCTTTGACGTAAGCATTTTCGGTCGAGATGTAGCGGCCGCCCCATAGCCACCACACCAGCGCTCCGAGAATTGCCAGCGTCGGAATGCCGGCAAGAAGAAACGGACGCATCAGTCGCATTTGGCTCGCACTCACAGCACGGGTGCCTCGGTTATCTCGTCGTCCTCGACATCGACATCGACATCGATGCCTTCAGATACGACATCTGCTTCTGCCAGTCTTGCAAGCGCCGCTTTGACCCGCATCATGAGTCCGATCAAGCGATCCCGCTCTTGCTGCGACAGGTTATCGAGAGCGTCGTCGACCGTAGCCGCAGCAATCGGTGAGATCGCCGCATACATCCGTTCGCCGCGCTCCGTGAGATAGATGCGGTTTATTCGCCGATCTGAAGCGTCGGCCCGCCGCTCGACCCAACCTTTGTCCTGAAGACGGTCGATGATCCGCCCGGCGGGCGCCTTTTCGATCTCCATCATGTCGGCAAGTCCGGATTGACTGGCACCTGGGCGGCGGTGAAGGCGTGTCAACGCCAGCCATTGCGCACGCGTCAACCCGAGGCTGCGCATGCGCCGGTCGAAAACGGTGCGCATCAAACGCGACACGTCGGCTGTGATCCAGCCGAAATGGTGATTGTCCGAGTGTGGCAACTCAATCTCCGCCGACATCGTAACGCAGGTTACCATCGCCCTGCATACGATCGTCAAGCATACTATAGGCGCATTAACACCAAATATGCGGCTAAATTCGACAATACATCAGTCCTGTGGAAGTCATGCTTATGCTTATGATTTAAATAGAAAAATTGAGATCGCGCGCCATGTGAGCCAGAGTTCGCTCGGCCAGTGCGGTGATGGTGAGAAGGGGATTGACGCCCAGCGAGCGGGGAATAATCGAACCATCGATCACATAAAGACCATCGTAAACTTCGGTGCTGCCAGCCGGCCGGCCGCCCCTAAAAACCTGCGCCTTGTGGCTGACGACGCCTTCGTCTCTCGTGTGCCCTATGGCGCAGCCTCCGAGCGGATGTGCCGTCGCGGGCTGATGCCCCATGACCGTGCCGGCAAGCGGGTTCTTGACGTATCGCCCGCCCGCGTGCGCGACCAGCGTACTCAAGGCGGCGTCGAGCCTGCGGTAGACCGGCTCGTCGGCGGCCCCCGGCCAGGAGAGCGCCAAGCGATCATCCTCCAGTCTGAACTGCCCCGCTGCGCTGTCATGCGACACGGCAAAGAACGTCTGCAAATGCGCGAACGGTCCCTTATAGACACCGCTGACAAGACTCTGCAGCGCGCCCAGAAGCCGGCCGTTCGGGAGGAACATGACGGGCAGGATCGGTGCCAGCGCCGACGGCATGACGCCTTCCTGGATACGAATTTCGTTGGCCAGGTTGTCGGGATCATCGAGTTCGATCTGGCCCGATACCGATGCACCGATCGCAAAATCCGCAATCTTGGCCGGATGGCCGACGCCAATGGCATTGACAGGTTTTGTTGCGCCGTAGCCGAAGGCGATGATGTCGCCGTTGGCCGAGAAGCGTTGCCCGAGCCGGTCCGACAATGCCAACCCTTTTGCACGCGATCGCAGCAGGATCTCCGTCGAGCCGAGTGTACCCGCTGCAATCACCACGATGTCGGCAGAGAGGCTGAGAATGACGGCGCCTTTCGATGTCGGCGCATCAAGCCGTTCGGCGTGAACGATCCAGCCTCCGCTTTTGTCTTGCGCGACGTGCTGCACCTTGAGATGCGTGAAGATCTCCGCGCCATGGCTCGCTGCGTACGGGAGATACGTGAGCGCCATCGTGTTTTTGGCACCGACGTTGCAGCCGGCGCAGCAGTCGCCGCAGAGCGTGCAGGCGGCCTGGGCAATGCCTGCAGGATTGACGGTGTCCTCGAAACTTATGACCACCTCTGGAACGATCGGTTCGACACCCAGAGCGGCGCTGCTCGATTTCAGCGCTTGAAATTTCGCGAACTCCGGTGCGCGCCCCGATCGCGCCGGGCGCAACCAGCGCCGTGCCTCCGCGTACCCCTGGTCGAGCAGGCCGTCCTGCGCGATCTGGCCGGGCCAGATGTCGTCCGCAAAAACACGTGGATCCGGACGCAAAGCCACGCCGGCATTGATCAGCGATCCGCCGCCAAGCCCGCATCCGACGAGCACATGCATGTCGCTGCCGAGGCGTACATCGTAGAGTGCGGTGTCGGGACCGGAGCTGAAGCTTCGCCCGGTGACGCGCATCTCCTTGCGCAGATCGGGGAACCGGCTCGGAAATTCACCCGTCGCAAATTCACGTCCGCGCTCAAGCACGGCGACGCGCTTGCCGCCGCGCGCGAGCCGCGCGGCCGCGACGCTGCCGCCGTAGCCCGAGCCTATGACGATGGCGTCATAGCGTGACTTCAGGCTGTCGAGCGTGCGGGCAAGGCGCGGCATCTCTCTTCCGGTGCTCGAGTGGGGCATCACGCACAAGGCCGTCCGCTATGGGACGAGCTTGTACCCGCCCATTTCCGTGACCAGAAGCTCGGCGCTCGATGGATCCTTCTCGATTTTCTGCCTGAGGCGGTAGATGTGCGTTTCCAGCGTATGCGTCGTGACGCCGGCGTTGTAACCCCAGACCTCGTGCAGCAGCACGTCGCGCGTCACCACTTTTTCTCCGGCGCGATACAGGTACTTCAGGATCGAGGTCTCCTTTTCGGTGAGCCGTATTTTCGAGCCTTTCTCATCGAGCAGCAGTTTGGACGCCGGCTTGAACGTGTATTGGCCGATGGCGAAGACGGCATCCTCGCTCTGCTCGTGCTGGCGCAGCTGCGCGCGAATGCGCGCCAGGAGAACTGCAAATTTGAAGGGCTTGGTGATATAGTCGTTGGCACCGGCGTCCAGGCCGAGGATCACATCGGAATCCGCGGTATTTCCCGTCAACATGACAATCGGACTCTTGAACCCCGTCTTGCGCATGACCTTGCAGGCTTCCCGGCCGTCCATGTCGGGCAGCCCGACGTCCAGCAACACCAGATCCAGGTGGTCTCCCTTGGCAATTTCGATGCCCTGGGACGCGGTGCCCGCGGTTACGATTTCGAATTCGTCATGCAACGCGAGCTGATCTTTCAGGGATTCGCGAAGCTCGTCATCGTCATCGACGAGAAGTATGCGTCGTGCCGTGCTCATGGCTGGATGCTCTCCTCAGACGTTCTTTGGAGATAAGTCTAGCATTGTCCTCGACCTAGAGACAGCTTCGGGCAAGAGCGAACGAAACCATGCTGACGCATAGACGCTCCACGGGACCTGGCAGGCGCGGCAGGAAGCCGCGCCGGCGCCAGGTGCTGCGGCTCCACGCTCTTTCGGCCGTGGCGACGCAGGGAATGCTGGCGATCGGCGGCCTCCGGCTGCGCTGCGCGCTCGGCCGCAGCGGCAGGCGCGCGATGAAGCGCGAAGGTGACGGGGCAACTCCCGCAGGTTTGTTTACCCTGTGCGAGGTCATGTATCGCCCGGATCGGCTGCGAAGACCTGAGACGGGTCTGCGGGTCAGTGCCTCGCGGCCTTGGGACGGCTGGTGCGATGACGCCCGCGATGGCAACTACAACCGGAAGGTTCGTCATCCCTACCCGGCCAGTGCGGAGACCTTATGGCGCGACGACCACATTTACGATGTCATCGTCGTGCTCGATCACAACCGGCGCCCGCGTGCGAGGGGGCGAGGCAGCGCTATTTTCATGCACCTCGCGCGAACGGGATATACTCCGACGGCCGGATGTATCGCCTTGTCCCTGGGCGATCTGACGCGCCTACTTCGGCGGCTCGGACCCGCAACTGCTATACGCGTCCCTCCTTGATTCAGGTGAAGCGGAGATCCACGTGGCAAAAATAGCTTTCTTCGGCCTTGGGCGCATGGGCATCGGCATGGCGTCCCGCCTGCTGGGCGCCGGCCACCAGGTCATGGTCTGGAACCGCACCAGGGCGAAGGCCGAAAGTCTGCTGTCCGCCGGAGCGCAGTGGGCCTCCACGCCCGCCGAGGCCGCCTCGAACGCGGATGCCGCCTTCGCCATGCTGGCCGACGATGCAGCGTCACAGCGCGCCTGGACTGCAGCGGAGGATGGCGCCCTGACGCACCTTCCGCCGGGTGCCTTCGTCATCGAATGCTCGACCATATCGTACGCGCACGTGCTGGAGCTTGCGGCTGCGGCCAAGGCGAGGGGGCATCGTTACATCGATTGTCCGGTCACCGGCCTGCCGAATGCCGCTGCCGCCGGCGACCTGATCCTCCTCGTCGGCGCCGAGCAGGGAGATCTGGACGCGGCGCGTCCCTTGCTCGCCCCGCTCTGCAAAGCCATCCATCACTTTGGGCCGGTTGGCGCCGGCAGCGGCTACAAGCTGATGATCAATCTCATGGGTTCGGTGCAGATCGCAGCGTTGGCCGAAGGATTGGCGCTGGCCCAAAAGCTTGGCTTGAATCGCGACGCCGTGGTCGCGGCCATCGAGACCGGCGCGGCGGCAAGCCCTCAGGTCGTGCGGTTCTGCCGTCCGATGGCAGAGAGGAGGTTCTCGGACCGACCGACCTTCACCATCGAGCTGCGCCACAAGGATGCCAGCTACGGTGTTGCGCTCGCGAATGCCACGGGCAGTGCGGCGCCTTTGGGCGAGGCTGCGGTCGCGTGGTGGGATGCAGCCAAGGCCGATGCGCCAGATGCTGACGAAGCCCGTCTCATCGATATCGTCGTAAAATCCTGAGTACGCGACAGAAAAAAGGCCCGGAGGATGCCTCCGGGCCCGAGTCTTGAGCGTGTCTTGGGAGACGTCGCTCGGGATCCTTTTGCGGAGCCGGTAAGCACCGACGGATGGTCTTGTCCGGCTCCGCGTCCGCCACTGCAGTGGCGGGTAAGCTCAGTTGTAAGCGCGCTCGCCGTGCTCGGTGATGTCGAGGCCTTCACGCTCGCGCTGCTCGTCGGGCCGCAGACCGACGATGATGTCTACGATCTTGTAGATCACCGCCGAGCCGACACCTGACCAGACGAGCGTCGTCAGAACGCCTTTGGCCTGGTTGATGATCTGCGTCGCCATGACGTATTCGCCTGCCGCCAACTCTCCCGGCTTCGCGGCATAGTCGGCAATGCCGGCCCCGCCAAGATATGGCGCAACCAGAATGCCGGTGCCGATGGCGCCGATGATTCCGCCGATGCAGTGCACACCGAAGACGTCGAGGCTGTCATCGTAGCCGAGCGCATTCTTGATGCCCGTGCAGAAGATGAAGCAGACGACGCCGGCAACGAGGCCCAGAATGATCGACCCCATCGGACCCGCATATCCGCAGGCCGGCGTGATCGCAACCAGTCCGGCAATGGCACCCGAGACGAGGCCGAGGAGCGACGGCTTGCCCTTGGCTGACCACTCCGAGAGCATCCACGACAGCGCAGCCGCTGCCGTTGCCACGAAGGTGTTTATCATCACCAGCGCGGCCGTACCGTTGATCTCGAGGTTCGATCCGCAGTTGAAGCCGAACCAGCCGACCCAGAGCAGCGCCGCGCCGACCATCGTCAGCGTGAGCGAATGCGGAGCCATCTGCTCGCGGCCGTAGCCGACGCGCTTGCCGAGGATCAGCGCACCCACCAGACCGGCAATGCCGGCGTTGATGTGCACGACCGTTCCGCCGGCGAAGTCGAGGGCTCCCCACGAGAACACCATGCCGGCGTCCGCCTGCACCGCGGCCAGGGCTGCTTCAGCAGCAGGCTTGGCATCGGCGGCAGCTTCCGCGACCTTCTTGGCGGCATCGCCGATCGCGTCGGGACCGGCCCAGTACCAGACCATGTGAGCGATCGGGAAGTAGATGAACGTGACCCAGAGTGCCATGAACAGCAGCAGTGCCGAGAATTTCATGCGCTCCGCGAACGCGCCGACGATGAGGGCCGGCGTAATGCAGGCGAACGTCATCTGGAACGCGACGTAGAGATACTCGGGGATCACGACGCCGTTGGAGAACGTCGCAGCGGTTGTTTCCGCCGTCACGCCTTTCAGGAAGGCCTTGTCGAGGCCGCCCACGTACGCATTGAGGCTTCCGCCGCTGGTGAAGGCCAGGCTGTAGCCATAGACGACCCAGATGATCGCAACCAGGCACACGGTCGCGAACACCTGCATCAGCACGGACAGCATGTTCTTGGAGCGGACGAGGCCGCCGTAGAACAGGGCGAGTCCGGGGATCGTCATCATCAGAACGATGACGGTCGATGTGAACATGAATGCCGAGTCGCCTTTGTTGGGCGTGGGCGCGGCCGGCGCCTGGGCAAAGGCGGGAGCGGCCAGGAGCGCGACGGCCAACAGGGCCATGGCGCAGCCGGCAAGACGCATGAGCAGTCTTGGCTTCATTGGATGATCATCCTTACGTCGATAGAGGGCATGAAGGTTCAATTTTGATGGCGAAGCATCAAAGAGCGTTGTCGTCGGTCTCTCCGGTGCGGATGCGCACGGAATGCTCGATCGACGACACGAAGATTTTGCCATCCCCGATCTGACCGGTTTTGGCGGCCACCGAGATGGCCTCTACGGCTTTGTCAGCCTGGGCGGTCGACACCACCACCTCGATCTTCAGCTTGGGCAGGAAGTTCACGGCGTATTCCGCGCCGCGATAGATTTCCGTGTGGCCCTTTTGACGGCCGTACCCCTTGACCTCGGTGACGGTCATCCCCTGGAGCCCGATGTCGGTGAGCGCGGCGCGCACCTCCTCGAGCTTGAAGGGCTTTATGATGGCCGTAATCAATTTCATGCCAGCACCCCCTGAACACGGCTGCGTGTCGCGTGCCAGCGAAACGCAAGCCTGATGAAGCTCGCCTGGCGGCAAGCCAACCCTTCAGGAGTCAAGACCTGTGCCAAAGAAGTAGCCGCAACCTATCCCATTGAAAATGAATGGGTAAAAGCCCGTCCCACAGGAGGTGCCGAGGGTGGTTTCGGCAGAAATCTGCCCAAAAAACAGGCAAAATCGATGAATTGCCTGTTAACTTACCATGTAGGATGTCGTGCGCCGGCGCATCAGCCCCTCTTGGGCAACGGACGCCACCAGCACGCCCTCGCGCGTGTAAACGCTGCCCCGGCACAACCCGCGAGCGCCGTGCGCCGACGGACTGTCCTGCGCATACAGAAGCCACTCATCCGCCCGGAACGGCCGATGGAACCACAGCGCATGATCCAGGCTCGCAAGCTGAATATCACGGTCGAACAACAGCTTGCCGTGCGCGATGAGAGCAGTGTCAAGCAGCGTGAAATCGGACGCATAGGCCAGCACGCACTGGTGCAGTGGGAGCGCGTCGGGGAGCTTCCCATTGGCGCGCATCCAAATGTATTGCACCGGTGTCACCTTTTCCCGGCTGAGGTAGCGTGACACATCCACCGGCCGCATTTCGATCGGACGCTCCCGTTCCCAGTAGGTGCGAATATGATCGGGGAGGTGCGTCAGGAGGCGGTCGCGCAGTTCTTTCTCGGTGGGCAGGTCCTCGGGGTCAGGCACGTCCGGCATCTCGCTTTGATGGTCGAAGCTCTCCTCCGTCTTCTGAAACGAGACGCTGGTGAAAAACATCACCCGGCCGTGCTGGATGGCCTTGACCCGCCGCGTGGAGAAACTGCTGCCGTCACGCACGCGTTCCACCTCGTAGATGATCGGCTGGGTCGGATCGCCGGGGAGCAGGAAATAGCCGTGCATGGAATGGGCGATCCGCTTCTGCGGCACCGTACGCACGGCCGCGACCAGCGCCTGCCCCAGAACCTGCCCGCCGTACACGCGCTGCCAACCCTCTTTCGGCCCGCGCCCTCTGAACAGGTTCTGTTCGAGAGGTTCGAGATCAAGTATGGAGATCAGATGATCTATCGCCTTGAGCGCCTTGGGTTTCTTGGTCGGCATGGCGGTCCTGTCTTGACGGTCGCGCTTGACTTGGCCGTACGCAAGGGAATCGAGCCGTGTGATGCTGTCAAGCGCGCGACCGTCTCGACGCTAACAATTGCGCAGATGAGATGAATTTCGTGAACGCGCCCGAGACATGCGACATCGCTATCGCCGGCGGCAGTTTTGCCGGCCTGGCTCTGGCGTGCGCGCTTGCCGCGGCGCTCGAGCACCAGGTCAGAATTACGATCCTTGAACGTCGAGACTTCGGCAGCGCTTTTCATGCATCCGCCGATCCTCGTGCCTACGCGCTGTCAGCAGGGTCCAAGCGATTGCTCGAAGCGCTCGGCGTGTGGCCGTCGATCGCCGGCGATGCCCAACCCGTGTCCGCCGTCGACATCACGGATTCGGCCCTGGAGCACGCGATCCGGCCGGTGCTGATGACGTATGAGACAATCGCCGACGGCGCCGAGGCTGCGATGTGGATCGTCGACGGTGCGATGCTGCACGCTGCCTTGCTTGCTGCTGCGCGAAACGCCTCCGGTGTCGCCTTGCGGGGAGGGGCCGAGGCGCGAGCCTTTTCAACCACAGACACCGGCGTCGATATCGAGCTAGCGGAAGGTTTGCAACTCACGGCACGGCTGCTTGTGGCCACCGATGGCCGGCGTTCGCCGTTGCGGGTTCAGGCGGGAATCAAAAGCGTCCGCTGGTCTCACGAGCAGATCGGTATCGTCACGCGCGTGCGTCACGAACGGCCGCACGCGGGGAGGGCCGTCCAGCATTTTCTGCCCGGCGGGCCGTTCGCCATATTGCCGATGCGCAATCAGCGGTCCTGCATCACCTGGACCGAAGAGAGAAAGCGCGGTGAAGCGATCCTGAATCTCGACGATCGCGGCTTCCTCGATGAAATCGAGCAGCGCTTCGGGCACCGGCTCGGCGCTCTCGAACTCGATGGCCCGCGAGCTTCGTGGCCGCTGGAATTTCAGATCGCCCGCACGATGATTGCGAAACGATTTGCTCTCGCCGGAGATGCCGCGCGCAGTGTCCATCCGATCGCCGGGCAAGGGCTGAACCTTGCTTTCCGCGACGTCGCGGCGCTGACGGAATGTATCGCCGAGAGTATGCGCGTCGGCCTTGATCCGGCCGACGGCACCGCACTCGAGCGCTACGAGTGTTGGCGTCGCTTCGATTCGGTGACGTCAGCGGCCGCTTTCGATGTCTTGAATGGGATTTTCTCGAACGACTCGCACCTCGGCCGTGCTGTTCGCGATGCCGGTCTGGGCGTCGTCGACCGGTTGCCTGGATTGAAACGGGCCTTGGTGAGTGAAGCCGCCGGCCAGACCGGCGACGTCCCGAGGTTGCTCAGGGGTGAGAAGGTATAGCGCCGAGCGCTTCTCCAGGAGGCGTGTGCGATACCTGCGCCGGCCCGGCCAGATACCAGGTCTGTTCCGTTCCAAAGCCTTTGATGTTGATCGCTCCCCGGCTTTCGAGAACGAAGCCGCTTTCGAGCAGCGTCTTGGCATATGCCGAAACGTGCACGCGCCCTGGTTCGCCACTGCTCTCCAGGCGCGACGCAAGGTTCACCGTGTCGCCCCACACATCATACGTGAGGCGTTTGGCGCCGATGACACCGGCCATCAAGGGGCCAGACGCCAGGCCGATTCGCAATGCAAGAGGAACGTGAATGTCGTCCGCTGCCCGCTCCACCGCCGCGAGCATATCCAGGCTGAGATGCGCGAGGCGCTGGGCATGGTCCGGCATGGCGTTGGGTACGCCCGCCGCTGCCATATAGGCGTCGCCGATGGTTTTGATTTTTTCCACGCCGTGCCGCACCGCTAGCCTGTCGAACTCCGTCATCAGCGTGTTGAGAAACTCGACCGTACGCGCCGGACCCAGGGCCTTGGCCAGCGGCACGAAGCCCTGGAGGTCAGCGAACAGGACGGATGCTTCCTCGAAACTGTCGGCGATGGTCACATCAGGCGCGGCCTTCAGGCGATCGACGATCGTGTCGGGGAGAATATTGCGCAAGAGCGCCTCAGTTTCGGCTTCTGCGCGTTCGGCGAGATGAAAGGCATAGTAGACCGTTGCTGCGATGAGGCCGAACGTCGTTACGGATGCTGTGACGTACATGGCATTGAGGTCCGAGGCAGCGACACTCAGGAATGCGCGATCGTCCGGAAACAGAAACCACGATGCCAGGTGCAGCGCGAAACCGCCGATCACCAGCGCCAGGATGAGCTTCAGCCGGCCCAGACCGAGAATGACGAAAGGCGCCGCCGCATAGGCGATGTACTGAATGTGAATTCCTGACGAGTGGCCAAGGTACCCGGTGAGCACGAACAGGGCCGCGAACTCCGCTGCGGCCAGCGTCAATCCGCCGGCTATCTCATTGAAGCGATGAGCCAGCGGAACGAGCAGCGCGACCACGGCAAGGAGCAGGTTGATGATGATCACCGGCGCCCACATTCTGCGATCGACGAACATGTGCTGGACGGCGTACGCGAATGTGAAGAACGCGATGAGATACGCCACGACGTTCAGGATCTTGAGGCGACGCTGGGCCTGAGGCGGATAGCCTGCAACGCCGAGCGTTGCCACGCGCGCGAGCCAGGGTCGGATGACTTGAACGCATGACGAGAGTTTCGACGCGTCCGGCATCGATGCGTTCGTGCGGAAGAATCTCGTCGACAATTGAACTGGCATTATCCCGTCCGGGCAAATCGGATCAGATTCGACTCTCAGGTATCGGCTGGCGCATCGGCGTCATCGGATTGTTGCGGGAGGTGCACGACAATCTGGCGCTTGGCGAGGTTCACTTCGGGAACGAATTCTTTGGCGAACGGGACCAACTCCGTGCGCCGCGACCCCGAAAGTTCGATTTCGATGAGATCGCCGGCACCGTGATTTGCCACGGCGATCACCTTGCCCACGGGCACACCGTCGGGTCCAATGGCCGTCAAACCAACCAGGTCGGCGTGATAGAATTCGTCAGCGTCAGGGTCAGGCAGATTTTCTCGTGTCGTAAATAGCTCGGTACCTTTCAGAGCCTCGGCGGTTGTCCGATCGGCCACGCCCTCTACCCGTGCAACAACGCCCTTGGCCGTGACCCGGACCACTCGGACCACGAGCTTGCGGCCCTGCGCATCAACAAGTGGGCCATAGTCGGCAATGGCCTCTGGCGCGCCCGTATGCGTCTTGAGCAAGACCTCTCCTTTGATGCCGTGAGCATCCGCAATGTGGCCAAGGAGAATCCTGCGCGGCTCTATGTGGTCTGGCGGTGTCATTTCACGCAACCCATAGCACGGCGTGCCATGCCCGCAAGGGCTAGCCGGGGCCAAGAGCTATCGCTGTTCCCAGGCCGTTCCGTGCTCAGGCACGAAGGTCGTCGAATTCAGGATGCGAGCGCATATAGGCCGCAATGAACGGGCAGCGTGGCACGACTTTGAGCCCCTGCTCCCGGACGGCGGTCAATGTCGCGCGAGCGAGCTCCGAGCCGAGACCTCGCCCCTGGAGCGCGGCTGGGACTTCGGCATGATAAAGCGTTATCTCGTCGCCGCGCCGCCGATACGACACGAATGCCAGGCCGCCATCGACGGGCATCTCGAACTGCTGCACTTCTGTATTGTCTACAACCTTGTAACTCATGCCGGGCCGGGCTCCAGGATTGTCGATCGTCGATCGGTGCCATCGTTACATGATCTCACATAGACTGGGGCCCGGTTTTCGCAATCCCCTGTCTTGTGGACCTTGGCGCCTCAGGAGCAAACATGGCCAATGAAACGATCGTCGTATCGCGAAGCGAATCTGCGGCCGTCATCTTGCTGAATCGCCCGGCACGCCGCAATGCGATCAGCCTGTTGATGATGTCGGAGATCATTGCGGCACTGGACGAAGCCGAGCGCGATCCCGCCGTGAGGGCGATCGTCGTGACCGGCGGCGTCGATTGTTTCTCCGCCGGCGCGGATCTCACGGAAGCCTTGCAGGTGCGCTCGGTCACCGCCGCGATGGCGTATCTGAAAAACCTGCGACGCCTCAACGCGCGCATTGAAACCTTGGACAAGCCGGTGATCGCTGCCATCGAAGGGTTCTGCATGACAGGCGGGCTCGAACTGGCGCTGGCCTGCGATCTGCGCGTCGCGGGGGAGGGTTCGAGCTTCGCCATAACCAGCGCACGGATCGGCACCGTCGCAGGCGCTGGCGCAACGCAGAGGCTCCCGCGCATCGTGGGCAAGGCTAACGCGTTCGAGATGCTGTTTGCAGCCGAGCCCATCGGATGCGCAGAGGCTTTCCGCATCGGCTTGATCAACCGTCAGACGGAACGCGGCGGCGCGCTGAACCAGGCCTTGGCGATGGCCCGTGTTCACGCCGAGCGCGCGCCGCTGAGCCTCGCTCTCATGAAGCGCGCGGTCCATCGCGGCCTGCAAATGGATATCGAGTCCGGCCTCGAGCTCGAAACGTTTCTGGTGGCATCCATCTACACGACGGATGACAAGGAAGAGGGGATTTCCGCCTTTCTTGAAAAGAGAAAGCCTCAGTTTCGTGGAACATAGGGTCCCGCGGATGAAGATGCCTTCGTCCGCTCATCGCGATGGCGGAAAAGGTCAACCAGGAAATCGACGAACGCACGCGCTTTGGGCGAGAGTCCGCGGCTGTGGGGGTACACGGCATACAGTGCGGCATCGTAGTCGGTCGGACTGATCTCGTAGTCGGTGAGGGCCGTTTGCAACTGCCCTTCGCTGATTTGTCTGCGCGCCATCCAATCGGGCACAAGTACGAGGCCGACTCCTGCCAGCGCCGCCGACATCAACACCTGAGCGTGCGACGATTCCAGATTTCCGCGCACCGGAACATCCAGGCGCTGGTCTCCCTTCGCAAATCGCCATGCGCGGCCGTACTGGCTCACGGTGAAGAGAATGCAATTGTGGCTTGCGAGGTCGGTCGGTTCCCTGGGCACGCCGTGCGCCTTGAAGTAGTCGGGGCTGCCGCACACGACACGCCGCGTCGGCGTCAGGCGGCGGGCCACGAGACCTGAATCTCCCAGATGCCCGAGCCAAACCGCAACATCGACGCCGCGCGCGACAAGATCGAACCGCTCGTCCGTCAGCGAAACGTTGACGGTCAGTTCCGGATGCCGCTCGAGAAAGCGCGGCAGCGCCGGGACAATGACCGTCGTTCCGGCCGAGACACGCAGCGACACCCGGAGCAGGCCTTTGACGATCTGCTGGAAGGATGAGGCGTCCCGCTTGGCTCGCTCGACATCATCGAGAATTGTGCGTGCCCGCTCATAGAAGATCGCACCCGCGTCCGTCAGCGCCTGATTGCGCGTCGTCCGATTCAACAATCGCACACCGAGGCTTTCCTCCAGCGCCTTGACCTGCCGCGCGATCGCGCTGATCGACATGTCGGTCTGCCGTGCTGCGGCGGAAAAACTTCCCGCCTCGACGACCTGAACCAATGTTCGTATCTTGAGGAGCTCGTCCATTGCATCGCGACCCACGGCCATCCGCCCGGCTCGTTGGCGCGAGATGGATTTCTCCCGCCGAAAGCAGCCCAGCTATCGCAGCAATCAAATGCGCTTTGCGTCCGGCGGCAAGGTCTGAGTGCATATTGGGTTGCCGCCGATCGTAGCAGGGGGCTACCTTGGTTGATAACGCCATCCGTGCGACATGCTCGGTTGGCAATAAAACGAGGAAGCGCCACCACCGCAGTTGCCTCAGCGGTACAGCAGTTTGGCCGGGCTACGCTGCCTCGACCACGCATCGTTGAGGCGGAGCTTTCCCGAATTTGGCGATGGCCCGGAAGGGCGAACGGGGAGAGAAGCCATGTCCTACTGCTCTCGAATGAAAGGCGCCGGTGTCTTTGCAGCAAGCGCAATGATGCTCTGCCTGTCCGCCCATATGGCCAAGGCGCAGGAACAGATCGTGCTCGCCAGCTACGGCGGGACCATCGAGCAGTTCATGCGCGGCACCGCCATTCCGGCATTCGAAAAGGAAACCGGGATCAAGGTCGTTTACGTTGTCGGTACGGCGCTGAGCAACTACTCCAAGGTGCTCGCCACAAAAGGCCGGCCCGAGATCGACATCTACTGGTCGAACGATCTGACGCACGTGTCGGGTAAGCTGCAGGGCCTCTATCAGAAGCTCGACATCAAGCTCGTCCCGAACCTCAACGAGGTCTACGACACTTTACGCGATCCCGACGAGATCGGCGTCCCAAGCCACATCTCCACGCTCGGCATCCAATACAACAGCAAGAAGTTCAAGGAAGCCGGCTGGGAACCGCCGACCGCCTGGATGGATCTGTGGGATCCCAAATACAAGGGCAAGATCGCCCTCTACTCGTTCGGCGTGCTCTACTCACAGGATCTCCTCGCGCTCATGACGCGAGTCCTGGGTGGCAATGAGACCGACATTCGCCCCGCCATCAAGAAGCTCAAAGAGCTGCGCGATACGAACGGGATTGTGGCTTTTCCGACGAGCCCGGCCGAAATGGACAACGTGATGGTGCAGGAACAGGCCTGGATCACCACCAACGCGAGCATTCGGGCGCTCGCCTTGAAGCAACGTGGCTCCGTGCTGGAATACGTCAACCCCAAGGAAGGGGGCAACTACTTCACGGTCAACTTCCAGGTTGTCCAGGGCGCCAAGAATCCGATTGGAGCGCAAAAGTTCATCAATCACATGCTCAGCACGGACATGCAGACCAAGGCTGCATCCGGCATGGGGTATGCGCCCGTCAACAAGAACGCGACGGTTCCACCCGAGTGGGAATCCTATATGCCCACCGGCAAGGCGCTGGACAAATTCATCAAGCTCGACCGCGCGACCATGAACAAGAACCTCGACGAGTGGGCTGAGGTCTGGAATCGCGAGATCGAGTCCAAAAGGTGACGAAGCGCGTTCGGATCTGCAGGGATCTGCAGCCGCGCATCGGCATCGCGCGCGTATTGATGGATCGGTGGGGATGTCTCTGAGGCGCGCGACGGTACCGTATCTATTGGTTCTGCCGGCAGCCATCGTGTTTGCCGTATTCTTCATCGCGCCGCTGATAACCCTCACCATCAACAGCTTCTACGACTACGGCCGCCTGACCGGCATCGTGCACGTCTTCACCCTGAAGAACTATCAGCGCATCTGGCTGGACAGTTTCTACCTCGAGGTGATCGGCCGCACTTTGCGCCTCGCGTCGATCACGGCTGTCGCAACGATCATTATCGGATACCCGGTGGCGCTCTATCTGACGGTCGCCACGGCGCGCGTCCGTGCCGTCGTCGTGTTCCTGGTGCTGTCGCCCCTGCTGATCAGCGTCATCGTGCGTACGTTCGGCTGGGTGATGATCATCGGGCCGAACGGGCTCCTCGCTTCCATCCTCAGCCTGTTCGGGATCGAGGGCGTTCACTTCCTGCATACGGAAGCCGCGGTGGTCGTCGGCCTCGTCAATGTCCTGCTGCCTTTTGTTGTTCTGGCGGTCGTCACGGCGCTGCAGACCATCGATCCGGCGGTCCCCTTCGCCGCATCCAGACTTGGTGCCAGTCCCTGGCGGGTGTTTTTCAATGTTACGCTGCCGCTGAGCCTGCCGGGCCTTTTGGCGGGCCTGCTGATCGTCTTCAGTCTCTCGTCCAGCACCTTCGTCACCCCTGCCGTCCTCGGCGGATCGCAATACAAGGTCTTGTCCACGATCATGTATCAGCAGGCGCTGATCCTGCAGAACTGGCCGTTCGCCGCTGCAGTGGCCATTACGCTGGTGCTCATTGTGCTCATCGCCGTCACCGTGCAGACCCAGCTGATCGAGCGCGGCAGATTCAGGGCCGTGTTCCAATGATTCCCGAGAGTGCGCGCCGGCTGCTGGGCATCTATTGTGCTGTCGTCTGCACGTTCGCCGTTCTGCCGGTTCTCGCCATCGTGGCGGAGTCCTTTACGGCGACGGAATACATCGTCTTCCCGCCCACGGGCCCAAGTCTCAAATGGTATGCGGCCATTCTCGATAAGCCTGAGTTCATCGAGTCGGCGATCATCAGCGCCGTCGTGGCATTCGGTGCGTCCTTGGCGGCGACAGTCATCGGCACGCTTGCCGCCATAGCGCTCGTCCGCTACCGTTTTTTCGGCCGACGGGTCCTGCAATCGATCTTCCTTGCGCCCCTCAGCTTGCCCGGCCTCATCCTCGGCCTTGCGTTGCTCCAATTCTTCGCCGTGAACGGCCTTCCCCGCGACGTCAGGGCTTTGATGATCGGGCATATGATCATCACCGTTCCTTTCGCCATCCGCTTCGTCACCGTCGCCCTGATGGGCGTCAATCCCAGCGTCGAACTGGCGGCGCAAAGCCTCGGTGCAAACGGCTGGACCACGTTCCGCCTCGTGACCTTGCCGCTCATCCGGCCCGGCATCGTCGCCAGCCTCGTCTTCACCTTCATTCTCTCGTTCGACGACGTCGCCGTATCGCTGTTTCTCTCCAGCCCGACCGCAACCACGCTGCCGGTGCGGATCTACGTCTACATCGACCAGAACTACGATCCTCTGGTGACGGCGGTGAGCGCGTGCGTCGTCTATCTGGCCTTCATTGCCTTGATTGCCATCGAGCGAACAATCGGGGTAGGGCGGCTGTTCGGCCTGACCGACACGGGTCATCAGCAACGTTGAGCATGGGATCGGACGGGACGAGGAATGGCGACGGTTGACCTTATAGACGTGAGAAAATCCTTCGGCGCCGTGGAAGCCGTCGCCGGGGTGTCCTTGCGTATCGCCCAGGGCGAGTTCGTCGCCATTCTCGGGCCGTCCGGCTGCGGTAAGACGACGACCCTCAATCTTCTCGCCGGCTTCGCGCTGCCCACGTCCGGCGAAATTCTCATTGACCAGGTCTCAGTCGCGCGTGTGCCGCCGCACAAGCGCAACATCGGCGTTGTGTTCCAGAGCTACGCGCTGTTCCCCCACCTCACGGTGTTCGACAACGTCGCCTTCGGTCTGCGCATGCGCAAGGTCGCCGCCGCTGATATTGCAACGCGTGTGCGCCGGGCTTTGGACATCGTGCAGCTTGGCCCGCTCGAGGAGCGCCACACGAAGCAGCTCTCGGGCGGTCAGCAGCAGCGTGTCGCCCTTGCCCGCGCCCTCGTCATCGAGCCCGCGCTGCTCCTGTTGGACGAGCCTCTGTCGAATCTGGATGCCAGCTTGCGCGAGCAGATGCGTTTCGAGATCCGTGAAATCCAGAAGCGCGTCGATATCACCACGGTTTTCGTCACGCACGACCAGAGCGAAGCTATGGCGGCGGCCGATCGCCTCGTCATCATGAACAAGGGCCGCGTGCTCCAGGCCGGAACGGTGCGCGAAATCTACGGGGCTCCGGCCGATCCGTTCGTCGCGAGCTTCATCGGCCAGGCCAATGTCATCAGCGGACGAGCCGTGACCATGAACGGCAGCCGTGTGCAGATCGAGCTGCCGAACGGCGATCTGGTGATCGGTGCGCGCCCACCGGGCCTGCAGGACAACAGTTCGGCCGTCATCATCCTCAGGCCCGAGGATCTGGTCATCTCGGCAGAACAGCTCCCCGGCCAGAACGCCCTCAGCGGAACCATCAAGCGGGTGAGCTTCCTGGGCTCGACTGTCAACGTCGGCGTCCAGGTTGCCGGTCAGGTCATCTCGGTCCTCGCGCCGCGTGACCAGGTCTTGCCGGCGGAGGGTCAGGCTGTGTTCGTCACCTGGAAGGAAACAGCCGCCATGGTCTTTCCCGGCTCGTAACACACGGACTTGAGGGTATGGGCAACGATCATCCTCATCTTTGCGCCCGACACCAAAATCCTGCGCGTGCTCAGATGATTTTCATCAGCGGCAGGCCCACTAAACTGCATTTGACCTTCGCGCACCGCGCAAATGCGCTTCGGCACTGCGCGCAACCAACAAGACGACGCCCTTGAAGGGAGCAGGCTTATGGATTTTGGCATCTTCAACATCATGCAGCAGCGCAATCCTTCCAAGAGCGCGAAAGCCGTGTTCGACGAGGCGGCAGAACAAACGATCCTCGCCGAGCAGATGGGCTTCGACCGGTCGTGGTATGCCGAGCACCACTTTTCCAACTACAGCCTTTGTCCCTCGCCGCTGATGATGGCGGCGCACATGGCGGGACGCACCAAAACCATCCGCCTCGGCACCGCCATCGTCGTTGCGTCGCTGTATACGCCGGCCCGCTTGATGGCGGAGGTCGGCATGGTCGACACCCTGAGCAACGGCCGCCTCGATCTCGGCATTGGCGTCGGCTACCAGCGCTACGAATTCGAGCGCTTCGGCGCCGAGTTGGATGATGCCCGGGAAGTTACCGGCGAAATGATGGAGATGATGCGCCTCGGTCTCAGCCAACCCGTGTTCGAGTATCAAGGCAAACACCTGCAGCAACTCCGCTCATCGATCAGCTGCCGGCCGCTCCAGACACCAACGCCGCCCATCTGGTACGCGGGCAGCGTGCCCGATCACCTGCGCTGGCTCGCGCGCCACGATCAGGCGCTGTGCATTTCCGGCGTTCTGGGCGGCGTCTCGCGCATGAAGGCGCAGCGCGACGCGTTCGAGAAGGCAGCCATCGCCGAGGGCAAGGATCCCTCCCGCGTCAAGGTCGGGCTGTTCCGGCTCGCCTTCGTCAGCAAGAACAAGAAGGACGTGGAGCACTACGTCAACTGCGCGCTTTATCAGCAGCGGCTGGCCGTGGCTCTCAAGACGCGGCGCGAAAAGGTGACCAACGATTACATCGTCGAGGAACAGCCCTACGACGAGGAACCCACCACCGAGGCCATCATGCGCAACCTGCCCGTGGGTGACGTCGATACGTGCATCGAAAAGGTCGTGCGCATGATCCGCGAGCTGAAGCCCATAAGCCTTGCGATCCAAACCCAGCTCGGCGACATGGAGCACAAGAAGTCATTGCAATCGATGGAGCTTTGGACCGATGAGGTGATCCCCGGCGTCATGAAGGAGCTTGGATTGCAGAGAAATGCGATGCAGGTCGCCGTATGAGCAGCCCGGCCCCTTTGCGAAACATCCGGGTCGTCGATATCAGCCGTGTCCTGGCGGGCCCGTATTGTGCGCAGCTCCTGGCTGATCAGGGCGCGGAGGTCATCAAGGTCGAAAGCCCGGGCGGAGATGAAAACCGGCTGTGGGGTGCGTGCACTCCCGACGGCGTCACCTGTAATTTTCACAGCGTCAATCGCGGCAAGCAGAGCATCACGCTCAACCTCAAGAGCGCCGATGCCCACGGCGTGCTGCACAAGCTCGTCGCGCGCGCCGACATCGTCATCCACAGCTTCCTGCCGGACACCGCGGAGCGGCTCGGCATCAGCTTCGAGAAGATGAAGGCGATCAAGCCCGACATCATCTTCTGTTCCATCAGCGGATATGGGGAACACGGAGCGCTCAGCGACAAGCCGGGCTATGACCTCATGATGCAGGCCTTTTCCGGCATCATGTCGACCACAGGCGTGGAGGACGGGCCGCCCATCCGCTCGGGCGTTTCCTTCATCGACATGTCCACCGGGGCTTTCGCGTACGGCGCCATCATGACGGCGCTGATCAACCGCATGCAGGGTGCGGGCGGCTGCTGGGTGCGCGTATCGCTGCT
Organism: Hyphomicrobiaceae bacterium; assembly: GCA_046713545.1. Classification (GTDB taxonomy): domain Bacteria; phylum Pseudomonadota; class Alphaproteobacteria; order Rhizobiales; family Hyphomicrobiaceae; genus CADEFX01. The sequence goes on along the minus strand of JBKKCB010000197.1, from coordinate 583 downwards.
GGAAACCGCCGTATCGATTCTCGGCTATCACGCGGTCGCCTGGCTTGCGAACGGCGTGCTCCCGCGCAAGGAAGGATCCGGCGTCTGGCATCTGGTGCCGTACCAGGCCTTCAAGTGCAAAGACGGGTACATGCTTGCGGGCGCCACCAACGACACTGCCTGGCGCCGCTTCTGTGTAGCGCTAGGCCATGCCGACCTTGCGCACGATCCACGCTTCGCCAAGAACGACAGCCGCCTCAAGCACCGGCCGGTTCTCGTGCCGCTTCTCGAAGAGATCTTCGCAAAACAGACGGTGGCGCATTGGGTCGAGCGATTTGACGCCGAGGGCGTCGCCGCTGCGCCGCTGCACGATCTGTCGCAGACGCTGGTGCATCCGCAGGTTCTCGCCAACGACATGGTCGTCGAGGCCAAAACCGCGGACGGCAGCAAGGTCAAGCTCGTCGGCGCGCCGTTCAAGCTGTCGACGCATCTTGCCTTGGACACGCCCGCGGCCCCGAAGCTTGGGGCCCATACGAACGACGTTCTCAAACACGTCCTGAAGTTCAGTGATGACGACATCGCGAGGTTGCGATCATCGGGAGCG
>JBKKCB010000196.1:0-7982 GCA_046713545.1 Hyphomicrobiaceae bacterium | reverse complement strand
CCCTTGCTGTCGAGCGGGCCGATGCCGCCATGAAAGACCGGGAAGCGCATGGCGCGGATGGCGCGCACGTCGCGGGTGCAGCCGTCCATCAGCGCCCCGGCGGCGCCGCGCGCCATGGCGGCAGTGGAGAGCAGCTCGCCCCAGGGCGCCACGCGCGCCGGATTGGAGCAGGCGAAGACGGGGATCTCGTCGGGCTGCAGGCTGTCGATGAGCGCGATCTCGAGCTCGTAGGGATTGGTGCCGGGCTCTTGGTGGTAGACCTCCATGAAGGCGGCGGTGCGGGCGCGGCCGACCATGACGCGCTCTTCGTCGAGCGGGCGGATGCGCGAGGGCAGCGCCTGATGCATGAGGCCGACGGAGTCGAGGCAGTCGGACAATACCGAGACGAAGAGTTTCTCGCGCAGGCTGTCGAGTGAGACAGAGGTCATGGTGGCTTTCCGGTGAGGTCAGTCGTTGATGGCCTGATAGACCAGCTGCTTGACGAGCCGGCGATAGGCGGCGCGGACGGGGCTTGGGGCCTGGCTCATGTAGACGGCGACGATCTGCTCCTTCGGGTCGACCCAGAAAAATGTGCCCGCATATCCGGCCCACAGGAATTCGCCGGCCGAACCCGGCACGCCGGCCATCCCGTCGCTGGCGCGGACGGCAAAGCCCAGTCCGAAGGTGTAGCCGTGCGTGCCCAGCAGTACCTCGCCCGGGGTCAGCGGCGCGTTCATGCGCGGACCGAGGTGATCGGATGCCATGAGCGTGATGGTGCTGCGGCTGACGACGCGCGCGCCGTCGAGGGTGCCGCCGCCGAGCAACATCTGGGCAAAGCGCAGATAGTCGGACGCGGTGGAGACGCCGCCGGCACCGCCGGAATCGTTACCGGGCTGGGCCGACACGTCGATAAGCGGATACTTGTTACCGGACGCGGGGTCGGTCTCGAAAGGCTCGGCAAGACGGCCGATCTTGTCGGACGGAACGAAGAAGCCGGTATCGACCATCTTCAACGGCTGGAACACGCGCTCGGCGAGAAGGTCGCCGAGCCGCTTGCCGGATGCGGCCTCGACGACGCGGCCCAGCACATCGGAGGCGAGGCTGTATTCCCACGTGGTGCCGGGATGATGGATGAGCGGAATTTTCGACAGGCGCTCGACCTGTTCGGGGCCGGTCATGGCGCGGCTGTCGTAATCGCGCACGCCTGGATTGGCGAGGCCGGCCTTCACGATTGCATCCTTGACAGTCGGGTTCTTGGTGAGCTCGCCATAGGCAAGGCCGGCGGTGTGGCGCAGCAGGTCCTGCACCGTCATTGCGCGTTCGGGCGCGATCTCGCCGCCGCCGACCGACACGCGCAGATCCTTGAAGGAGGGGAGATGCTTGGAGACGGGATCGGTCAGCTGGATGTCGCCGTCCTCGACCAGCAGCATGGCGGCGAGGGAGACCAGCGGCTTGGTCATGGAATAGATGCGGAAGATCGCGTCCGCCTGCATCGGCGTTTTCTTGGCGGGGTCCTGGAAACCCCAGGCGCCCTGGTAAACGAGGCGGCCGCGGCGCGCGACCATGACGACGGCGCCGGGCAGGCGGCCCTGCTCGATTTCCTTGTTCAACACGGTGCCGATGCGGTCGAGCCGGGTGGCCGACATGCCGGAGACCTCGGCCGAGGCTTTCGGCAGCGGCCCTGCCGTCGCCGGCGGCCCCTTGGCACGCTGAGCATGGACGCCGGAGGCGGCGGTGAGAACGACGGCGCAGAACGACGTCAGCAGAAGGGCGCGACGCAGCATGGACGTTTCCCCGTTCTTCATTGTCACTTCAGCGCATTCAACCCCGGCTGGGCGGCGTCTTCAAGTTTCATTGGTGCGACGGATGGCTTGAACCATGGTCTTGACGGCAGCGCGTTGTTTAAGGCCCCCATCGCGCACCAGAGTCCGCCATGTGAAAAAGCTGAGGGCCAGCCGCAGCACCGCGCGCTGCTTCAGGCTCAACTTCGCGCCGAGTACCTCCTGATAGGCCGCCATAGACGGTCCCAGCCGCAGCTCGGCGATTTCTTTCGTCAAGGGATGGTATTCGGCGTCGCGCAACACGCATGCGGCGAGCTCCGCGTTGCGTTCGTACCAGCCGTAAACGGCAATGAGGCCAACCCTGCACCGTTCGTCCCGATCTTCGATGGTCCGCCAGGCCGCAGCCTCAGGGAGAGGATCGCGCTCCAATGTCAGCCCCGAGCAGGCCATATATAGGCTCCGCTCGTCGGGAAAATGGGCGTAGAGCGTGTGCCGTTGAACGCCGGCATGCTCCGCCACCATACTGATGGTCGTGAGTGCCGGACCGACGCTGCTGTGCAGATCGACGGCGGCCTCGACGATGCGTCGCCGCGTCCCCGCTTGGCTCTCCGCGCGCTTCTTCAGGGTGTAGGTGCGGGTCATGCCGGGTTCATGGCGTCCACAGTTTACCCATCCTGGCTAGTCAACTTATTTCGCTGCACAATTGTGTATCATAAATTTTCCTCTGTCCATCGCAATGGTTGACGCGGCCGCGGAGGAGATCGCCCCCGCGGTTCGGAAGCAGCGCGCATCCGCTTCCCGGGGTCAGAGACATAAGTATTGACATGAGATAAAAGTCTCATTAAGAGTATGAAGTATACTTGCGCACGAGGGGCTGAAGGTAGAGAAATGCATTTAAATGCACCATTGTGTGTATCCATATTGACGGCCGTGTCATATTTGGGTACACAAATTCGTATTGTGAAATAAAACTATCGCCCATCTCTGGCCGCCCGGCGGTGGGAGCAGGCGAGTAATTTCCGCGCGGAGGCAGGAATGGACAGGAGCCATATCGAGACGGCCGGCGACCCAGGCGGCAAAGTCAGCACTGCGAACGCAACGACGGGATTGTGGCGGCTCTCGCTTCAGCCTGGCACGACGGCGCTCACGACGACAGCAGTGATCATTGCCGGCCTGACGCTTGCGGCTGTTGTGGGCCTTTCGATGCCGGTCTCCTCGTCGCGCGCGGGGCCTCCCGAGACTGCTGAAATCAAACGCGGCAAGTATCTCGTGGGACTGGCAGGCTGCAACGATTGCCACACGCCGGGATACTTCTTCGGCAAGCCGGACATGACACGCTTTCTGGGCGGCTCGGAGGTGGGCTTCGAGATCCCAAACCTCGGCGTGTTTCATGGTCCCAATCTCACGCCGGACCAGGAGACCGGTCTTGGCAAGTGGACGTCGCAGGAGATCGTGACCGCGATCACGAAGGGCCAGCGGCCCGATGGCCGCATGCTGGCGCCGATCATGCCCTGGCATGCGTTCGCCGGCCTCACGCGCGAGGACGTGCACGCCATCGCAGCCTTCATCAAAAGCCTGCCGCCGGTCAGCAACAAGGTTCCAGGCCCGTTCGGTCCGAACGAGAGACCGACTTCGTTCGTGATGAAGATCGTGGCGCCCGGGTCTGCCGCAACGGGCACGTCAACGCCGAAGTAACAGCGCGAACGCAGGACCCGTCATTTGCGCCTGCCGGCAGTCGATGGGGCATGCGCGAAGCACTATCAGCAACCAGTCCAGCAACAGGGAGAAAGTCATGCAAACTACTATCAGCGAGATCGCCGGCGGCATCTATCGGCTCTCGACCTACGTGCCGGACATCGCCCCGCCGGCCGGCTTCACGTTCAATCAGTTCCTCATTCTGGGCGAAGAGCCGCTGATGTTTCACACCGGACTGCGGAAGATGTTCCCGCTGAACCGCGATGCGGTAAGTCGTATCATTCCCCCCGAGCGCCTGCGCTGGATTGCCTTCGGCCACTTCGAAGCCGACGAGTGCGGGGCGATGAACGAATGGCTGGCGATTGCGCCGAAGGCGCAGCTCGCGCACGGCCGCACCGGCTGCATGGTGTCGCTGAACGATATGGCGGACCGCGCGCCGCGCGAGCTCGATGACGGCGAAGTCATCGACCTGGGAGGGGGCAAGAGAGTCCGTTACCTTGACACGCCGCATACCCCCCATGGCTGGGATGCCGGCGTGGTCTACGAAGAGTCGACCGGAACCTTGCTGTGCGGCGACTTGTTCACGCAGCTCGGCAATGGCCCGGCGCTGACGGAGGGTGACGTTGTCGGGCCCGCGATCACCGCCGAGGACTTGTTCAAATATTCTTCTCTCAATCCGGACATGGGGACGACGCTCCGCGGCCTTGCAAAGCTAAATCCGCGCACGCTGGCGCTGATGCATGGCCCATCTTTTTCGGGCGATGGCGGGGCTGCGCTGCGCACATTGGCGAATGAGTACGACCGCCGCACGTCCGATCGCAGGCTCGCGGCTGGTCAGAGTGAAGGCGTTTAACTAAGCCGCTGGCGTTCTCCTCCCCTCGAAAGGGGAGGAGAATAGACGCCAAGACGAATAGCCGTCATCAGCCGAGCTGGCTGACGAACTTCGCCTGCATGTAGACGGTGAGGCCCTCGGCACCGCCCTCGTGGCCGAAACCTGAATCCTTGACGCCGCCGAACGGGGTCTCTGGGAGCGCCAGGCCGAAGTGGTTGATGGTCACCATGCCCGACTCGAGCGCGTCGGCGACCTTGGCGGCGGTCTTGGAATTCTTCGTGAAGGCGTAGCTCGCAAGACCGAAGGGCAGGCTGTTGGCGCGGCCGAGCATCTCGTCGGTGTCGTTGAAGCGCAGCATGACGGCGACGGGGCCGAACGGTTCTTCGGTCATGATGCGGGCCGATTCGGGCACATCGGTGAGGACGGTGGGCTCGAAAAAGTTGCCCTGATTGCCGATGCGCTTGCCGCCGGTCTGCACCTTGGCGCCTTTCTCCTGCGCGTCCGTCACGAACGACTGGATGGCGTCGATGCGGCGCGGGTTGGCGAGCGGGCCCATGCGGCTCGTGGGATCGAGGCCGTCGCCGACGCGCGTGCCTTTCGCGACGTCAGTGAACTTGCTGACGAAGCTGTCGTAGACCTTGTCGTGCACGAAGAAGCGTGTCGGCGAGATGCAGACCTGGCCGGCGTTGCGATATTTCATGGCGCCCATCATCTTGGCCACCTGCTCGCTGTCGACATCGTCGAAGACGAGGACGGGGGCGTGGCCGCCAAGCTCCATGGTCGCGCGCTTCATGTGGCTGGCGGCAAGCGCGTTCAGATGCTTGCCGACCGGCACGGAGCCCGTGAAGGAGACCTTGCGGATGGACGGATGCGGGATGAGGTATTCGGAGATTTCCGCGGGCACGCCGTAGACGAGATTGAGGACGCCCGGCGGCACGCCGGCGTCATGGAAGCAGCGCACGAGGCCGATGGGCGAGCCCGGTGTCTCCTCGGGGCATTTGAGGATGATGGAGCAGCCCGCGGCGAGCGCGGCGGCGATCTTGCGCACGGCCTGCGTGACGGGGAAATTCCAGGGCGCAAAACCGGCGACAACGCCGACCGGCTCCAGGATCACCATGTTGCGCACGCCGTCGGCGCGGGCCGGGATGATGCGGCCGTAAGCGCGTTTGCCTTCCTCGGCGAACCAGTCGATGACGTCGGCGCCGCTCAGCACTTCGGCCTTGGCCTCGGCGAGGACCTTGCCCTGCTCCAGCGTCAGCACGTTGGCGATGGCGTCGGCACGCTCGCGCACGAGGTCGGCAGCCTTGCGCAGGATCTTGCTGCGATCGTAGGCGGAGGTCTTGCGCCAGACCTGGAAGCCTTTCTCGGCCGCGGCGACGGCCTTGTCGAGATCGCCTTTCGAAGCGTGGCCGAGCTTGCCCAGGACATTGTCTTTCGACGGGTTCAGGACGTCCTGCGACTTGGCGCCGGTGGGCTCGACCCACTTGCCGTCGATGTAATGATTGAGCGTTTCGTACATGCGAAAATCCTCGAGGTTATGAAAGCGCGCTGTTCCCAGGCGGATATATGGGCTGGCGGGAGCATGGACGCAAGGAAAGGCTGCTGTGCCGCATCGTGGCGCCGTGTGCGGGTTGTCCTCGCAATCAGCGGCTGGACGAAGCGACATCGCCGCAGATATGGTTCGCGCGCGATTTTATGGAGGCTTTACGATGAAGTTCGGCATCTTCTATGAGCTGCAGCTGCCGCGACCCTGGGAGCCTCACAGCGAGCTCGCGCTCTATCAGAACGCGCTGGCGCAAGTCGAGCTGGCCGACAGGTACGGCTACGACTACGCCTGGATGGTGGAGCACCATTTCCTCGAGGAGTATTCGCACTGCCCGTCGCCCGAGTCGGTGCTCGCCGCGGCCAGCCAGCGGACCCGGAACATCCGCCTCGGCCACGGCATTCTGCAGCTCACGACAAACCATCCGGCCCGGGTCGCGGAGCGGATCGCCGTGCTCGATCTCCTGAGCAACGGACGCTGCGAGTTCGGGATGGGCGAGAGTGCCTCGATCACGGAGCTCGAACCGTTCGGCCGAACCATGGAGGAGAAGCGGGCCATTTTCGACGAGGCCGTGCAGGCCATCTTCCCGATGTTCAGGGACGGCGGAACAGAGCATCACGGCCGCTATTTCGACATCCCGCTGCGCAACGTCGTGCCAAAGCCGCTCCAGAAACCGCACCCCCCGATCTGGATGGCGTGCTCGCAGCTCGAAACCATCGAGAGAGCCGGACGCTGCGGGATGGGTGCGCTCGGCTTCCAGTTCGTGAGCGCAGACGCGGCGCATGCCTGGGTGCATGCCTACTACAACGCCATCACCAAGCGCCTGAACAAGGTCACCGACTACACCATCAATCCGAACATTGCGCTGGTGAGCTTCTTCATGTGCTGCAAGACGGACGAGGAGGCGCGCAGGCGTGCCGACGGCGCGACCTTCTTCCAGTTTGCGCTGCGCTTCTACGGGGCATCGAGTGACCGCAAGCGTCCGGCACCCGGCGCCGTCAACATGTGGGACGAATACAACGCCTGGAAGCGCGCCAACCCGGAGGCGCAGGAAGCCGCCTTGCGAAGCGGGCTGATCGGCTCGCCGGAAACCATCCGCCGCAAGCTCGCCAAGTTCGAGACCTCCCACATCGATCAGGTCATCCTGCTCAATCAGGCGGGCAAGAACACGCACGCGGACATCTGCGACTCCCTCGAGCTGTTTGCCAAGGAAGTGATGCCGGAGTTTCAGGGCCGGCATGCCGCGCACGAGGCCTGGAAGGCGGACGTGATGGGCGGCCGCCTGGCGCTTGAAGAAATCGACACGGCGGCCTTCACGGACCGCTACGGCAAGGCGATGCCGGCGCAGGTGAAGCCGTCGAAGGTTGCGAGCTGAGGCTGAGACTCATCTGGGGACGGACTCGCGTCGTGGGGAGACATGGGTCCTCGGACGAGCCCGAGGATGACACCGTGGGTGAGGTGAGGCGGTGTTCTTCTCGCTTGCTTGTGGAGAGACCGAGAGTGCGCCGTGTGTTTGCCATTCACGCGGCGCGAGCGGATGGTCGTCTGGGCCCCGGCCTTCGCCGGGGTGACGCCAGGGGTGAGGCAAGGTCATGCCAGGTGCACGGCCGGTCCCTTCTCCCGTGCTTACGTCCGTGCGCAGCTGACGAGATGCTCATAAACCTCACAATATTGCGTCCCCGGACGGTGCGCGACAGCGCACCGAGCCGGGGTCTTCCACGCTGATTTGGGCACGAGTGATGCGCGAGAGCCCGGCCAAGGTCTTCTACGTCTACATTCTGGCCAGCGGCCCGCGCGGCGTTCTGTATGTCGGCATGACGAGCAATCTCGCCGATCGTGCTTGGGAGCATCACGAGCGCTGCTGGATGGCTTTACGAAGCGCTACTGGGTCGGCCGGCTTGTGTATTTTGAGCGCTACGGGATGCGTTATGCCGCCAAGCGAGAGCGAGCCATGAAGAGATGGCGGCGCGATTGGAAGATCAAGCTTGTCGAGAAACACAATCCGACGTGGCGGGATTTGTTTGATGATGTTGTGAGTGCTGATGGATTTGAGGGGTGACCGCGTTTCGACGGAGAAGGGGGAAGATCCCGGATGACCGCGCTGGAAGCGCGGCCTCCGGGAACGCAGGAGTGAGAGGTGGCGACGGCGGGC
>JBKKCB010000195.1:0-7656 GCA_046713545.1 Hyphomicrobiaceae bacterium | reverse complement strand
GGCAAGTTGTCCCTGTGGACGATTCGGAAAATCCGCGCCCGCTCGGAATTCATGAGTGCCTTAAGCTGATCCGGCGTCATCGGCATCCCACTACAGCATTGCTGCTGTTGGACCGCTTCTGTGATGGTGTCAAGCCGGGCCAGACGCACTGCCAAATGGCCAGAAACACCGGCAACGCCGCAATCCACGCCCCCTATTCCAGCCATTCGGTAATGAACGTTTCGCTGGCGTGAATATCGATGGTCTCGAGTCGCCCGGGGCCGAGATTCTTGAACTTGTGCGGGGTATGGGGCGGGCACACGAGGATTTGCCCGGCCTGCGCCTCGATCTCCCTGTCGCCGATGGTGTAGAGGACGCGCCCGGCACGGACGATGAATGTCTCCGCGTAGGGATGCGTGTGGAGGCGAGGCCCTTCGCCCACCTCCGTGCGGCTGAAGAAAATCACCGACATTCCGGCGCCGTACCCTGCGCCTTGCAGCTCTCCGTGCCAGTCTTCGGGATGGCGCGCCCAGGCCTCGCGCTCGATCACGTGCGCCATGCTGCACCTCGCCTGCCGAAAAAACCAAGATCGCTCCCAGAGGAAGCGACCTCACTCAAGAGCCGGCGGCAGCTCAATAGGTGGTGATCCAGCAGCCTGTGAACCCGTGCGCCTTGAGCTGCGTGCACACATTGTTGGCGGCTTCCCTCGAACCCGGCGGACCCAGCATCAGGCGATGCCATACGCCTTTATCGCCCAGATTGACCTCACGCACATCCGGCGTCCGGGTCTGCAGTACGTCGGTATATTTCTGCTGCATATCGGCGAAGGCCTTCAAGGCGTCCATGCGGCTCTTCTGCGATGACAGCACGGGAACAAAACCACTTCCCCCGGATGCCGGCGCGATCGCACCAGCAGCAGAGGCGACTTTCGTCGACTGCGCCGGTGCCGCTGCATCATCACGTGGCACGGGCTTCCGGACCGCCGCCCGGACCTGAGGCTCCGGTGTCGGATCGGGCCGGGTTTCAACGATAGGTTCGGCGCGGCTGATGACCCGCGGAGCGACAGGCGCCGCTTGCGTCGCACCCTGGCCCTCCGAAGAGGCCGTTCCCCGCAGAGGCGGACGCTGCGGCGGCAACCCCAATCCCTCGACGAGAAGGCCCGGAACGCCCGATCCGCCGCTGCTGCCCTGCTGCGTGGGCATGATGACGGGATTGGCTGCACCCATTGACCCGTCGCGATTGACGACCAGGGTCGTCACCTTGCGCGGTGCCCCGTTTGAATCCACATCGGACCCGGCCAATCCGCCGGTTTCCGTGACCACGGTGCCTCCCGGGCGGTCTTCACCCAGGCGGTTCAGGAAGCGTTTGTCGGTGTGGGCGATATCCTTGCCACCCGGATCGGCGGGCTTGGACTTGGCGGGACCTTTGTCGGCGCGGACCAGCGGCGTCTTGCCGTCTCCCCCGCCACCATTGAACGACTTGTAGCCGTACGCCAGACCACCGCCGACGGCGATAGCCCCGACCAGCGCGCCCATCACCACGAAAGCGCGCGGACCGCGGCGGGCGGGCGGCTCGTCCGCCTCCTCGCCCTCATAAATATAATCCTGCTCATGCGGCTGGCCGCCGTAGCCGGCACGCGGGTCATAGGCCAGGTCGTCCACCGAACCGGGTGCGTAAGTCTGCGGGTGGCCCTGCTGTCCATTCCATTGACCGCCGGTCCACCCTTCCGCCGCTGCGCTGTCGTAGCCGGGCTGGGCGTAAGGATCGTGTGCGGGCTCGCGGCGCCCCTGAGATTGCTCGGGTGCGTAATGCGCCAGATCGTATCCCGAAGGATCGGAGTTGCCCGGCCATCCTCCTGAACCACCCTGGTGGGCATGCGGATGATGCTGCTCGGCGTGCTGCGACTGCCGTCGCCGGTCATCGCCGCTCGGCGGAGGATTGTGTGCCGCCGCCGTTCGGTTGAGCAGAGATGCCAGACTTCCCCGCGACAGGGCTGGCTGCGTGCGATCCCCGCCCAACTGCCGGAAGGCGTGATGAGGAAAGTGGGACTGTGGCGGCTGATGCTCGTAGCCGTCGTCCTCGTGACCACCGGCCGGATCAGGCTGATGCTGGCCCTGCGATCTGTATGCATCCTGTCCTGGCTCGTTGCGCCAGCGCTGCGCGCCAGCCTGAGCGGTTGGACCTTTCGCCCGTGACATAGCGGATCCCTTCGCGCGTTCTCGATCGCCCCCGAATCGACGAATTATCGCATCTCCCTCGGTGCGTGCACACCGAGAATCCCTAAACCGGAGGTAACCACCTGTGCGCAGGACCGCATCAAAGCCAATCGCGCAGCGGTCAATTTCCGATCCCCAGCCTGAATAAAGCGCAAATGTGGCAATTCATTGCCGCGGCTCCATAAACTGTGAAAAGAAGCTGCCAAATCATTCAGATAGAACGCCAGCCGGTGAGGCTCATGGGCAGCGGCGGCCCCCTCCGCCAGGCGCGGGAACTGCGCCAGCCGCTTGATCAGATCCATCTCGGCCGGATCGGTGAGGCCTGAGACGTCTGCAGCCGTTACTTCGTCGCCCTGCACGTCGAGATCGGGGAAAGTCTCGCGCACATTGCGAAAGACCGAGTGCGCGCGCGCATGCGCGTATTGCACATAGAAGACGGCATTGTCCTTCGACTGCTCGATCACCCTGGCGAGATCGAAATCGAGCGTCGCGTCGTTCTTGCGATACAGCATCATGAAACGCACCGGGTCGCGGCCAACCTCGTCGACCACCTCGCGCAGCGTCACGAAGGTCCCCGACCGCTTCGACATCTTGACGGGTTCGCCCGCCCGCAGCAGCCGCACGAGCTGGCACACCTTGATGTCGAGATCCGCTTTGCCGTCCGACAGCGCGGCGACGGCCGCCTTCATGCGCTTGATGTAGCCGGAGTGATCGGCGCCGAAGACATTGATGAGATGCCGGAAGCCGCGCGCGAGCTTGTTGTGGTGGTAGGCCATGTCGGACGCGAAATAGGTGTAGCTGCCATCCGACTTCAGCAGCGCGCGATCGACGTCGTCGCCGAACGCCGTTGCCTTGAACAGAGTTTGCTCGCGGTCTTCCCAATCGTCGACCTCATGGCCTTTGGGTTTTTCCAGGCGGCCTTCGTACACGAGGCCCTTGGCCCGCAGTTCCTTGATGGTCTCCGCAACCTCGTCGCGATTGCCGCTGGTCGTCGCAGCGGAGCTGCGCTCCAACAGCGACCGCTCCGAGAAAAATACGTCGTGCCGGATGTTGAGCGCCGCCAGATCCTCGCGGATCTGCACGAGCATGTCGGCAATGGCCACCTGCCGCACGTCGGGCAGCCATTCGGCCTCCGGCTTGTCGAGTAGCGATCGTCCGAACGCCTTCGCCAATCCCTCGCCCACCGGCTTCAGATAGTCGCCCGGATAAAGCCCCTCCGGAATCTCGCCGATGTCCTCGCTCAGCGCCTCGCGGTAGCGCAGGTAGGCGGAGCGCGCGAGCACATCCACCTGCGCCCCGGCGTCGTTGATGTAGTACTCGCGCGTCACCTCGTAGCCGGCGAACGCCAACAGGTTCGCCAGCGCATCGCCGAACACCGCGCCGCGGCAATGCCCGACATGCATCGGCCCGGTCGGATTGGCCGACACGTATTCCACGTTGATCGGTTGCCCGCGTCCGGCGTCGCTGCGCCCGTAGGTGTCACCCGCTTTGAGGATGGACGTCACGACGCCCTGCCACACGGACGGCGTGAGCGCGATGTTCAGGAAGCCCGGCCCGGCGACCGCGACTTTGTCGAAGCCCGGTTCGTGCGCGAGCTCCGCTGCCAGCTTCTCGGCGATATCGCGCGGCTTGGCGCGGGCCGGCTTGGCCAGCACCATGGCGACGTTGCTCGCCACGTCGCCGTGGGCGGCATCCTTCACGGGCTCGACGTCGATGCTGCCGAAGACGAGGTCCGCCGGCAGATCGCCCCGGGCCTGCACGGCCGCGAGCGCCGACCGGATGCGCTCTTCGACATGCGCGAATACGTTCATTGCGGGTCCTCGATCGGGATCGGGCGCGGCATCTGTCTCGCTGCGGATCGCCGAGCGGGCTCGACTAACGCAAATCCGGGGTAGCGTCAAACAGCCGCTCATGCTCGGCAACGGCGTAGCGATCCGTCATACCGGCGATGAAATCGGCGATGCGCATCGCCCGCTCGCCGTCCGCCAGACCTGCAACGGCATCGCCCCGGCGGCCGGGCAGCGCGGAGGCATCGGCCATGTAGCGCGCGAACAGGTCGCGCACGATGCTCTCGGCGTCGCCCATGACGCGCATGACCCGGGCGTGGCGATAGACCGTGCGGAACAGAAAGTCCCGCAAGCCGGCCAGCTCCGCGCGCCGCCGGCCCGAGAACGCCACCACCGCATCGCCGGCATCGCGCACATCGTCGAGCGAGCGTGCACTGATCCGCGCGAGGCGCACGCGCGACTCCGACACGACGTCGTCGATCATGGCCGTAATCATGCGCCGGTTGACCTCGTAAATCATACGCCCGTGATCGAGAGGCCCCACCCGCGCATTCAACGCACGTACAAAACCGCCGACAAACGGAACATCGGTAAGGTCTGACATTCCAATCAGCCCCGCGCGCAAGCCATCGTCGATATCGTGATTGTTGTAGGCGATGTCGTCGGCGATCGACGCCACCTGGGCTTCGGCAGAGGCGTAGAGATCCAGATGCAGGGGCTCCGTCAGCCCGGCCTTGGCAACGACCGCACGCAACAGATCGTGGTGGCCGGGCGACGTTCCGGCAGGCAGCAAGGGACCGTTGTGCTTCGCCAGTCCCTCCAGCGTTTCGAACGTCAGGTTGAGCCCGTCGAAATCGGCGTACTTGCGCTCCAGACCCGTCACGACCTTGAAGCTCTGCGCGTTGTGGTCGAAGCCGCCGAACGCGACCATGGCCGCGTTGAGCGCACGCTCGCCCGCGTGTCCGAACGGCGGATGGCCGAGATCGTGAGCCAGCGCCAACGCCTCCGACAGATCCTCGTCGAGTTGTAAGAGCCGCGCCATGGACCGCGCGATCTGCGACACCTCGAGCGTGTGCGTGAGGCGGGTGCGGAAATGGTCGCCCTCGTGGAGGAGGAAAACCTGTGTTTTGTACGTGAGGCGCCGGAAGGCGGTGGCATGGACGATGCGGTCGCGGTCACGCTGAAAGGGTGTGCGCATGGGGCACGGCGCCTCCGGGAACGCCCGTCCCCGGCTCCGCGTGGGGTCGGCAGCGTAGGGAGCGCGCGCCCTGGTGCCAGGAAGCACAGAGTTGGCCGGATCTGCGTCGTCTCCCATGGCGGGCCATAGTCTCAAGGTTAGGGGCGCCGGTTTGACATTAACCCGCGAGTACCTATCTTAAAGGAATCGCGGGGATATTTCGAACGTGCATTGCCCGCGGGAACGGATCGACTGAATGGACGTCATCCTCACCGAGCGCGCCGCCCGGCGCATATCGGAAATCGCCGCGATCGAACCGCTGAACCCGTTTCTCCGTGTCAGCGTCGACGGCGGCGGCTGCTCCGGCTTCCAGTATCGGTTCGATCTGGTGGCGGCAAGCGAGCCCGACGACATCGTCGTTGAGCGGGATGGCGCGACCGTCCTGATTGATCCGGTCTCCCTGCCCTATATGGCAGGATCGGAGATCGATTTTGCCGATGAATTGATCGGCGCGTCGTTCAAGATCAATAACCCCAACGCCACCGCCTCCTGCGGCTGCGGCACAAGTTTTTCGATCTAAATCCGGATCGCGCAGCGCACGCGGTACCCATTGCGGCTCACACGCTTGTGGTCCTGGGTTCCGGCTCGCGCTCGCGTCATGGCGGAGCCATGCTACGCATGGACGCTCGCTTGGCCGGGATGACAACTTTCGGTGAGGCGCGGCCATCCCACCTACTTTGTCATCCCGGGCAAGCGCGGGCCGAGACGATGGCCGGGCGCACAGTGCATATTCCCGCGCGCGACCCGGGACCCAGAACCGCGTGCGGCAGCCGGCGTCCACTGCTCTGCACTCCCCTCCCCACCTACACGCGCCGCACACGGACATTTGAGGCACCTGTTCCTTGCGTGACTGCCACGCGGGCCCAAATGAGGGATCGTGCCCGCAGGATTAGCGCGGACCAGATTTCGCAGAGGCGTGTCATGGGTGGCCAGACGATTGTTTTCCAGTTTCCGGAGAGCGCGCAGCAGGCGCAGGTGACGAGCGCGCGCAGCGCTCTCCTCCATACAGCCCTGAAGGCAGCCGCCAAGCTCTACACGCACGCCGAATACCTCGAGCTCGAGCGCGACATCGCCGCCGGCAAGGTCGACGTGCGCATGTACGACGACGGCCTCGTGCTGATGCGGACGGGCGCGTAGCGGCAGAGTTGCAGCATAAGTGTAGGCGGTAAGCCTGAGCCTCGGCCAATCCTAGGACATTGCCAATTGTTCCAAAAACACTTGGAAATCTGAGGCTACAGTCCGGGCCGTTTCTAGATCCATACCGACAAATGGGACGGAAACGATGGGTAACGTCCTAAAGCGAGTATCGAAAGCGAACGCCTCTCCACCTCCATCTGAACCAAACAGAAATAGACCGGGCGCGTAGTCAGAAGCTTGATACGCCTTGTTCCTTTCAAGGAGCTCGCAAGCTCGCCGAAGGATCAAGTAGGCATTTCCGATGTAACCCTCACCTCCGTTCGTTTGGCGCAAAAAGCTTACATAGCTTTGAGGAAATTGAAGACCTGCCTCCATCTCAAGTTGTTGAATGGAAGTTGCATTGGCGGACCCATTGCCGTTGAATTTCGCAAGTAGCCTTTCAGCATCCGCTGGCATCGTGCGCATTTCCTTCGATAGCGCGCCGCGGACAATTCTATCATGTTGTTGCGAGTGAATGCTCGCCTGGAGGTAACGCGTCCATTCGTGTGCACGAGGCTCTTAACCGCCAGCGTGACTTTCTTTCATAGTCGCGCGTTCACAACTCTCCTGCCACGTGACGGCACTTCCTGTTTTCCCTCTCCCCAGCGGGGAGAGGGCTGTTCGCCATGGCTTGCGAGCGCCATGTGTGCGGTCGCCACGAACGAGCAAGCGCGAGCAAGTCATTTGGCGAACAGGGTGAGGGGGAACCGACGCCTCTGTGACACCCTCACCCTTCGCGCCTAGGACTTACTCGGGCCATCCCATAGCGGATGTTTGAACTGGCTGCCGCTGAAGTCCCTCGCGGCCCTCGCAAGCCCAAGGCGCGAAGCCCTCTCCCTCGAGGGCGAGGCAGAAAGGATGTGCGTCGGTACCGGGGGCGCAAACATTCGGAGGCGCGCAGCATAGCCACTGCTGGGGTCCCCCGCCCTGCACCCCACGACGACCTGCCACCCCGTCATCGAAGTGTCACACCCGCCGCCCCGGTGCTACTGCCTCCAAAAAAGGGACGACACCGGGGACGGATAAGTGACGCCCGACGAGGACCAGCCCGCGCTGCCGTTGACGGTCTCGCGTCGCATCTTTGTGCTGATCAACGTGGTGGTCGCATCAAGCGCGTTCAACGCGGCCACGATATCGGTCGCAGCCATCCTGCCGCAGGTTCAGGGGGCTTTGTCGGCCACCCAGGACGAGGTGTCCTGGGCGGTGACGTTCTACATCCTGGCCACCGCCGTCACCATGCCGATGACCGGCTGGCTCGTCA
>JBKKCB010000194.1:0-4367 GCA_046713545.1 Hyphomicrobiaceae bacterium | reverse complement strand
TCCGGTCTCGTCGATCGCGTCGATGTCAGCCACTATCGTCTGGCCGTCCATCTCGGCGTGGCCGTCATCATTCTGGGTCTGCTGCTGTGGACCGCGCTCGACTGGGAGGCCGGTGCGCCGGCAGCGATTGAGACGGCCGCCGGCGCCAGGCACTCCTGGATGGCCGTTGCATTGGTGGGGCTCATCTTCCTGCAGATCCTGCTCGGGGCGCTGGTGGCTGGTCTGAAAGCCGGCCTGTCGCACAATACGTGGCCGTTGATGGACGGCGCGCTCATTCCATCGGGACTGGGCGCAATGAGCCCATGGCATCTCAATCTGTTCGAGAACGTGCTGACCGTGCAATTCAATCATCGCATGGCTGCCTACGGGATTGCGGCCGTGGCGCTTTGGCATGCCGTGGTCGTGCTGCGCGCGCCGGCCAGCCCGGGCATCCGCTTGTCAGCGGGGGTGCTAGGGTTGGGCGTGCTGGCGCAGATCGTGCTCGGCATATGGACGCTGCTGGCGCAGGTGCCGGTGTCGCTGGGCCTTGCCCATCAGGCCGGTGCCGCCGTGGTGTTCTCGCTCGCGGTCTGGCATCTTCACCGTATCGTTCGCACGTAAGCGCCTCGGCCAAGCCATGACCCGACTGCGCATGATTTTCGACCTCGACGACACGCTCTATCCCGAGCGCGAGTTCGCGCTGTGCGGATTTCGGGCTGCAGCACGGTGGGCGAAAGCCGAGCTCGATATCGACGGCCTCGATGCCGACATGACCCGGCTGCTGGATGCCGGTCACCTTGGGCGGCTCTTCGGCATGGTGCTGGAGGAACGTCTGCCAGGTGCGCACACGCCCGAACACGCCGCGGCACTGCACACCGCCTACCGTAGCGCTGAGGCGGTGCTGCAACTCTTTCCCGATGCCGAATGGGCCTTGCAGCACTACGCGGCCCAAGGGCCGCTTGGTCTCATTACGGATGGCACGCACGCCATGCAGCTGAAGAAGGTGCGCGCGCTGGCGCTCGAGCCCCGCTTCGCGCACATCGTCTACACGGACACGTTGGGTGAGGGGCGTGCCTTCGCCAAGCCGCACGCACGCAGCTTCGAATTGATCGCCTCGCTCCTGCCGGAGGCCGGCTGCCGTTTCGTCTATGTCGGAGACAATCCCACCAAGGATTTCGTCGCGCCCAATGCGCTGGGCTGGATCACCGTGCAGGTGGTTCGCGACGGCGGTATTCACGACGCGCGGCGTATCGTTCCGGGCGGAGCGGCGCAGCATCAGGTTCGAGCGCTGACGGAGTTGCCAAGCGTCCTGGGCGCGTAGACCCTTAGGCGGAAGCGCCCGTCAGTGCTCGTGCGCCTTGGATGTTTTCGCGAAGGCTGCTTTCTGCTCCGGGCTTGCGTCCTTCTGGTGTTTGGCCTGCCACTCTTTATACGGCATGCCGTAAATGGTCTCGCGCGCGTCGTCTTTCGTCAGCGCATGTCCCTGCGCGTTGGCCGCCTCCTGATACCAGTTGGCCAGGCAGTTGCGACAAAACCCTGCCAGGTTCATCAGGTCGATGTTCTGCACGTCGGTCCTCTGGCCGAGGTGTTCGACAAGTCTGCGGAATGCTGCCGCCTGCAGCTCCGTTTCGGTGCGCGCGTCCAGTTTGCTCATGGCCGGTCCTCCTCCGTGCTGCGTGCAGGCTATCGCCCGGGCCGCGTCAGCCCTGCGTTGAATCGCGTTGAGATGCAAATCGGCACGCGACCGTAATTTTTCAACAATCTCGATCAAGCGCCGAGCCCACGCCATCTGGCCCGGTTCATCGCGGATCAGGTCCTGGCGCACCTCGACGATCGCATGCGCCAGGCCGCGCATCGTTCCATGCTGCCACATGCTATCGCCTTCGAGCGCCCCGCTGTAGGGCTGATTGTCGCCGACGATCAGCGTATTCTCGGCCTCGAAATGGGAGAGCAGCGGCCCTGCCAGGCGCGCATCCTTGTCCCAGAGCACTCCGACATGCCACGGCCGCGGCACGCCTTTCCAGGACTCCGTGAAGCTGTGAATCGACAGCAGCGCCGGCGGCACGCCGCTCGCCTGGCATCGATCGATCACGGCATCGATCGCCCTATGATAGGGCTCGTAGTAAAGCCTGAAGCGCTTGTCCCGTTCGGCCTGGTCCAGGCGGCGGTTGCCCGGCACGACGGCGCCGTCCGACAGGCGCATGATCAAGGTGGGGTCGTCGGCTCCGCGATTGGGGTCGATCAGCAGGCGTGAGAAACGGGACAGCACCGCTGGTGCATCGAGCGCGTTGGCAACAGCCCTGGTGATGGCGGCCGCCCCAATGTCGTAGGCAATGTGCCGCTGCAACTGATCGGCAGGAAGGCCGAGTGTTCCGTAGCCCGGCGGGAAGGCGTTGCTCGCATGGTCGCAAATCACGACAAGCCCGGCGTCGGCACGTCCCGGCACGACGACGAAGCTTTCTTCTGCGGCAGCCTCTATTCTGTTGGCGGAGTTGCCAGATGTCTGCATGCGCCGGACTATACGGATCGTCGCCAGTGGTGACTACCGCCAAGCCCGGTTGCAGCTCTGCATCCGGCGAAGACCTGCGCTTTGCAGAATGGATGACACGAGAGTTTTGATAGGGCGCCATGACGCAAAAGGCTCGCAGTCTCCTAAATGCGTTGTACGACGCGGCCGTTTCGGCAGCACATCCGGCGACCTGCCTCCCTCAGCATCTGCCGCCGCCTCCCGACGGAGGCGGCCTGATCATTCTGGCCGTTGGCAAGGCGGCCGCCGCCATGGCGATTGTCGCTGAGGCCCACTACCACGCGCGCGGTTGTCTGGATCTCATCGAAGGGCTGGCCACCGCCCCGCATGGCTATGCCGCGACCCTCGGCGAGCCGCTGCGCCGGCTTCGCACGCTCGAAGCGCGCCATCCGAGCCCTGATGCGGCAAGCGAGGCGGCGGCGGAGCAGGCTTTGACCCTGGCCGCTTCGGCTGGGCCTGAGGATGTTATTCTCGTGCTTCTGTCGGGCGGCGCATCTTCGCTCTGGGCAGCACCGGCAGCCGGTCTTGATCTGTCTGCCAAGACGGCGCTCACGCGTGGCCTCCTCAAATGTGGTGCGGACATCCATGAGATGAACGCCGTCCGCCGGCACCTGTCGCGGATCAAAGGCGGGCGCCTGCGCCAGGCGGCCGCCCGGGCACGGATGCTGACACTCGCGATTTCCGATGTCCCCGGTGATGATCCTCAGACCATCGGCTCGGGTCCGACCGTCGCCGATCCCAGCACGCTGGAAGATGCGCGAGGCATCCTCGCGCGCCGCACGCCGCGCATGGTGGAGTTGGGGTTGCCCGTGCCGGCGGGCGTTGCCGCGGCCTTGGCTGATCCGGCCAACGAGACGCCCAAACCCGACGATCCTGCATTTGCGACATCGCCTTACCGGATTATCGCGACGCCGCAAGTGTCGCTGGAGGCCGTGGCGCGCCTCGCGGCGGCCGAGGGGTACGAAGTCATCAACCTACAGGATCGCGTGACGGGCGAGGCGCGGGAGGTGGCCCTGCAGCATGCCGGCATCGCGCAGACGGCCAAGGCACAGGGGCGCAAGGTGGCGATCATCAGCGGCGGGGAATTGGAGGTCACCGTGCGCAACAAGGCCGGGCGGGGCGGCCGCAGTCAGGAATACGTGCTGGCTCTGGCGCTGGCTCTGGCGGAGATCCCGGGCATCGCGGCCATCGCGGCGGACACCGACGGCATCGACGGTGGTGACGGCAAAGTCACGGATCCGGCGGGGGCGCTCGCATTCCCCGACACCCTGTCCCGAGCCCGCCTCTGCCATCTCGATGCCCAGAACTTTCTTGACAACAATGACGCCACGCCATTCTTCGAGGCGCTGGGCGATCTTGTCGTGCGCGGACCAACACACACGAATGTCAATGATTTTAGGGCTGTCCTCGTCGATCCCTGAGACCGGCTGTCGTGCCGGTTCGGGCGCGTGTGCAACGGCCCGAAGCGGCGCGCGCGGCCCGGGCCCGAGCGCGGTTTTGTGGGCGGGCGCACTCCTCGTCGGCTTGATGTCGCATCCGGCCGTGGCCGACCTGAAGTTGTGCAATTCGAGTGCGAGCCGCATCGGTGTCGCGATCGGTTACCAGGATGGCGATGGATGGACCACGGAGGGGTGGTGGAACATCGCGTCTCAAACGTGTGAGACCCTCCTGAAGGGCACTCTGTCCAGCCGCTTCTACTACGTTCATGCGGTGGATTACGATCGCGGCGGAGAGTGGGCCGGCTCCAACCTCATGTGCACGAGCGATCGCTCATTTACAATTCGCGGCACGCAGGACTGTCAGAAGCGCAACCATACCCGGTCGGGCTTCTTCGAGGTGGACACCAATCAGGCGAAAGACT
>JBKKCB010000193.1:0-19414 GCA_046713545.1 Hyphomicrobiaceae bacterium | reverse complement strand
GTCGTCCTCCTCCTCGCCGTCCAGGCGAGTATCGCCTTCCTCGGGTGTCTCGTCGGCCCGCGGCTCGCCCCCTCCCGACGGCACATGCTGCACGATGATCCCGCCGGCGCGCCAGCGCCAGATCTGCTTGACCGCGGCATCGCGGCCGATGAAATGGCGGGCCACGGCGAGCCGGATGAAGGTCGGCAGCTGCTCGGACTGACGAAAATAGGTATGTGCCGCGTCCGTCAGCGTCCCGCCGTCCAGTGCGACAATGCCTTGGTGGCTCACCTGTTCTCCGCCCGGATCGATCGTCATCGCCATGCGGCCCTTGCCGAGCAGATCACCTTGCTCGATTTTTTCGTTGGCTTCCGCCAGACGCTCTGCGTTGAAACTCGCGTAGCCCCTGAGCTTGCCCGGCGCGTCGTATTGCGCCACGAGAAAGCCCATCGGACCGTCGGTCTTGGTCTGGAGGATCAGGCGGCCTTCATCCTTCAGCGGATTGCCGAGCAATGCCGTCAATGCCAGCGCCTGGCCCAGAGCCTCGCTCACGGCCGCTGGATAGTCGTGCGCCGTCAGCACTTTGTCGACGGACGCGCCGAGCCGCACGATGCGGCCGGACACGCGCGATCGCACGGTGCCGAAAGGCAGCACAAGATCGTCAGGCAGCTCATGCAGGCTGCCGGTGCTAGATGTGGTCGTTACCATGGGGTGCCAAAGTTATAATGCTTTGATTCTTAGCGATTTAATCGATGTCCAAAGCTCATAAATGCTAGCAGCGTTCGCCGATAGCGTCTACGCGGCCAAGGTTGCGGTTGTGGATTGGGACAGCCGTACGCGAAGGTACGTTGCCCACATATAGGCACGTCGAACGTCCCCTCCAAATAGCAGCAGCGTGAGTCCCATTGAGACGTGTTCAGTGCGATGCGCGTGAACGCTCGATGAATGCCACTCTCACCGCCGGTTCAAAGTCCCGGGTGCAGAATTGGTGATGGTTGATAGCCGTGGGATGGACATGGAGGAAAGCATGTCTCGTAAGTTTTCTGTTCTGTTGGGGTTGTGCGTTACGGCTGCACTGTTCGCACCAGTCAGCGCATCTGCCGCGACGCTGCCGGTCGAGATGACCAAGCCCGCGCTCGCAGACGGCGCCTCTGCGATCGAGAAGGCGCACTATCGCGATCGCCATTACTATCATCACCGCCATCGGTGGCATCATCGTCATCACTACCATCACGATCGTCGCTGGCACCATCACGGTGGCTACGGCAGGTGCCGCTCGTGGCGACACGAGTGTGCCAGCCGTTGGGGCTGGGGCGGCCACGGATTCCATCGCTGCTTGTGGCGGCATGGCTGTTGAATTGGGCGCCGACTCGCTGCCGCAGGTCGCGCCCCCGCTTGGCTCATACGTCGCTTTTAAGCGCCGGTGAGCCAACCGCTGCTCTAACCCTGGCCGGAACCGTCCAGGCTTAGTCGACCCCGAGGCACCAGGCCAGAATGGCCTTTTGCGCGTGCAGCCGGTTTTCCGCTTCGTCGAATACGACCGACTGCGGACCATCGATCACGGACGCTGAAACTTCCAGTCCGCGATAGGCCGGCAGGCAGTGCATGAAGACCGCGCCTTTGGCGGCTTTCGCCATCAGCTGATCGTCGACCGCGTACGGTGCAAGGAGCTGCTTGCGGCGCGTCTCGTCGGTCTGGCCCATGGAGATCCATGTGTCGGTAACGACGCAATCGGCGCCCTTGACGGCGACGCTGGCCTCGTCGGTCAGCTCGACGTCACCGCCTTCCCGCTTCACCCACTCCAGTATGGCGGTTTCCGGGTTGAGCTGGGGCGGGCAGGCAATCCTGAGTTTGAAGCCGAGGCGTATGGCGGCATGAATCCAGGACGCCGCAACGTTGTTGCCGTCGCCGACCCACGCCACGGTCTTGCCGGCGACCGGACCCTTGCTCTCCTCGAGCGTCATGATGTCGGCGATGATCTGGCAGGGATGGCTGCGTTCCGTCAGCCCGTTGATGACCGGCACGCTTGCGTTGTCCGCCAGCTCCATCAGCGTCGCATGCTTGTTGGCGCGGATCATGATCGCATCGGCGTAGCGCGACACTACCTTGGCCGTATCCGATACAGGCTCGCCGCGGCCCGTCTGCAGGTCCGTATGGTTGAGGCCGATCGTCTGCCCGCCGAGCTGACGCATGGCGACGTCGAAGGATACGCGCGTCCGCGTCGAAGGCTTCTCGAAGATCATCACGAGGATCGCGTCTTCGATCCCAACCGGCCGCAGCTCTGCCGGCGGCCGTTTGCCCGCCCGCTTCATGACGTGCGCCATGTCCACGATCCGGCGCAGCGTCGTGGTGTCGAACGCGTCGATATCGAGAAAATGCCTGAGGGTGCCGCTTGCGGCACCCTTCTTCGTAGCTCTTTTCAACACGGCACTAGACTGCGGTTTTTGCAACGGACTTCAATGCACGCGACAGGCGTGCGACGGCTTCGCCAAGATCATCGTCGGAAATGTTGAGCGGCGGCATGAGACGCACGACGTTGTCGCCGGCGCCGACCGTCAGAAGCTTTTCCGCCATGCACGCCTTGACGATATCTCCCGCCGGCGGCTTGACGCGAATGCCCATCAGCAGGCCTTCGCCGCGGACTTCCTCGATCATGTCGCCATGCTCATCTTTGAGCCCGGCCAGCAGCTGCTTGAAGCGCAGCCCCTTGGCCGCCACGCTCTCGAGAAAGCCCGGCTCAGTCACCGCATCGAGCACCGCATTGGCGACGGCCATCGCCAGCGGATTGCCGCCAAACGTCGAAGCGTGCGTACCTGGCACCATGCCCTTGGCCGCTTCCTCGGTGGCCATGAACGCCCCCACCGGGAAGCCGCCGCCGATCGCCTTGGCGATCGCCATCACGTCCGGGGTGATGCCGGCCCGCTCATAGACGAACATCTTGCCGGTGCGGCCCATCCCGCACTGCACCTCGTCGAATACCAGCAACAGCCCATGCTGGTCGCACAGGGCTCTCAGGCCGCGCAGAAACTCCGTGGAGCCGACGCGGATGCCGCCCTCGGCCTGGATCGGCTCGAGCATGATGCCCGCGGTTTCCGGGCCGATGGCTTTCTCGACCGCGGCAAGATCGCCGATCTGGTCCATGAGATCGAAGCCCGGCGCCGGTTGCCCGAAGCCCTCGAGATACTTCTCGTTTCCGGCCGACGCGATGGTGGCCAGCGTCCGTCCGTGGAATGCACCCTTGAACGTAATGATGCGCCAGCGCTCGGGATGGCCGTTGGCGAAGTGATAGCGCCGGGTCAGCTTGATGGCTCCCTCGCACGCCTCGGCGCCGGAATTGCACATGAAGACCTTATCGGCGAAGGTCAGCTCGCACAGCCGTTCTGCCAGCTTCTCCTGCCCTGCCACGCGATACAGGTTCGACGTGTGCCAGAGTTTGCCGGCCTGCTCGGCCAGTGCGGCCACCAGCTTTGGATGCGCATGTCCGAGTGCGTTGACGGCGATGCCGCTCGCCAGGTCGAGGTAGCGCTCGCCGCTCGTGGCGATCATCCAGGAGCCCTCGCCTCGGTCGAACACGACGTCCTGGCGCGCGTAGGTGCCCATGACGGCGGGTGACGGCCCGGAGGCCTTGGCGGAGGAGGTCTTCTTTGCAGCGGTCGCGGACATGGCGGCCAGCCCTCTTCGTTGGGTGCCGGAACGAAAAAAGCCGCCTTCGGTGGCGGCCGGTTACCATTGAGCTAGATAAGCCTGCTGCGACTTTCTGTCAATGGAACGTACGTCTCCCGCCTTGACTCCAAACCGCCTCTGCAAATCACCCGGCAGGGGAGCCATGCTTGTGTCGATTCGGCCACGCGTCCCAGGGGATGCGCCTGTCGCTGTTTGGGCCGCCTTGTGGGAACAAGACTAGCCATTGTAGGTTCTCCGTCGTCAGGGCGCTTCTAGCTGCGGTCCGTGTCTCGGCCGCCTTGTCCTGGCTCTGCAGCGATTTTTCTTGGTCGCTGCGACTGTTGCGTCGGCGCTGTGTGTGCGTCTCAAGCGTCTGCGTCTTCAAGTCTTCGCGTAATCCTCAGTCAGCGTATGTGCCTGGTCAGACCTGCGTCTGGCGTTCGAGCGCGTTTGCGCACGTCCGCGTCAGCCCGTGTCCGGCCGGAAGGTTGGATTCTGCCGTGTGGCAAAGCCGTGCCGAGGTATTGCATGGAGACGACTATGGGTTGGAATGACGAGCGCGTCGAGCTGCTGAAGAAACTCTGGACCGAAGGCCTGAGCGCCAGCCAGATAGCAGGTCGTCTCGGACAAGTGACGCGCAATGCCGTGATCGGCAAGGTTCATCGCCTTGGGCTGTCCGGCCGTGCAACGACATCACGTATGAAGAGCCACCGGCCACGGCCGCGGGCAGCAACCGCCAAGCGCCTCGCCAAGCCGCGCTTCGCCCAGGTCGGCAACACCGCCCTGCGGGCTCTCTATCAGGCCGACACAGAACCGTATGTGCCGCCGGTCGAGGAACTCGTCATCCCCCTCGCCGAACGCAAGAGCATCGAGACTCTTCTTGAATGCGACTGCCGGTGGCCGATCGGTGATCCGCAGGAAGGCGACTTTCATTTCTGCGCCAAGAAGAAGGTAGCCGGCCTGCCTTACTGCGAATTTCATGCCCGGCGCGCCTTCCAGCCGCCGCAGCCGCGTCGTCGCGATCGCGAACACGTCGATCCGACAGTCGTGCCGGCGGTTGCCGCAAAAGAGACGGCCAGCGCCTGATTGCGCTGCACGAGAAGCGCTTCGCCGCAGAGGGTGGCGGTTGAGGTAGCGGGGGAGAAGACCGGAAGCACGGGGGCGGCTTCCGGTCTTCTTATTTTCCGGCGGGTTGGCGTATGCTGTTCTGGCGGTGTCCGATGAACGAGTAGCAGCCCCCCATGGTCAAAACCGAAAAATCCAAGGCGAAAACGGCCGCGAAGGCTGGGGGCGCTCCAGCCTTCGATCTCGATGACCCGGATTTGCCCAAGGCCGTGGATGAAGCCGCGCTCACCAGCGGCGGCTACCCCTACACCGAGAAGCTGAAGGGGAAGGTCTACGAGGAAGAGCTCACGGCCTTGCAGATCGAGCTCGCCAAGCTGCACACCTGCTTCCAGCAGCGCGGCGAACGGCTTGTTGCTGTTTTCGAGGGACGCGATGCCGCCGGCAAGGGCGGTACGATCCAGCGTATCGCCGCCAACCTCAATCCCCGCCGGGCCCGTGTCGCCGCCCTGCCCAGGCCGACGGAGACGGAAGCCGGGCAGTGGTACTTCCAGCGCTACGCGGCCCACCTTCCGACCGCCGGCGAGATCGTCCTCTTCGACCGGTCCTGGTACAACCGTGCCGGGGTCGAACGCGTCATGGGCTTTTGCACCAGCGACCAGCTTGCCGATTTTCTGCGCGAGGCACCGCAGTTCGAGGGCATGCTGGTGCGCGACGGCATTCATCTCTTCAAGTTCTATCTGGACATCGGCCGCGAGATGCAGCTCAAGCGTTTCCATCAGCGCCGGCACGATCCCCTGAAGCAGTGGAAGATCACGGACATCGATCGCACCGCGATCGGCAAATGGGACGATTACACCAAGGCCAAGGAGGAGCTGTTTCGCTTCACGCACACGCCGGCCACGGCGTGGACGGTGATCCGCGCCAACGACAAGCGCCGGACACGTCTCGAAGCGTTGCGCATGATGCTCTTTACGCTGGACTATGACGGCAAGGACAAGAAGGTCGTGGGTACACCGGACGGCAAGATCGCCGGATCGGGCCCGGAGTACTTCTATACCGGCTCCGCTGGCTGAGCGCGGGGTCACCGCATCAGGAAAAGCGGGCATTCGAGTGCGGCTGCAAGATGCTTCAGATCCCCTTCCATGGGGATCAGCATGCCGCCGAACTGGGCGATCACGAACCCCGGGTCCAGCCGCCGTAAGTCCTCGGCGATCACAGCACCCGATCCGCGGGCATCGGCACCCACCCGGATGCGGATCGCTGGCGTATCCCCGAGCGCCAGCCGCGCCTGACCTTCCATCCAGTGGCCCTTGTACGCGTCTTCGGCGATCAGCAGCAGCGTGATCTCTTCGCCCTCCTCGCGCAGCATACGCGTCGCTGACCGGACCATCGGCTCCAGATGGCCCATGTCCTCGATCACCGCCACCACTGGTCCTTCGGAGCGTTTGGCGTGCGGTCCCACGATCACGAGGCCTGTAGTGGCTGTCACGTTTTCGAAGATGAGACGCAGAGCATCGCAATCGCCCGGCACGAACGGATCGGCAAAGGCCACCACGTTCCAGGGCCCGTTCTCCGCACACGCTGTCGCCAGCGCCGTGACGGGATCGTCGCAGACGATCCTTCGGCGCATGGGGATTTCGGCGGCCTGCGCCCGCCGTTCCACCTGGCGCGTGACGGCGTGCGACATCAACCGAAGCTCCCGCGCCATGTCGTCACGCGAGAGCGGCCGGGTTCGCCTGCCCGACAGCGAGATTTCGCGGGCGAACGGGAAACCGGCCAGCTCGAGAAGCTGCTGATCCTCCACGAACAGGCTCTCGATCTCAGACCGGAAAGCCTGGGCGATGCGAAACGCAGCCGCGAGGGCAACGGCGTTGGGTTGCGTTGATGTGAGATGCAGGACGACGCGGCCTCGCTGCTCGCCAGCCTCTGCCACGTGCATGATCATGACTCATGCTTTCCCATTTTCCAGCGGCCCGCCGGGCTTATGTGTGTACGCCCGCCCGCGTTCGGCGAACGACCTGAGCGTATCCTCTACCAGCCGGTTGATGGTGCCTGCGGGGAACCGGCCTTCGGCGCCGCGCTCGCCGGCCTTGACGCCTGTGAGGATCTCGATGCCTTCGTCGATCGTGCGCACCGCATAGATCGAGAACTTCTTCTTCGCCACCGCCTCGACCACGTCCTCGCGCAGCATCAGATGCTGGACATTCGATGCCGGGATCAGGACGCCTTGCGCGCTGGTGAGCCCGCGTGCCCGGCACGCGTCATAAAATCCCTCGATCTTTTCGTTGACGCCGCCGATCGCCTGCACCTCGCCCTGTTGATTGACCGAGCCTGTCACCGCGAAGGACTGGTGAATAGGTACGTCCGACAACGCCGAGAGCAGGGCATACAGCTCCGCCGACGAGGCACTGTCGCCGTCGACGCCGCCGTAAGACTGCTCGAACACCAGCGAGGCGGCCAGCGCCAGCGGCACGTCCTGGGCATAGCGCCCGGCCAGGAACCCCCACAGGATCATGACGCCTTTGGAATGCAGCGGTCCGCCCAGATTGACCTCGCGCTCGATGTCGGTGACCCGTCCTGATCCGATGCGCACCCGCGCTGTGATACGGCTTGGCCGTCCGAACGAGAACGACCCGAGCTGAAGCACGGAAAGCCCGTTGATCTGGCCGACCTTCGCGCCGGTGGTATCCAGCAGCACGATTTCGCGGTTGATGCTTTCCTGTGCCCGGTCCCGCAGGCGATCTGCGCGCTGGATGCCTTCCTCGATGGCGCGCACGACGTCCTCGCGCCTGATGGTGTCGTGTCCGGCTTCCCCGGCCCAGTAGTCGGCCTCGCGCACGAGATCGGCGATCCGGCCGATCTCAATCGAGAGCTTCTCGCGATCGTCCGCCAGCCTCGCGCCTTCCTCGATCACGCGGGCGACCGCCTTGACGTCGACCGCCTTCAGGTGATGCTCCTTGACGATGGAGGTGATCAGCCGCGCATAGGCCTGATCGTTCTCGGCCGATCGCGCAATCGAGTCGTCGAAGTCCGCCTGTACCTTGAACAGCCGCGAAAAATCCGGGTCGTTCTGAGCCAGCAGGTAGTACAACTCGCGATCGCCGAACAGCACGACCTTCACGTCGAGCGGGATGGGCTCGGGGTCCAGCGTCTGCGTCGCAACGACACCCGAGATTTCCGACGGCTGCTCGATGCGGATCTCGCGGCCCTTGATGCTGCGCTTCAACGCCTCCCAGGCGAAGGGTGAGAGCAGAAGCTTGCGCGCATCGATCAGCAGATAGCCGCCATTGGCTTTGTGCAGGGCTCCGGGCTTTATCAATAGAAAATCGGTGACCAGCGCTCCCATCTGAGCCAGGTGCTCGACGCGGCCGATGACATTGCCATAGGTCGGGTTCAGTTCCTCGATGAGCGGCGCGCCCGCGCTGCTTTTCTCATCGGTGCCGACGATGACATTGACCAGATACCTGCGAAATCTGGCATCGCGCGCCGTATCCACGGGCTGCTTGACGATCTCGCTCTCTTCTCCGGCCGGGGCGAGAAACAGGCCGACGTTGCGGATGAGATCCCGGCCCGCCCCATTCAGGAAGTCGACGACATCGGGGTGGTCGGCGAACACGCCGGCAAGATCGTCCAGCGCCTCGTGGACGGCGACCTTGGCAACCTCTTCGTTGAGTTCGCTGGTGCGGAGCCGGCGCTGCTTGTCCGACTTGGGCACGCGCTCCAGGATCGTCTCGAGTTCCTTCTGCAGCGCTTCGATTTTCTGCTCCACTTCCTTGCGCATCGTCTCGGGGAGCGTGTTGAAGACGTCGGGTTTGACGATCTTGCCTTCGTGCATGGGCGCCATGGCGAAGCCCTGCGGCGTTCGCAGCAGCGCAATGTTCTGGGCTTGTGCCCTCTTGTTGAGAGCCTCCAGCGCCTCTTCCTGGCCCGAGCGGAATTCTTCGTCGATGACACGGCGGCGGGCCTGATAGTCCTCGCCCTCGAACATGGCCGGCAGAGTGTTCCTGAGCTCGTCGATTGCCGCGATCATGCCCTTGGCCAGGGATCGGGCACGCCCGGGGAGAAGTTTCAGGGCGCGGGGGCGGTTGGGATTGTCGAAGTTGTTGACGTAGACCCAGTCCGCAGGCGTCTCCTTGGTCGTCGCGGTGCGCTCGAGATACTGCCGCACGGCCGTCGTCTTGCCCGACGCTGCGGGGCCGAGCACGAACACGTTGAAATCGTGGCTCTTGATGCTGGCGCCGAACTGTATGGCCTTGAGCGCGCGCTCCTGACCGATCAAACCCAGGATGGGCTCGAGTTCGGCGGTGCTCTTGAAGCCAAGCGTCGCCGGATCGACCAGCCGGCGCAGCTCCGATGCCGCCAGCGGCCGGGGCGGCGTCGCCGCCGAACTCATCATCGTCGCCTCGGACTTGTCGGCAGGCTCTTGCTGCGAACGCTTGAAAAACATACGTCTCACCTTCTAGCCCGATGGCCTGCCGCACGATCAGCCGGCAACAGGACGTCAACGCCCCTGCCTCTCAATACGTCATGCTGGGGCCGCGTGCACTAGAGCAGGATCGCTTCGGATTGAATCACCTTGCCTCAGCCGAGCTGCCTCGGCCGAAGCGTGAATCCTGCTCTATACTTAAATTTAGAGTGAGATTCACGTTTCTTATGGGGGCGGAATGCTTCCATAAGAAGCGATCTCGCTCTAGGCAGTAGTGAAGGCAGATTCATGGCGATGGGACCCAGTGACACCGCGGTCATACCTGTCGACGGCCGCCATTCCGAGCGTGCGGCCGAGATTGGGCGCGGGGTATGCCGGCTTCTGGCACTCCACGGGTTCGCCTGCGTCTATGAGCTGTCCCTGGCCAGCGGCCGCCGTGCCGATGTTGCAGCCATCTCGAGCACAGGCGAAATCTGGATCGTGGAAATCAAGTCGTCGCTCGAGGACTTTCGCGTCGATCAGAAGTGGCCCGAATACCGCGAGTTCTGCGACCGCCTGCTGTTTGCTGTTGCGCCCGGCTTTCCGGTGGAGGTTTTGCCCGATGGTACTGGCCTCATCATCGCGGACCGCTTCGGTGGCGAGATAGCCCGTCCTGCAGCCGAGCACCGGTTGCCGGGAGCCCGGCGCAAGGCTGTCACACTGCGCTTGGCGCGCGCGGCAGCGATGCGCCTGTGTGCCATCTACGATCCCGACGCGGCGCTCGAATTGCCCGTGCGCGAATAGGCGCTACACGTGGACGCGCTACTTGGGGGCTCGTTTGGCCAGGATGCGCTGCAGCGTACGCCGATGCATATTGAGCC
The DNA here is from genome assembly GCA_046713545.1 of Hyphomicrobiaceae bacterium. Taxonomy (GTDB): domain Bacteria; phylum Pseudomonadota; class Alphaproteobacteria; order Rhizobiales; family Hyphomicrobiaceae; genus CADEFX01. Next base: position 9,421 of record JBKKCB010000193.1, on the reverse strand, counting down.
GCCGCGCCGTCTCCGACACATTGCGATTGCACAGTTCGTAGACGCGCTGAATATGTTCCCATCGGACACGGTCAGCCGACATCGGGTTCTCCGGCGGCTGCGCCTTCTCGTTGGCCGGCGCCAGCAGCGCATCCGTCACTTCGTCCGCATCGGCGGGTTTGGCCAGATAGTCGACCGCGCCGAGCTTCACCGCCGACACTGCCGTTGCGAAGTTGCCATACCCTGTCAGCACGATCGTGCGGGCGTCCGGCTTGATCTTCGACAGCTCGGCGATCACGTCGAGACCGTTGCCGTCTTCCAGGCGCATATCGATCACGGCGAACGCCGGCGCCTTCTGCCGGATCAGCTCCAGCCCTTCGGCAACCGACTGCCCCATCCGCACCTCGAAGCCGCGGAGTTCCATCGCTCGCCCCAGGCGCTGCAGAAACGCCCGGTCGTCGTCAACGATGACGAGAGTGCGATCCGCCGGCAGCTCATCCTGCCTGAATGAGAGGTCTTCGTTTTCGTCTTTGTTTTCCATGGTGTCGCACTATACCTCCCATCGCGGCTTGGCGCCAAGCCACACGTCGCTTATTCGGCGGCTGCCCGCTGGCCGGAAACAAAGGGGAAACTCCCGGCCTGTTTGAACTCGAAGATCTCGCGCAGCCATGTCACGCGCACCACGGCGCCGTGCTCGGGCGCCGCCCGGTTCTCGAGCCCCAGCTTGGCCCCCGATCGCTCCAGAAGCGTCTTGGCAATAAAAAATCCCAGGCCGAGCCCGGAAGCTTCGCCGTCATAGTCCTTTGCGGGCTCGATCGAGGATCGCGTCGTCACGTACGGGTCGCCGAGCGTATCCATGATTTCCGCGGAGAAGCCGGGGCCGTCGTCGGCAATCGTGATGGTTACCTCGCGCTCGGACCAGCGAGCGGTGATCTGGACCCGCTCGCGCGCAAAATCCACCGCATTCTCTATCAGATTGCCAAGGCCGTAGATGACGCCGGGCCGCCGCTGGCCGATCGGCTCGAGAAGGGCTCCACCCTCGGTACCGTCGATGGATCGTGAGCTGATTTCGACGGCGGCGGAGAGTGTGCGGTAGGGTGCGGCGGCCTCCTGAACGAGCTGTGTGACCGGCAGGCTCGCGTGATGGGGGTCCTCTTCGCTCGGTCGGCGCGTGAGCTTGCGCAAGATCTCGCGGCAGCGTTCCGCCTGGCTGCGCAGCAGGGCAATGTCTTCCTTGATCTGCGGCAGCGCCGCCGTATCGCGCTCGAGTTCCTTCGTCACCAGTGAAATCGTGGCCAGCGGTGTCCCCAGCTCATGTGCGGCGGCTGCGGCCAGCCCATCGAGCGCGTGCAGCTTCTGTTCGCGGGCCAGCACGTGTTCCGTGGCTGACAGTGCGGCTGACATCTGCCGCGCTTCCTTCGACAGCCGTGCGGCGTACAACGCGAGGAAGATCATGCCGGCAACGACCGAGGCCATCATGCCGACCTTGTAGACCCGGGGGAGTGCGAAGCTCTCCTCGGGCGGCCATGGCAGCGGCAGGTGCCATTCGACGAGCACTGCCGCAGCAACGACGGCCAACACGCCGAGAAGGATGGTGTTGCGCGCCGGCAGGGTCGCGGCCGAGACCGTCACAGGCGCGACGATCAGAAACGTGAAAGGATTCTCGATCCCCCCGGTGAGGTAGAGCAGCGCTGCAAGCTCGGCGATGTCCCAGACCAGCAGCGTCGTTGCAAACGTCGGACTCAGGCGATACCGCGCCGGATAGAGGATGCGCAGGAAGACATTGACCCAGGCGGAAATCGCGATCAGTGCCAGGCACAGGCCGATCGGAAACGGAAATCCGAGCCCCCAGTAGACACCCACCACGGTCAGCAGCTGCCCGACGACGCCGAACCATCTGAGCCGCACGATCGTCTGCATGCGCAGGCGGCTTTCGTGCATGCCCGTCAGGGGGCGCTCGATGGCGGCGCCGGCCCGCTCCTGGGCGAAAATCATATCAAATCGTCCTGCGCAACGAGGCGTCCATGCTGCCCGGCGTCCGCCCTTGTAATGCAAATTGACCGGCAGACCTAGTCTGGCGGGACGCATTGTTCTCGTTTCCGTGCGCCCGTTAGGCAGGCCTTAACCCTGTGCGCGGAAACTCGGATCGAGTGTTTCCGTAAGGGTCGAGTGAGAGTTCTCATGCCGTTGTTGCGCGTGCCTTTGGTGTGGCCGGAAGCCGCTCGTGCGGCAATCCTTGCGACAGCTGTCATCCTAGGCGGTTGTGCCTCCCAGCAGGCGGCCACCCCGGATGCAATCCCGGCCGAAAGCGCCATACAGTCTGCCAGCTTCACGTTTTCGCAGGGGCAGACGGGGATTGCAGATGACGTGACGCAGCCGTGGAGTCCCGGGTACGGTTCCACACCGAACTCCGGTGATCCCGTGCCGGCCCGTGCATCAATGCCCGCCGGACGCCCTCGCCCCGCGACCATGGATGCAGATTTCATCATCCGCCATGCCGTGGCCGCGCATGAGATGCGGCGGCAATAGGCCTTCGGCGCGCCGTCTAGAAAAACGCCTGCAGGCCGGTCTGTGCCCGTCCAAGTATCAGCGCGTGGACGTCATGTGTTCCCTCGTAGGTATTGACCGTCTCGAGGTTGGCTGCATGACGCATCACGTGATACTCGATCTGAATGCCGTTGCCGCCGTGCATGTCGCGGGCCACGCGCGCGATATCGAGGGCCTTGCCGCAGTTGTTGCGCTTGACGATCGAGATCATCTCCGGTGCCATCTTGCCCTCGTCGAACAGACGGCCCACCCGCAAGGCGCCCTGCAGCCCGAGCGCAATGTCCGTCTGCATGTCGGCAAGCTTCTTCTGCACCAGCTGTGTGGCGGCGAGCGGGCGGCCAAACTGCTTGCGGTCGAGCGTGTACTGCCGCGCGCGCTGCCAGCAATCCTCCGCGGCTCCCATGGCGCCCCAGGCGATGCCGTAGCGCGCCCGGTTCAGGCAGCCGAACGGCCCTTTGAGGCCGGACACGTTGGGCAGCATCGCACTTTCCGGCACGACCACACCGTCCATCACGATCTCGCCGGTGATCGAGCACCTGAGTGACAGTTTGCCGCCGATCTTCGGCGCGGACAGGCCCTTCATGCCCTTTTCAAGAATGAAGCCACGGATTTCGTTGTCATGCGCGGCCGACTTCGCCCAGACGACGAACACATCGGCGATCGGCGCATTCGAGATCCACGTCTTGGAGCCGGTGAGGCGGTAGCCGTCCGCCACCTTCTCGGCGCGCGTTTTCATCCCGCCGGGGTCGGAGCCCGCATCGGGTTCCGTCAGCCCGAAACAGCCGACCCATTCGCCGCTGCCGAGCTTGGGCAGATATTTCTGCCGCTGCTCCTCGGATCCGTACGCATTGATCGGATACATCACGAGCGAGGATTGCACGCTATTCATCGAGCGATAGCCACTGTCGACGCGCTCGATCTCACGCGCGACAAGCCCGTAGGACACGTAGTTGGCGCCGGCGCAGCCGTACGCCTCGGGAATGGTCACGCCGAGCAGGCCGAGCGCCCCCATTTCGGTGAAGATGGCGCGGTCCGTCTTCTCTTCGAGATATGCATCGATGACACGCGGCAGCAGCTTGTCCTGGGCGTAGGCGCGCGCCGTATCGCGGATCATCTTTTCGTCGTCGGACAGCTGGTCGTCGAGGAGGAACGGGTCCTCCCAATTGAAGGCCGCTGTACTCTTGCGGGGTGCCGGCGCCTTGTCCTGCATGGATGCGTCTCCTCGAACACTGTCTGTCGCGCGATGCTACTTTATCACGCCGATGAGATCCTTGAACTCCGGGAGATCGCCACGCCCCAGCCATTCGAAGGCGATCATTTCGTGGGACACGATCTCGGCGCCGGCTCGCGCCATGCGGTCAAGGGCGAGCTGACGGATTTCCGGTGATCGCGATCCGACTGCGTCAGCCACAACGAACGTATGAAATCCGTCCTGCAGCAGATCCAGAACTGTCTGGCAGACGCAGACATGCGCTTCCATGCCCGCGACCGTGATCTGATCGCGACCGGCTGCTTTGAACTGCCGCAAGCGGGACGCGATGGCCTCATCTTTGAGCGAGGAAAATGCAATCTTCTCGAGGATCGTCGCATCATGTCCCGCTGCAGCACCGAGTTCGGCGCACGTCGATCCCAGGCCTTTAGGATAGTGCTCCGTCACGGTGACGGGAACACCCAGCCGCTTCGCGTACCGGATGAGGCGGCCGCAGTTGGCGATCACGCAATCTTGTCCCTCCACGTGAGGAGCAAGTTTTTCCTGCACATCGATGATGATGAGCTGAGCTCTGGTGCGCGAAGCAGACATGACGGCTCTTTTCTCGAGCGTTATTGGCATTGGGAATAAAGCCCGACCGGCCCCGTTATGCCAAGACCCGCTTGGCGCTTGATATGCAACTTCTGAGCGTTTGCAACGTTTCGCCCTGCATAGCGCAGGAAAACAGCTTCAGGCGCAACAAATACAGATCGGAGATCTGAAATGAAAACGACTTATTCGAGTGCTGCCTCCTTGGCGGCAGCACTACTACTTGGCGTTGCCGTGTCGGCCGCGCAAGCCGCTGGTCCTGGCGCTCCGTCGAGTCCTTCCGCAGACTCCCTGATCACTAAGATTCAGGGAATTGGCAGCGGAGGAGGACGTGAGGGCGGTGGCGGCGGTGGCGGACCTGGCGGTGGCGGCGGTGGTGGTGCCAGCGGGCGCAGCGGCGGGGAAGGTGGCGGTTCCAGCGCGGGCGGCGGCCGGCGTTCGGGTGACAGCGGTAGCGGTGGCGGTTCGATCAATCGCGGCGGCGGCGGCGGTGAACGCGGATCTGTAACTCGTGGCGGTAGCCGCGAGGGTGGCGATCGCGGCGTCGCGCGGCGCGGCGGCGGTGACGGCGATCGGTCGGCAGGCGGACGTCGCGAAGGTCGCGGCGATTATCGCGGACGTCAGCGGTACTCGCGCGACGGTGGCGTGCGCATCTATCTCGGTCCGGGCTACGGCTATTACGACGGTGCTTACGACACCAGCTGCGATTGGCTACGTCGCCGTGCGATCTCGACAGGTAGCAGCTATTGGTGGCGCCGGTTCCGCGACTGCGTCTACTGAGGAAATCCGGACGTGAACGCGGCTGAAAAATGACGCGGCGAGGAAACTGTCGGGAACACTGGTCCCGCAGTTTCCGAAGGCCTTGTTGGCTTGGTCTTCGAGCGCCATGTGAATTAAACGCTGGGGAGCGAAACCAACTGGAGGACGCAATGTTTACGAGAGCACTGGCTATCGGCATGGTTGCCGGTGGCATCTATGCGCTTTCCGGTGCGAATGCGCCGGTGCGCGCCGCGCCGACAGGTCTTGTCGGTGCCGTTGAAGCTCCAAGCGGCGTGACGGATGTGCGGCGGCGCGGCGGCGGCGGCTTCCGTGGCCATCGCAGCTTTGGCGGCGGCCGAGGATACGGTATTCATCGCGGCTTCGGCCGAGGCCGTGGGTTTGCCGGTCGCAGCTTCTATGGCGGCCGTCACTACGGCGGCCGTCACTACGGATATCGCCGCCATCGCGGTCGGAACCTATTCCTGTACGGAGCACTGCCCTTCATCGGCTATCACGCCTACTCGGGCGGGTACCGATCCGGCTGCGGTCGGTATTGGCATCGCTACAAGGTGACCGGCAGCCGTTACTGGTACCGGCGCTGGAGAGATTGCCGCGGCTGGTAAGAGTTCCGCGACCGAATGTTCACAAGGCCGGCCGTTCGCGCCGGCCTTGCTGTAAAGAAAAATCGCGCCGGTCAACCGCGGCGCGATTTGAAAATCTCAGGGCTCCAGTCGAGCGACTGGTTTGAGCGCTCAGCGTTTCCCGAAATGTTTGCGGAACACGACCTGCGAAGCCTCTCCGGCCCCCATGCCGCGCGCGACCAGCGACTCGTAGTGATCTGCTGCGGCTTTTCCTTCGGCCAGAGCTTGAAATACCCTACGGACCGGGCCGAACAGGGTGCCGATCAGGCTCCCGTGCGTCTCATGAAATTCCAGCGCGCTGTCTGCATGTTTCGTGCTCATGGCTCATCTCCTTCGCGAGGATCTTCTGCCCTCGAAGCTTACATGGTATGTGGCATGCCACGTTGCAACGCAACGTTGCATTGTGCGGCGCAGCTATGCATGGGAAGCATACCTGAGGGTCCCGGCTAAGTTGCCAGCACGTCAGCGAAAATTGATCGCGACCAGCAGCACGCCCATCAACAACATCAAGACAAGGACCGTCTTCTGAAACTGCCGGTCATTGAGCCGTAGATACAACGGCGTTCCGAGCGCCACGCCGATGACCAGAGCCGGGGCGCACCAGAGCGCGTAGCGCAGCACGTCGAGCGTCACCAGACCACTGCTGGCGAAGATGACGATACTGATCAGGACCATCAGGAAATTGAAGGGCTGGAAGACCGCGCTGCTCGTTCTTGCTCCAGCCGCGCAGGCCGCACCAGAGCGTCGAAATCGGTCCGGGAAGACCCGCCAGTCCACTCATGACGCCACCGACGGCTCCGGCAGCGGCATCAGCCCAGCGGCTTGCGACTGTCAGAGTTAGGTCGCGCACGAAGGTTAGCCGCGTCAGCGTATAGACGACGAGAAAGACGCCGGCGACCGTGCGGACCCATGCAGGGCTCAAAACGCCGAGCAGCACGGCGCCGACTGGAACTCCGGCCAGGCCCCCGACAACCATGGGCAGCAGGCGCTCAACGCTGATGGCCTTCCAGACAAGATGCATCGTCAGCATCTGGTGGGCCACGGCGGAGACCATCAGCAGAGGTACCGCGACCTTCGGGTCGATCACGAGCAGCCACAGGACCAGTACGACGGGGCCGCCGCCGAACCCCGCCAGCCCCGACACGAACCCGCCGAGCAGCGCGCCCAGCACCAGAAGCGCGAGTGTCCCGTCGATCGGCATCGACGGCTAAGCGCGGGATACGAGGAAGTGCCAGGCGGGCGGGCTATTCCGCGGCATCGGCCGAGGTATCCGCATTCGTGGCGCCGTGCGCGAGCATGTGCTGCCACGCCTCGGGGTTCTCACGCACGGTCCTTGGCATGGCGTCGAGAGGCACTTGCCGAAGCTTTCGGCCGCAAATGCTGCGCCCGTCGGCAATCAGCTTCTGGATGTTGGCAAGATTGTTGAATTCGGGCGTGTTGCGCTCCTGGTGGGCGTAAGACGCGATCTTGTACTGTATCTTCTCGGGCGTGTTCATGAACGTGAAATGCCAGCCGCCATGCTCGACGAGCACATGCACCAGCGGCCTGCCCACGCGGAACACGTTCTTACCGACGTTGATCGCCTGATTGACGGGCATGGGCAGCCGCCGGCTCTGCCGGGCCCGGAACCCGCGAAGATCCTGCAGCGGCGGCAGGTGCTTCTTCTGGATGGCGCGCACCGCGCACAAACCGATCCACTTGTTGGGGATCGAGAGATTGAGCTTGTAGGTGTAGTAGTCGCACTCGATGAACCAGATGCGCCCTTGCATGGCTGCCGGCGTGAGGCAGGCGATATTCTCGGGGTGCGGAATCTCGTCCACGTCCGAGATCATGATCACGTCATCCGGTTTGGCACCGGCAAGCCCGCGCGCCGTGGCGTTGCGCTGGAAGGCCTCGCGATCCCAGGCATCGCCTTCGGCCGGGAGATCGTCGATCGGCACATGGATGATCTTGGGCAGGAAGCGCTTGAAGCGCTCGCGGTTCTCGGCAAAGTGCAAGGGCTTGGGATCGTAGCTGAAGGTGCGTGTGGCTTCGCCGATGACGAAATAGTCGACGACGCCGTCGAGTTCCTTGAGCCGCAGCTCGAGAATGTCCAGTTCGTTGAAGAACGTGAAGCAGTCGTAGATCGCCATCGGCGCCCCCGGTTGCGAACGCGACAACCGCCCGCCCAACCGCGTTATACTGGAAATTCCCGATCGCCAATGCCGAAATGCACGAGCGGCGGGCCAGTTTTTGATGAGAACAAGTCATGGCCGACGCACAAGAACCCGGCGGTCCTGTCGCGGGCAGCGCCTGCATATACCGGCTGGCGGATGTGGCGATCGCTGGCCAACCCTCGCCGGCAGGAGGCGGGATCTCCCAGATCGACACGATCTTTTTCGCCAGCAGCAATGTTCAGCGTTTTGCCGGCGATGCCGAGCGCGCCGCCTTCCGTTACCGCTGGCTCGGCTGGTATCTCGATCATTGCCCTCTCGATTTTTTTGTCGCCTGCAACTCGGACCGGCACATCATCGGATATCTGGCGGGGTGTCTCGAGGACCCTGCGAAACACCCCATATTTGCGGATCTGGACTATGTGGGCACGTTTGCCGATCTCTCGCGGTCCTATCCGGCGCACCTGCACATCAATTTGGATCCCGGCTGGCGTAGTGGCGGCATCGGCGCCCGCCTGATCGATGCGTTCTGCGCCCATGCCGCCGCCAGCGGTATCGGCGGCGTGCATGTCGTCACCGGCAAGGCGTCTCGCAACGTGCGCTTCTATGAGCGCAACGGCTTTCGCCTCCTGCGCACGACCCCGTCGCCATGGAGTGAAGCCGAGATCGCCTTCCTCGGGCGCACGCTCGGCCGGGCTGCCCCGGTCTGATCATTCAGTTTGCGTTTGCTTTGCGATAGTGTCCCGCCCCGGGGAGATCATTGGGAGGCAGGCTGCGGGAATGGCATCCGATCAAGACACCTACGACTACATCATTGTCGGCGCCGGTACGGCCGGTTGCCTGCTCGCCAACCGTCTCTCCGCCGACCGCAACGCGCGCGTGCTGCTGCTCGAGGCCGGCGGCAAGGACAACTACCACTGGATCCACATTCCCGTCGGCTATCTCTATCTCATGGGCAACCCCCGCGCGGACTGGGGCTTCAAGACCGCCGAGGAGTCCGGCCTCAACGGTCGCAGCCTCAACTATCCGCGCGGCCGGGTGCTTGGCGGCTGCTCGTCCATCAACGGCATGATCTATATGCGGGGTCAGTCGCGCGACTACGATCTGTGGCGGCAGATGGGCTGCCCGGGCTGGGCTTGGGACGACGTGCTGCCCTACTTCAAGAAGCATGAGGACCAGCGTGCGCTCGATCCTTCGCACTTCGACGGTCTCCACGAACGCGGCGGCGAATGGCGCATCGAGATGGCGCGCATCCAGTGGGACATTCTCGACGCCTTTCGCGACGCCGCGGAGCAGGCAGGCATACCCAAAATCAATGATTTCAACCGCGGCAACAACGAAGGCTGCGGCTATTTCCACGTCAATCAGAAGTCCGGCATCCGCTGGAACACGACCAAGGCGTTTCTGCGCCCCGTGCGCGCCCGCACAAACCTCGTGGTCGAAACGCACGCCATGGTCGACCGGCTGACGCTGGACGGACGGCGCGTCACCGGCCTGACGTTCCGGCAGGGCGCCACCAAGCGGAGCGTAACCGCGCGGCGCGA
>JBKKCB010000192.1:0-2997 GCA_046713545.1 Hyphomicrobiaceae bacterium | reverse complement strand
CTATTGCGCGGCCGCCGCCGGAGGAACCCACTTCTCGCGCATGGTCACCAGTTCTTCAGCCATGCTGGGATGCAGCGCCATGGTGGCATCGAAGTCGGCCTTGGTCGCGCCCATGCGCATGGCGATGGCCGCCATCTGCACGATCTCGGCCGCGTCCGGGCCAAGCACATGGCACCCGACCACCTTCTGCGACGCCGCATCGACCACCAGCTTCAGCAGCGTCCGCTCCTTGCGGCCCGAGAGCGTGCCCTTCAGGGGAATGAAGCGCGCCTTGTAGAGGTCCAGCGCCCCGTACCGCTTCGCGGCGTCATGCTCGGCGAGGCCGACCGTGCCGATCTCGGGGGTCGAAAACACCGCCGTGGGGATCATGTCGTGATCCACATCCCACGTTTTCTTGCCGAACAGGCTGTCGGCGAAAGCATGGCCTTCGCGAATCGCGACAGGCGTCAGGTTCACGCGATCGGTGACATCGCCGACGGCATAAATGCTGGCCACGCTGGTCCGCGAGGATGCGTCGACCTTGATCTCCCCGCGCTTGCCGAGCGCGACGCCGGCCGTCTCGAGGCCGATGCCCGCCGTATTGGGCGCGCGTCCCGTCGCCAGCATGATGTGATCGGCCACAATGGTTTCGCCGTCGTTGTACGTCCCGATCAGGCCGCGATCCGTCTTCTCGACTTTGGTGATGACCTTGCCGGTGACGATGCGGATGCCGCGCTGCCGGTATTCGCGGGTCAGGTCGTCGCGCAGATCCTCGTCGAAGCCGCGCAGGATCTTCTCGCCGCGATACACCAGCGTTGTTTCCACGCCCAACCCTGCGAAGATGCCGGCAAACTCGACGGCGATATAGCCGCCCCCGACAATCGCAATGCGCTTGGGCAATTGCGGCAGATGAAATGCCTCGTTGGACGTGATCAGGTGCTCGGCGCCCGGCAGCTTGCTGTCCACGACCGGCCAGCCGCCGGTGGCGATCAGGATGATGCGGGCCGTGACCGTGCGGTCCGGCTTCGCCAGATGGACCTGATGCGGCCCCTTCAGCACAGCGCGCGTATCGAAGATCTCGACACCTGGCCGGCTCAGCACGTTGCGATAGATGCCTTCCAGCCGCGCGATCTCCCGATCCTTGTTGGCGATCAGCGTTGGCCAGTCGAACGTGTGTTCTCCCAGGCTCCAGCCGAAGCCGGCCGCATCCTCGAACTCGTCGTGAAACCGGCTGGCGTAGACGAGCAGCTTCTTGGGAATGCAGCCGCGAATAACGCACGTTCCGCCCAAGCGATATTCCTCGGCCAGCGCGACCCGCGCGCCGTGGCCGGCGGCAATGCGCGCGGCCCGCACGCCACCCGAACCTCCACCGATGACGAAGAGGTCATAATCGTAAGCTGTCATGCAGGCCGTTCCTCGCGCTCAGATATTGATGCCGCGCTTCTTGAGCTCTTGGCGCGCCTCGGCTTCGATCTCGCGTCCGATCGCTTCGCCCCAGCGCTGACCCAGCAGCATCGAGCGCTGCATCAGCTCGGGCAGCATCGCAATGAACTTGGCGCCAACGCCGGTCGAATAAAAGCGCGTCAGCTCCTGAATTTCCTCGAGCGTCAGTTTTTCCGCGTAGAGGCTTGCGATCTGGTCGATGAGTTCGTTCTTGCGCTGCGAAAACCGGTCCAGCAGCTGGCCCATGACTTCCTGGATCTGCTTTTCGGCATGCGGCGCCAGCGAGACGAAGGCCTTGGTCATGTTGGCCCCCATGAGCGGCATGAACTGGTCGAATTGCTTGGCCGAACCGGCCGCCACCATCAGCTCCTGTGCCGCGGCCAGCCGCTGTTGCTGCTGGGCGTCCTGAGCGCGTACCGGGCCGCTGAGACCAAGGGCCAGCACGGCGCCGAGCAATAGTGCACGGATGTTCATTGGAACCTCGATCATGCTGGACCCCTGCATCATTGGCAGCGAACGTCGGGCAGGATGCCAGAAATCCAACGGCATCGCGACTCTCGGCCAGCCGGGGCCACTGAGGGGCAGGTCTCTGGTTCCCGAAGCGGAAATCTAGCTAAGGGCTGGTTAAACCTGATCGTCAGCGTTGTCCCCAACCTCGAGCATCTCGACGCCGGCCGGCGATCCGATGATGGCGAGGTCCGCCAGCCCCAGGAAAAGGCCATGCTCCACGACACCGGGCGCGATCTTCAAAGCCTCGTCAAGAAGCTCGGGCTCTTCGATCCGCCCGAACGCACAATCGTAGATGTAGTTGCCGCCGTCCGTCAGGAACGGCTCCCCGTCAGCCTTGAGGCGCAAGCGGATTTCGCCTTCGCACCCGACGTCGCCCGCCAGCGCCTGAATCTGGGCGAGTGTTGCCTTGGCACCGAAGCGCACCACTTCGACCGGCAGGGGAAAGGCCCCGAGCGTGCGCACGCGCTTGGAAGCATCGGCAATGACGATCATGCGGTCGGAGGCCGCCGCCACGATCTTCTCGCGCAGCAGCGCACCGCCGCCGCCCTTGATGAGCCGCAGCTCGCTGTCGAACTCATCGGCGCCGTCGACCGTGAGATCCAGCTCCAGCACCTCGTCGAGGGTCGTCAGCGGGATGCCCAGCGCCGCCGCCTGCAAGCGCGTCGCCTCCGATGTCGGCACGCACAGCACTTTCAGCCCGGCTTTCACCCGCGCACCCAGCAGGTCGACGAAGTGCTTCGCCGTCGATCCCGTGCCGAGCCCGAGCTTCATGCCGGGCTCGACGAACTCCAGCGCCTTCGCGGCCGCCTGCCGCTTGAAGTCATCAGCGCTCATGCGGCGCGGTCTCCGGGATTGCTGGGTCAGGGCGCGACATCACCCGATCCGGAGATCGGGTGACGGACGCCACGCCTGGACGTTTCAATGCCGCCCATCAGCATGTACTTGATCTCGAGGAATTCCTCGACGCCGTGCTGTGAGCCTTCACGGCCGAGGCCGGATTCCTTCACGCCGCCGAACGGCACGACCTCCGACGAGATGATGCCTTCGTTGATGCCGACGATGCCG
>JBKKCB010000191.1:0-14761 GCA_046713545.1 Hyphomicrobiaceae bacterium | reverse complement strand
TTGGCCATGTCGATCATGGCAAGACGACGTTGACGGCGGCGTTGACGAAGGTGTCGGCGGACAAGGGCTGGACCAAGGATGCGGTGTCCTACGACCAGGTGGCGAAGGCGTCGGAGAGCCAGGGGCGTCGTGACCCCACGAAGATCCTGACGATCGCGACGAGCCACGTGGAGTATTCCACGGACAAGCGGCACTACGCGCACGTGGACTGCCCGGGGCATGCCGACTACGTGAAGAACATGATCACGGGCGCGGCGCAGATGGACGGCGCCATCCTGGTGGTGTCGGCGGTTGACGGCCCGATGCCGCAGACGCGCGAGCACATTCTGTTGGCACGCCAGGTCGGCGTTCCCTACATCGTGGTGTTCCTGAACAAGTGCGACGTGGTGGACGACCAGGAGCTGCTGGACCTGGTTGAGCTTGAGGTGCGCGAGCTTCTGAAGCAGTACCAGTTCCCGGGCGACGACGTGCCGGTGATCCGCGGTGCGGCCCTGCTGGCGCTGAAGGGCGAGAAGGGCCCGCTGGCGGACGAGGCGATCCTGCAGTTGTACGAGGCCCTGGACAGCTACATTCCTCTGCCCGAGCGGGCCAAGGACAAGCCGTTCCTGATGCCGATCGAGGACGTGTTCTCGATCTCGGGGCGTGGCACGGTGGTGACGGGCCGGATCGAGCGCGGCGTGATCAAGGTGGGCGAGGAGGCCGAGATCGTCGGCCTGAAGGACACGCAGAAGACGGTCGTGACGGGCGTCGAGATGTTCCGCAAGCTTCTGGATGCGGGCGAGGCCGGCGACAACGTGGGCTGCCTGCTGCGCGGCATCGACAAGGAAGCTGTTGAGCGGGGCCAGGTGCTGGCCAAGCCCGGCTCTGTGAAGCCGCACAAGAAGATCATGGCCGAGGCCTACATCCTGACGAAGGAGGAGGGCGGGCGACACACGCCGTTCTTCAACAACTACCGTCCTCAGTTCTACTTCCGCACGACGGACGTGACGGGGATCGTGACCCTGAAGCAGGGGACTGAGATGGTGATGCCGGGGGACAATGCGGAGTTCACGGTGGACCTGATCCAGCCGATTGCGATGGAGGAGAAGGTGCGTTTTGCCATCCGCGAGGGCGGCCGCACCGTCGGTGCCGGCGTCGTCACCAAAATCATCGAATAGAGAGGGAAATGGACAAAGGCGCCCAACCGAACGGGCGCTTTTCCGTTTTGAGAGTTGAAACATGAACGGCCAGAATATTCGCATCCGGCTCAAGGCGTTCGATCACCGCATCCTGGATGCGTCGACGCGTGAGATCGTGAACACGGCGAAACGCACGGGCGCCGAAGTGCGCGGACCCATTCCGCTGCCGACGCGCATCGAGAAGTTTACTGTGAACCGTTCGCCACACATCGACAAGAAGAGCCGCGAACAGTTCGAGATGCGCACGCACAAGCGTCTGCTGGACATCGTGGATCCCACGCCACAGACGGTCGATGCGTTGATGAAGCTCGATCTGGCCGCCGGCGTCGACGTCGAGATCAAGCTCTAGGTTTCGCGAGGGAGAGTGTCGCGCACGTCGCGCGGCGCCACCTCATCAGGAGGGGAATGCAACCGATGCGTTCCGGAGTAATTGCACAGAAGGTCGGCATGACCCGGGTCTTCACCGAGGCGGGAGAGCATATTCCCGTGACGGTTCTGAAGCTCGACAATGTTCAGGTCATGGCGCATCTCACGAATGACAAGAACGGCTACACCGCGGTGCAGCTGGGGGCGGGCAAGCGCAAGCCGAACCGCCTGTCCAAAGCCGCGCGGGAAGGTTTCGCGCGCGTCCAGATGGAGCCCAAGCGCAAGGTGGTCGAGTTTCGTGTGTCCGCCGACAACCTCATCGAGGTTGGCGCCACCATCACGGCCGATCACTTCGTGAAGGGGCAGCTTGTCGACGTGACCGGCACCAACAAGGGCAAGGGTTTCCAGGGCGCCATGAAGCGCTGGAATTTCGGCGGCATGCGCGCCACCCACGGCGTGTCCGTGACGCACCGCGCCCACGGCTCCACCGGCCAGCGCCAGGATCCGGGCAAGGTGTTCAAGGGCAAGAAGATGGCCGGCCATATGGGCGATGAGCGTGTTACGACGCTCAACCTCGAGGTTGTGCAGACGGATCCCGATCGCGGCCTCGTGCTGGTGCGCGGGGCGGTGCCCGGTGCCAAGGGCGGCTGGGTTCTGGTGCGCGACGCGGTCAAGAAGGACCTGCCGAAAGATGCGCCCAAGCCCGGTGCATTCCGCGCCAGAGCGGCCGGTGCAGCCGAGACCCAGAAGGAGCAGGCGTGATGCAGACCCAAGTCACGACGCTCGATGCGGCATCCGCTGGCACGGTTGAGCTCAGCGATGCCATCTTCAACCTGGAGCCGCGCGCGGACCTGCTGCAGCGCATGGTGCGTTGGCAGACGCTGAAGCGCATGGCCGGAACGCATCACGCGCAGGATCGCTCTGAAGTCTCGGTCACCGGCAAGAAGATGTACAAGCAGAAGGGCACCGGCGGCGCCCGGCACGGCGACAAGTCGGCGCCGCAGTTTCGTGGCGGCGGCAAGGCGTTCGGCCCCAAGCCGAGGAGCCACGAGATCGGTCTTCCCAAGAAGGTGCGGGGACTGGCGCTCCGCCACGCTCTTTCAGCGAAAGCCAAGGCCGGCGAACTGATTGTGCTCGACAAGGCCGTGTCCGCTGACGGCAAGACCAAGGCGCTGCGGCAGCAGTTCGAGAAGCTCGGCCTGACCAATGCACTGTTCATCGACGGTGCCGAGCTCGAGCCCAGCTTCACGATGGCTGCGCGCAACATCCCCAATATCGACGTGCTGCCGGTGCAGGGCATCAACGTCTACGACATCCTGCGGCGCAGGAAGCTCGTGCTGACGAAGGCCGCCGTCGAGGCCCTGGAGGCGCGATTCAAATGAAAATGACCGCTTACGACGTCATCAAGTCACCTGTGATTACCGAGAAGGCGACGCTGGCCTCGGAGGCCAACCAGGTGATTTTCAAGGTCGCCAACAAAGCGTCCAAGGTGGAAATCAAGGCGGCCGTTGAAAAGCTTTTCAACGTCAAGGTGCGCGCGGTCAACACGCTCGTGCGCAAGGGCAAGAAGAAGGCATTTCGTGGGATCCAGTCGATCCAGCGCGATACCAAGAGGGCCATCGTGACACTCGAGGAAGGCCACTCCATCGACGTCACGACAGGTCTCTAGGAGTCGAAGATGGCACTGAAAACATTCCGTCCGACCTCTCCCGGCCTGCGCCAGCTCGTGCTGGTCGACAAGAGCCACCTGTGGAAGGGCGCGCCGGTCAAGATGCTGGTCGAGGGCAAGTCGCGCAGCGGCGGCCGCAACCATCACGGCCGCATCACGATGCGCCACATCGGCGGCGGCCATAAGCAGGCCTACCGGCTGGTGGACTTCCGGCGGCGCAAGTTCGACGTCACGGGCCGGGTCGAGCGGCTCGAGTACGATCCCAATCGGACAGCGTTTCTTGCGCTCATCCGGTATGACGATGGTGCATTTGCCTACATCCTCGCGCCACAGCGCCTGGCCGTCGGCGATGCCGTCGTCTCGGGCGAAAAGGTAGACGTGAAGCCCGGCAATGCGATGCCGCTGGCGTCCATGCCGATCGGCACCATCGTGCACAACGTCGAGCTGAGGCAGGGCCGCGGCGGACAGATTGCGCGCTCTGCGGGTGCTTATGTGCAGCTCGTCGGCCGCGACGGGGGCTGGGCGGTTCTGAAGCTGAATTCGGGCGAGACGCGCCGCGTGCGCCAGGAGTGCATGGCGACGGTCGGCGCGGTGTCCAATCCCGACCATGCCAACATTTCCATCGGCAAGGCCGGCCGTACGCGCTGGCAGGGCAAGCGCCCGACCGTGCGCTCGACGGCGATGAACCCGGTCGACCATCCGAATGGCGGCCGCACCAAGGGCGGCAAGCACTGGGCGACACCCTGGGGCAAGCCGACTAAGGGCTACAAGACACGTAAGAACAAGGCGACGGACAAGTATATCGTCCGCCCGCGGCAGGCGAAGAAGTAAGGAACGGATAGGAGCTCCAAGTGACACGTTCGGTTTGGAAAGGTCCGTTCGTCGACGGCTATCTTCTCAAGAAGGCGGAGAAGGTGCGTGCGTCGGGCCGTAACGAGATCATCAGGATTTGGTCGCGGCGCTCGACCATTCTGCCCCAGTTCGTCGGGCTGACGTTCGGTGTCCACAACGGTCAAAAGCACATTCCGGTGTCCGTGAATGAAGACATGGTCGGCCACAAGTTCGGCGAGTTCTCGCCGACGCGGACGTTTCATGGCCATAGCGGCGACCGCAAAGCGGTGAGGAAGTAGGATGGGCAAGGCCAAGCGAGAACGCAGTCTCGCCGAGAGCGAGGCCAAGGCAGTGACGAGGAATCTGCGGATCTCTCCGCAGAAATTGAACCTCGTGGCCGCAATGATCCGCGGCAAGAAGGTCGACAAGGCGATTGCCGAACTCGAATTCTCGCGCAAGCGCATCGCCGGCGACGTGCGCAAGTGCGTCATGAGCGCGGTCGCGAACGCGGAGAACAATCACGGCCTGGACGTCAACGATCTGATCGTGGCGGAGGCGTGGGTGGGCAAAAACCTCATTATGAAGCGCTTTCACGCCCGCGGCCGCGGGCGCTCGGGCGCGATCGTGAAGCCGTTCTCACAGATCACCGTCGTCGTGCGCGAGGTTGCCGCCAAGGCAGCCGAGCCGGCGTCCGCAAAGGAGCAAGGGTGATGGGTCACAAAGTCAACCCCGTCGGCCTGCGCGTCGGCATCAACCGCACGTGGAACAGTCGCTGGTTTGCGGGCCGCAGCGAATACGGCAGGCTGCTGCACGAGGATATCGCGATCCGCGATCACATCCTGGAAATGCAGCGTCAGGCCGGCATTTCCAAGGTCGTCATCGAGCGCCCGCACAAGAAGTGCCGCGTGACGGTGCACAGCGCCCGCCCCGGCATCCTGATCGGCAAGAAGGGTGCGGACATCGAGAAACTCCGTGGACAACTCGCCCGGCTGACGTCGTCGGAGGTACACCTCAACATCGTGGAAGTGCGAAAGCCCGAAATTGACGCGGTGCTGGTGGCCGAGACGATTGCGCAGCAGCTGGAACGGCGTGTTGCCTTCCGCCGCGCCATGAAGCGCTCGGTGCAGTCGGCCCTCAGGCTCGGCGCTCTCGGCATCCGCATCAACGTGTCCGGGCGCCTTGGCGGCGCGGAGATCGCACGCATGGAGTGGTACCGCGAAGGTCGCGTGCCGCTGCACACCCTGCGCGCAGACATTGATTTTGGCTACGGCGTGGCGCGCACCGCGTACGGCATCATCGGCGTCAAGGTCTGGATCTTCAAAGGCGAGATCCTGGAGCACGATCCGATGGCGGCGGAACGGCGCGCCATGGAAGCGCAAGAGAGCGGCGGTGGCGGCCGCCGGCGCGATGGCGATCGTCCAGAGCGCGGATAGGATTTGAGGATAGGATCATGTTGCAACCCAAACGGAGTAAATTCCGCAAGGCCTTCAAGGGGCGCATCCATGGCCAGGCCAAGGGTGGCACCTTGCTGAACTTCGGCTCGCACGGCCTCAAGGCCGTGGCGCCGGAGCGGCTCACTGCGCGCCAGATCGAAGCTGCACGACGGGCCATCACACGCCACATGAAGCGTGCCGGCCGGGTGTGGATTCGGATCTTCCCGGATGTGCCGATTACCAAGAAGCCGGCCGAAGTTCGAATGGGCTCCGGCAAGGGCAGTCCTGAGCTGTGGGCCGCCCGCGTCAAGCCGGGCCGCATCATGTTCGAGATCGACGGTGTCACGGATCAGGTGGCGCGCGAGGCCCTCTTGCTCGGAGCAGCAAAGCTTCCGATCAAGACGCGCATCGTCACGCGACTGCTGTGAAACGGGCGAGAGAGTTGAGAGGACGGTCATGTCAGCCGTAGAGAAGTTCAAGGATATGACGCCGGACCAGCTCGATGACGAGCTGATCAAGCTCAAGAAGGAGCAGTTCAATCTGCGCTTCCAGGCGGCGTCGGGTCAGCTCGAGAACACCGCGCGCGTGCGCGTGGTCCGGCGCGACATCGCGCGTGTCATGACAATAGCCCGCCAAAAGCGGGGCAGTGCGGCCGTAGCGAGCCGCTGAAGGCGAGAGGGTAACAAATGCCGAAGCGCGTTTTGCAAGGCGTGGTGGTGTCCGACAAGAACGACAAGACCATCGTGGTCGAGGTCGAGCGCCGGTTCACGCATCCGCTGTTCAAGAAGACGGTTCGCCGGTCCAAGAAGTATCACGCCCATGATGAGACCAACGTGCACAAGGTGGGCGACAAGGTTTGGATCGAGGAGTGCCGGCCGATCTCGAAGAACAAGCGCTGGCTGGTTACGAAGAACATCGCCTAGTTCGCCCTACGCGAACGGGTGGTGTGAGCGGAATGAATCGGGCGACAGTCCCGGGCAAATGGAACAAGGGATCGTCACATGATCCAGATGGAATCAAACCTGGACGTCGCCGACAACTCCGGCGCGCGTCGCGTTCAGTGCATCAAGGTGCTGGGCGGCTCCAAGCGCAAGTATGCCACCATCGGCGATACCATCGTGGTCGCCGTGCAGGAGGCGATCCCGCGCGGCCGCGTGAAGAAGGGCCAGGTCATGAAGGCCGTTGTCGTGCGCACCGCCAAGGGTGTGCGCCGGCCCGACGGCTCGCTCATCCGGTTCGATCGCAACGCCGCCGTCCTGATCAATCCGCAGGGCGAGCCCGTGGGCACGCGCATCTTCGGACCGGTCACGCGCGAACTGCGCGCCCGCAACCACATGAAGATCGTCAGCCTGGCGCCGGAGGTGCTGTGATGGCCTCCTTCAAGATCAAGAAGGGCGATCAGGTGATCGTGCTGACCGGCCGCGACAAAGGCAAACGCGGCGAAGTCGTCCGCGTGATGCCGAAGGACAGCCGAGCGCTGGTTCGCGGCGTCAACATGGTGCGGCGGCATCAGAAGCAGAGCGCGAGCCAGGAAGCCGGCATCATCTCCAAGGAAGCCGGCATCAATCTGTCCAATCTCGCGCTGGAAGACCCCAAGGACGGCAAGCCGACGCGTGTCGGCTTCAAGCTGCTGGCCGATGGCAAGAAGGTGCGCTTTGCGAAGCGCTCCGGCGAAGTCATCCCGGATAGGAAGTGACCATGGCCGACGACGACAAGAAAAAGGGCGGCAAGGCAGCAGCAGGCAAGCCCGCGCAAGGCGGCGGCAAGCCTGACAAGGCTGGCGCTCAGGCGAAGGGCAAAGCCAAGGCCGGCGGCAAGCCGGCCGAAAAGGCGGCGGCTGCTCCGCGCACGCCGCGGCCGAAGGACTACGCCCCGCGTATGAAGCTGCAGTACGCAAAGGTGAAGTCCGAGCTGACCGAGAAGTTCGGCTACAAGAATCCGATGCAGGTGCCACGCATCGACAAGATCGTGCTCAACATGGGCGTGGGCGAAGCCGTGAACGACCGCAAGAAGGTCGACAACGCCGCCGCCGATCTGGCGCTGATTGCCGGTCAGCGGCCGGTGATCACACGCGCGCGCAAGTCCATCGCCACCTACAAGGTGCGTGAGAACATGGCGATCGGCGCCAAGGTGACGCTGCGCGGCGACCGCATGTACGAGTTCCTCGATCGTCTCGTGACGATCGCCCTGCCGCGCGTGAAGGATTTTCGCGGCCTCAATCCCAAGAGCTTCGATGGCCGCGGCAACTACGCGCTGGGACTCAAGGAGCACATTGTTTTCCCGGAGATCGACTACGACAAAGTCGATCAGATCTGGGGCATGGATGTGATCGTATGCACGACGGCTGGCAATGACGACGAGGCGCGCGAGCTTCTGCGCGGCTTCAACTTTCCTTTCCGCAGCTAGGGCCCAACCTCGGTAACACCCGATAAGTGGGTCTTGGGAGACACCAGATGGCAAAGACAAGTTCCGTTGAGAAGAATAACCGGCGCAAGAGGCTGGTGGCGCAGTACAGCGCCAAGCGCAAGGCACTCAAGGCCCTTGCCAAAGATCAGACGAAACGGCCGGAGGATCGCTTCGCCGCGCGGCTGAAGCTGGCTGAATTGCCGCGCAATTCGTCGGCCACGCGCATCCGCAACCGCTGCGAGTTGACCGGCCGCGCCCGCGGCTACTACCGCAAGCTCAAACTTTGCCGCAATCAGCTCCGCGAGCTCGCCAGCCAGGGATTGATCCCGGGCATGGTCAAGTCGAGCTGGTAGGAGGACATTCGATGGCAATCAACGATCCGCTGGGCGATATGCTGACACGCATTCGCAATGCGCAGATGCGGCGGCGTCCGAAAGTGGTGACGCCGGCGTCCAACCTGCGCGCCCACGTCCTCGACGTCCTGGCCGAAGAAGGCTATATCCGCGGCTACGCGCGCGTCGATCACAAGAACGGTTTGAGCGAGCTCGAGATCGAGCTCAAGTATTCGAACGGCCAGCCGGCCATCCGCCAGATCAAGCGGATATCCAAGCCTGGCCGCCGGGTCTATTCCCAGTTGAAGGATCTGCCGACCGTCGCCAATGGCCTCGGCGTGGCGATCCTGTCGACGCCGAAAGGCGTCATGTCGGACACGCGCGCGAGAGAAGAGAAGGTCGGCGGCGAGATCCTGTGCGACGTATTCTAGGTCGAGGCCTCGCCGGCGTTCGCCCCATTGTGAAGAGGAATTAGCGCCATGTCGCGCATCGGAAAACGACCAGTCCCGGTCCCGGCCAACGTTCAGGCCGCGGTGGAAGGGCAGTTGGTCAAGATCAAGGGGCCAAAGGGCGAGTTGTCCCTGACGCTGCCTGAAGAGATCAAGGTGTCGAAAGACAACGACGGAATTTCGGTTGAGCCGCGCGACGAGACCAAGAAGGCGCGCAGCATGTGGGGCATGTCCCGCACGCTGATCGACAACCAGATCAAGGGCGTCGTGACCGGCTATGCCAAGACGCTCGAGATTCACGGCGTCGGTTTTCGTGCCCAGCTCAAAGGCAAGGACCTGACCCTGCAGCTCGGGTTCAGCCACGAGATCAACTACAAGGTGCCGTCGGACATCGAGGTCAAGCTCGCGGGCGCACGCCAGGATCAGATCCTGATTTCGGGCATCGACAAGCAGAAAGTCGGTCAGGTGGCTGCGGAATTGCGTGGCTACAGGCCGCCGGAGCCCTATCAGGGCAAGGGTGTGCGCTACCAGGGCGAATACATTCTGCGTAAAGAAGGCAAGAAGAAGTAGTGAGGCAGCAGCTATGAGCGCGCACGACACACAATTTCAGCGGCGCCGCATGCGCGTCCGCCGCTCGCTTCGCAAGAACTCCGCCGGCCGGCCAAGGCTGTCGGTGCATCGGTCGTCGAAGCATATCTATGCCCAGGTGATCGACGATGCCGCAGGGCGGACCGTGGTCTCGGCGTCCAGCCTCGAGAAGGAGCTGAAGACGCAGCTCAAGTCGGGTGCCGACAAGGCCGCGGCGGCCAACGTCGGCAAGCTGCTCGCCGAGCGGGCCGTCAAGGCCGGCGTCAAAGAGGTCGTGTTCGACCGCGGCGGCTACATGTTTCACGGGCGTATCAAAGCGCTCGCAGATGCGGCCCGCGAGGGCGGGTTGAGCTTCTAGAAAGGACGTTCCAGGTGGCACGTAATCCCCAGAGAGATCGGGACCGCGGCGGCGACGACCGCAAGAGCGAGTATGCCGACAAGCTCGTGCATATCAATCGTGTCGCCAAGGTCGTGAAGGGCGGCAAGCGTTTCGGCTTTGCGGCACTCGTTGTCGTCGGCGACCAGCAGGGCCAGGTCGGCTTTGGGCACGGCAAGGCCCGCGAGGTGCCGGAAGCCATTCGCAAGGCGACCGAGGCTGCGCGCCGCGCCCTGCTGCGTGTGCCGATGCGCGACAAGCGTACACTGCATCACGACAGCCAGGGACGGCACGGCGCGGGCAAGGTTGTCCTGCGGTCCGCGCCTCCGGGAACCGGCATCATTGCGGGCGGTCCGATGCGTGCGGTATTCGAGATGCTCGGCGTGCGCGACGTGGTCGCCAAGTCTCTCGGCAGCACCAATCCCTACAACATGGTGCGGGCAACGTTCGACGCGCTCAAGGCGCAGGAGAATCCGCGCGGGGTCGCCTCGCGCCGGGGCAAGAAGGTCAGCGAGATCGTTGCGCGCAGGCGCGATGCCGTCAGCGACGCCGCGGATGCTGCCGAGGCGGCTCAGGAATCGGCGTGATTTTCGCTGCTGCCGGGTTCTACCGGCGGCGGCATTTCGAGGTGATGTGACATGGCAGACAAGAAGGCGGCCGGCACGGTTACGGTGCAGCAAATTGCGAGCCCCAGCCGCAAGCCCGACAGCCAGCAGCGGACGCTGATCGGGCTCGGGCTGAACAAGATGAATCGCCGGCGTACTCTGAAGGATACGCCAGAGGTGCGGGGCATGATCGCTTCGATTTCGCACCTTGTGCGTGTCGTCGAAGACAAGGCCTGACGGAGAAAACGGTCCATGCGACTGAATGAAATCAAGGATGTCCCAGGTGCGCGCAAGGTTCGCGTTCGCATCGGCCGCGGCATCGGCTCGGGTATGGGAAAGACAGGCGGTCGCGGCGGCAAGGGCCAGACGGCGCGCGCCGGCGTGGCCATCGGCGGCTTCGAAGGCGGCCAGATGCCTTTGCATCGGCGCTTGCCCAAGCGTGGCTTCCGGTCGCGCGACCGGCGCAAGTTCAACGAGGTGAGCGTCGAGACCTTGCAGGCGGCGATCGATACGGGCCGTCTCGATGGCACGAAGCCTGTGGATGTGGCGGCGCTGCGGTCTGCCGGTCTTGTCCGGCGCAAGCTGGACGGTGTTCGAATTCTCGGCGGCGGCGAGCTCAAGGCGAAGCTGGCGCTGACCGCCGATCACGCCACGGCCTCGGCCAGGGCGGCGATCGAGAAGGCCGGCGGCACGATCAAGCTGATTGAAAAGAAAATCCTGCCGGCCGACGAGGCCAAGCGGGCGAAGACGGCGGCCAAGAAAGCCAAGTCCGCCCCCAGGAAAGCGGCTGCCGCGGAAGAATGACGCAGCAGGTGCCAGGCGGGCCGGCGAGGCAATTTTGCCGCGTGCCGAGCGCGATGGGGCCGTCAGCCGATCTCGAGGACGCAGTTGCATCAGACCCCTCGACCCGCCATGTTCTACTGAATTGTTGATGCCGGGCCTCTCGCAGCGGTAGCCGCCGAGACGAGGCCCGGATCTCCGGGAGCCTCGACCCAATGGTCTCAGCCGCCGAACAGCTCGCTTCAAATCTGAACTTCGGGGCTTTTGCCAAGGCCGAGGATCTGAAGAAGCGGCTTTGGTTCACGCTCATTGCGCTGCTCGTCTATCGCTTCGGCACGTTCATCCCGATTCCGGGCATCAACCCAGCCGCGTTCGCCGAGACGTTCAAGCAGAACGCCGGCGGCATCTTGGGGATGGTGAACCTGTTCGCCGGCGGCGCCATCGAGCGCATGGCGATTTTTGCCCTGAACATCATGCCCTACATCTCTGCGTCGATCATCATGCAGCTGATGTCCTCGGTGTCGCCGACGCTCGAAGCGCTGAAGAAGGAAGGCGAGCAGGGCCGCAAGCAGATCAACCAGTACACCCGGTACCTGACCGTGGCGCTGGCCACCTTCCAGGCCTACGGTATCGCCATCGGGCTGGAGGGATCACGCGCCTCCATCGGCAGCGTCGTCATCGAACCGGGCTGGTTCTTCCGCATCTCGACCGTCATCACGCTCGTCGGCGGGACCATGTTCCTGATGTGGCTCGGCGAGCAGATCACGGCACGCGGTGTGGGCAACGGTATCTCCCTCATCATCTTTGCAGGCATCGTTGCCGGCCTGCCCAGCGCCATCGTCGGCCTGTTCGAGCTGGCGCGGACGGGTGCCATGAGCACGTTCCTGCTGCTGGCCTTGCTGGCCCTGATGCTGATCGTTGTTGCGGCCATCGTCTTCATGGAACGGGCGCAGCGACGGCTGCTGATCCAATATCCCAAACGACAAGTCGGCAACCGGATGTTTCAGGGCGAAGCCTCGCATTTGCCTCTGAAACTCAATTCGTCGGGGGTCATCCCGCCGATCTTCGCCTCATCCCTCCTGCTGTTGCCGATTACGGCCGCCCAGTTCATGCAGGGGCAGGGCCCGGAGTGGCTGAATGCCATTGTCGCGTCTCTGGGGCGCGGACAGCCGCTGCACATCCTGATCTACGTCGCCTTGATCGTTTTCTTCGCATTCTTCTACACGGCCGTGGTGTTCAACGCGGCCGATACCGCTGACAATCTGCGCAAGTTCGGCGGCTTCCTGCCGGGTATTCGGCCGGGCGCCAAAACGGCGGAGTACATCGACTACGTGCTCACCCGCATCACGGTGGTCGGCGCACTCTATCTTGCGGTCGTATGCGTGCTGCCTGAGATGTTGATTTCCTACGCGGCGGTGCCATTCTATTTCGGCGGAACATCGCTGCTGATTGCCGTCAGCGTCACCATGGATACGGTTGCGCAAGTGCAGAGCCATCTCCTCGCCCATCAGTACGAAGGGCTGATCAAGAAGGCGAAACTCAGAGGCGCCACGCGGGGCCGGCGATGAAGTTGATCCTGCTGGGTCCGCCGGGGGCGGGCAAAGGCACTCAAGCCAAGGAGATCGAAGGCAAGCGGGGCCTTGTGCAGCTGTCCACCGGCGACATGCTGCGTGCCGCTGTCAAATCCGGCTCGCATCTGGGATCCGAGCTCAAGGCCGTCATGGATCGCGGTGAACTCGTCTCCGACGACGTTGTCATCAAGATCATTTCCGAGCGCATCGATCAGCCCGATTGCGCCAAGGGCTTTATTCTGGATGGCTTTCCCCGCTCCCTCGCGCAGGCGTCCGCCCTCGACAGGATGCTCGCCGACAAGGGGACCAGGATGGACCTCGTTGTCGAGCTCAAGGTCGACTACAACCGTCTCGTCGAGCGCATTGTCGGCCGTTACGCGTGCGCCAAGTGCGGCGAGGGCTATCACGACCGCTTCAAGCGGCCGAAGGTCCGCGGCGTCTGCGACGTCTGCGGCAATCAGGATTTCACGCGCCGGGCCGACGACAATGCCGAGACCGTCACCACGCGATTGATGGCGTACTATCGCGAGACGGCTCCGCTGGTCGGCTATTACTATTGCAAGGGGAATCTGCACGGGGTTGACGGCATGGCGCCCATTCCCGACGTGGCTCGAGCTATAGACACTCTCATTGACGCCGCGGGCTGATGTTCGGCGATCTGGCTAGACCTGGTCCTTGGCAGTCGTGGCTTTGGCGATCTACCATCCTGCCGAAATCGGTAACAAGCCCCGTTGCCGGCACGTCCTGTGGATGTGAAGCGCATTCGGCAGTCGCACTTAAAAAACAAAAGCTTCAGAGGAGGAACTCAAAATGACCAAATGGACCCGTAGGCAGACTTTGGCCGCTGGAGCCGCCGCAGGCGCTGCTGCATCGCTTGGGCTCAAGGCCGCGACGGCACAAGGCGCCTACCCCAACCGGCCCGTCACGATCATCTGTCCGTGGGGCGCCGGCGGTGGAACGGACGCGACCGCCCGCATCATTGCCGCAGTGATGGAGAAGGAGCTGAAGCAGCCGTTCAACGTCGTCAACCGCACCGGCGGTTCGGGCGTTGTCGGGCACTCCGCCATCGCCACGGCGGCGCCGGACGGTTACACGCTCGGCCTGATGACCGTCGAAATCTCGATGATGCATTGGCAGGGGCTGACGGAGCTGAAGCCAGACAGCTACACGCCTCTGGCCCTCATGAATGAAGATCCTCCAGGCGTCCAGGTGTGGGCTGGCAGCCCCTACAAGACGGTGCAGGAGTTGGCTGATGCCATCAAGGCGGCGCCGGCCGGCAAGCTGAAAGCGTCAGGGACGGGCCAAGGCGGCATCTGGCATCTCGCGCTGGTGGGCTGGCTGACGGCGATGGGGCTGAAACCCGATCACGTGGCCTGGGTGCCGTCGAATGGGGCCGCACCGGCCATGCAGGATCTGGCGGCCGGCGGCCTCGACCTCGTGACCTGCTCCGTGCCTGAGGCGCGCGCCATCATCGAGGCGGGCAAAGCGCGCAGCCTCGCCGTCATGGCCGCGGAGCGCAATCCGGCGTTCAAGGACGTGCCGACCCTCAAGGAGGCCATGGGCATCGACTACAACACGGGCGCCTGGCGCGGCATGTCCGGGCCGAAGGGGCTGCCGAAGGAGATCGCCGAACAACTGACCGCGGCGTTCAAGAAGGTCAACGAGTCCGCCGAATTCCGCGAGTTCATGGCCAACCGCGGCTTCGGCGTGAAATGGGCGGACGCGGAAGGCTTCGCCAAGTTCATGGACGAGGGCAACAAAGCCATGGGCGTGGCGATGAAAGCCGCAGGCCTGGCCAAGGGCTGACTTTTGGGTCGTGGAGTGCGAGCAGGTATCTCCACGGCGCCCTCCACTTGGGCCAGGCTCGAGCCGGTGTAGCCACATGCAACTGTCCGACCGCATCACAGGTGTTGCCGTCGCCGTCCTGGGAGCGGCAGCGGCCTACGCCGGCTCCAAGCTGCCGCCGGTGCCAGGCCAGCAGGTTGGTCCCAATGTTTTTCCCATGGTGGTCGGCATCGGCATGGTGGTCTGCGGCTCGCTGATCGCGCTTGGCGTCGGCCGCGTTTTCGAGGATCAGGCGGAGGCTGATCTCGCCGCGCACAGCGACGAGACGCGGATCGAAGCGCAATCGCACGGCTGGCAGAAAGGGCTGATGGCCCTCATTCCACCCGGGCTGC
>JBKKCB010000190.1:0-5308 GCA_046713545.1 Hyphomicrobiaceae bacterium | reverse complement strand
CCGTCGAGGCGGCGTTGAGCCGCCTTACCGCGGCTGCCGAAGCCGCCGGCAACCTTCTCGCGGCGTCGATAGACGCGGCGCGCGCCGGAGCGACCGTCGGCGAGATCAGCTTCGCGCTCGAGCGTGTCTTCGGACGGCATGTCGCCGAAGCGCGGGCGCCGGCCGGAATCTACCTTTCCGAGATCGGGGCAAACGAGGCCGTCGAGCGGGTTCTTGCCATGGCGGCGGATTTCGAGCGCAACGAGGGGCGGCCCGCGGCGATCCTCGTTGCCAAGATGGGCCAGGACGGCCACGACCGCGGGCAGAAGGTCATCGCATCGGCGTTCGCGGACTTGGGCTTCGACGTGGACATCGGGCCGCTGTTCTCGACCCCCGACGAGGTGGCGCGGCAGGCGGTGGAGAACGACGTGCATATCGTCGGCGTGTCGTCGCTGGCGGCCGGCCATTTGACGCTGGTGCCGGAATTGAAGGCGGCGCTGACCAAGGAAGGCCGCGGCGACATCATGATCGTGGTCGGCGGCGTCATTCCGCCGGGCGACTACGATGATCTGTTCAAGGCAGGCGCCAAGGCCGTATTCGGCCCCGGTACCAACATCGCCCTGGCCGCGGCGGATCTGCTGGAGAAGCTCAACGCGCAGTTGGGATACGGGGGCGTGCAGGCGGCGGAGTAGGCACCGCGCCAGCCCCACCCAAGGTGTCATCCTCGGACTTGTTCCACGGCTGTCCGGTTGGTGTCTGAAGGAAAGAACGTAAAACATTGATACTTCGGCAGCCGAGGAGTTTTGCCGGCAGTTCCGACTCGAAACGAGGTCTGCCTCCTCTCCCCGCCGGGGAGAGGCGGGAGCACGCACGTTTGTCACACGAAGAGGGCACGGCTTTCGGGGCGAACATGCTGAACCGGACAGCCGTGGACTTGGTCCGAGGACCCGTCTCTCTGCGAACTCAATGCGCAGTTGGCTTGCGTCGTGCTCAACGCACAGCGCCGCTCCTGCGGCACGAGGGATCCTCGCGACAAGCGCGAGGATGACACTGTGCGGCGATCACTCCGCCGGAATGATGATCGGGGTGCCGGGCGGGGGCATGGAGGGGGTGCCAAGGCCGAGCTGGCGGCGGGCGTCCTCGCGGAGGGCGTCGATGGGTTTGCGGCGGCCTTCGGCTTCGAAGTGCCAGAACGTCCAGCCGTTGCAGGCGGCCTTGCCCTGCACCTCGGCGCCGAGGCGATGAATGGAGCCCTGCATCTGGGGGATGCTGCCGGGCAGCGCCAGCGTGCCGTCGGCGCGCACCTCGGCGCAGATCTTGCCGCGCTCGTCCCACAGGCGCTGACCGGGCTCGATCATGCGCAGATCGACGATGGTGCCGAAGGGAACGCGCGGCTCGTGGCGCTTGGAGCGGGTCGTCTCCAACGCCGAGCCGGACAAAGGCTCCACCGCCGCGATGCGCTCGGTGGCGGCCCTGGCGTAGTCGGCGTCGGCCTCGATGCCGATCCAGCGGCGGCCCAGCCGCTTGGCGACTGCGCCGGTCGTGCCAGTGCCGAAGAACGGGTCCAGCACCACGTCGCCCTTGCGCGTGGAGGCCAGGATGACGCGATAGAGCAGCGCCTCGGGCTTCTGCGTGGGATGCGCCTTGCGGCCGCCGTCGTCCTTCAGCCGCTCGGGCCCCGAGCAGATCGGGATGAGCCAGTCGGAGCGCATCTGCACGTCGTCGTTGAAGGCCTTCATGGCCTCGTAGTTGAACGTGGGCTTGGATTTCTGGTCGCGCGCCGCCCAGATCAGCGTCTCGTGCGCGTTGGTGAAGCGCTTGCCGCGGAAGTTCGGCATCGGATTGGTCTTGCGCCAGATCACGTCGTTCTGAATCCAGAAGCCGAGATCCTGCAGGGCCGAGCCAAGACGGAAGATGTTGTGATAACTGCCGATCACCCACAGCGCCCCGTCGGGCTTGAGGACGCGGCGGCACTCGGCGAGCCAGGCGCGCGAGAAGCGGTCGTAGTCGGCGAAGCTCGCGAACCGGTCCCAGGCCTGGTGCACGCCATCGACCACGGTGTTGTTGGGGCGCAGGAGATCGCCGTCGAGCTGCAGGTTGTAGGGCGGATCGGCGAACACGAGATCGACGCTGGCCGAGGGCAGACGGGCGAGCTCGGCGAGGCAATCGCCCTCCAGAACACAATCCACGGACGCTGACGAACGCTGACGGCGACGCTGAACCATCTGACTCTCGACTCTCAACTGACGCTGATGCGACTGAAAACGCGCGGCAGACGGCCGCGCGGGGACACCATACACGCAAAACATCTCACCGCGTTGCGGCGGCAATTCGGGCGCCTCGATGCCGCCCGCCACATGCGAAGGGCGCAGCCGGCGACGGCCGCGCCCCAAACGTGCAACGCCGGCAGCGTGACGGCCTACGCCGTCCTCACCGGCACGAAGGCATAGCCTTTGCCGTCCTTCTTGATGGTGCCGGCACCGGGCAGACCGTAGTGGTAACCGGTGACCGTCGCCGTGTCGGCCACGACGCGGTCGAAGATCTTGCGCCGGTTCTGCTCGGCGAGGTTTGCGTCGCTGTCGAACGAAACCTGCCAGCCGGGATTCTTGACAAACAGCGCCGGAATGTTGGTGACGTCGCCCAGCACGATGAGCTGCCGGCGCCCCGAACCCAGCACATAGCTTGTATGGCCGGGGGTGTGTCCGTAGGTGTCGACAGCGCGAACGCCGGGGATCGCATCCTTGCCGGCTTCCACCTGTTTGATGTTCTTCCAGGTGGGAAATGTCGCCTGGATGCGCTTCACAAGGCCATGACGCGCCTCCGGCAGCTTGGCGATGAGGCCCGGGTCGGTCCAGTACTTGTATTCCGCGGCCGGGAGGATGATCTCGGCGTTGGGGTAGGTCTGCGCGTTGGTGTCCTTCGCCATCAGGCCGAAGATGTGGTCGGGGTGGAAGTGCGTGACGATGATGGTCGAAATCTTGGTGGGGTCGATGCCTGCCTTCTTCATCACATCGTTTTTGCCGATGAGACCGGCCGTGGGCGCGGCCTGCCCGCCGGTGCCGGAATCGAACATGATGGTCTTGCCCTTCATTTTCACCACCGTGACGGTGAAGGGGATCGGCACATGAGCATCGGTCATGCCGGCTGCCTTGAGCCCGGCTTTGGTTTCATCGACAGACGCATTCTTGATGAAAGCGGGATCGTGCGCCTTTTCCCAGGTGCCGTCGTAAAGCTGCGTCACCTCGATGTCGCCGACCTTGAACTTGGCGAAGCCCTTGTCGATCAGCGCCTGTGACGATCCCATCGGGCTCATGCCCTTGGGCGCCTGCGCGCCGGCCGGCTGAATGAAAGCCATCGGCCCGTCGAGGCCGAAGGCTGCACCGGCGGCTGCGGCGGAAATCACGAACTGTCGTTTGGAAATACTCTGCATCGGAGCTTCTAACACCCCTGTAACCCTTGAATTTACTGGATAAAACCCCATATTCAGGACACAGAATTAGCGGTTTCAGGGCACATGACGGGACATCTCCATGGCAAAGGGCAACACCGACAGCTACGTTCAAAAACAGGGCGAGATTTACCACTATCGCCGCCGGGTCCCGGCCGACATCCAAGCGTTCGTTGGCTGTAAGACCTGGAAACAGACCTTGCGCACGGCAGCCAAGCTGGAGGCACACGAGCGCGCCCGCACCGTGGCGGCCGGGCATGACGCCTTGATTAAGGCCATTCGCCAAAAGCCCGTCGCTGAGAGGCTTGCTTTGGCCGAACGCGAGCTAGAGGCCATCGACGATGAACGGGTTCCAAACCAGCCATTCGACACAGCAACGCGTAAGCGGTTTGAGCGAGCGATAGACGTACGAAGCAAGCTTTATCGCGCCATGATCGCAGCCGCTGAGCAGCGTTTGGATACCTTGCCCCCAGAAGAGCGTGACGCCGTCAATGAAATGGGCGGGGTTGAGACCTTTTTTAATCAGGTGAGGCGAGATGCATTCGAGGCAGAGACCCGTCCATTGGTCGTGCGGATCGCGGAAGTGAATGGAAAGGTCCGGGCGCGGGACGCGGAGGCAGGATACGCAGCCTTCCGAACGAAAGCGGTTCACGCCGCAAAAGACCAACAGACGCTTGAGCGCCTTGGACTGATCTCAAAGGACGATATCATTGAGGAAGCCGACAATCCTCGTATCACCACCGCCTTGGGCAAGATGTTGGCCGACCGCAAGCAGGGCAGGTCGACGGTGCGGGGATACAATTTGGCAGTTCGCCGCTTTGTGGCGATCCATGGCAATGTGCCTGTGCGCGCAATTACCAAAGTGATGGTCCGCGCCTACATAAAACGTATCGAAACGCTTGGAGATCACCGGCGTTTGGCACCAAACAAACGTGGAGGTCTACAGGAGCCCGGTACGAACATCGAACGCATTGCGGCCCCGACCGTAGGCCGTCACCTCATCGCGATCAAAGCTCTGCTTAAGTACTGCGCGGAACAAGACTGGGTAACCTCTAACGTCGCAACTGGCTTGAAGCCACCAAAAGACACTCGCCCAAAGGCCAGCAAGCGGCGCCCCTTTACTCGCGAGGAACGCAATCAACTCCTGGCGTACGTTATCAGCCTCGATAAGGACGGTGCAAACGGGGACATGCCTTGGCTGATCCGCTTGGCCGCCTATACTGGCTGCCGCGCCGAAGAGCTTGCTCAGCTTGGCCGCAAGAACGTTCGTCAAGAAGACAGTGTATGGATCGTCGAAGTCGACGATTTGGACGACCGCGCCGTCAAGAACGATGAAAGCGTAAAGAAAATCCCGTTGCATCCTGCAATCTGCGATGACTTCGTTGCATGGGTCGGGAAATCATCCGGTCCGCGTGTTTTCCAGTCCTTCAAAACGGATCGCGACGGACGGTGCTCAAGCAAGGTGTCGGGGGCGTTTGGGCGCCTGATGGACGGCGCGGGTCTTCCAGATCGCCGCCTCGTCCTGCACAGCTTCCGCCATACCCTTAAGCGCGAGATGTCAAACGCCGGGCTGGACCCCGACGTTCGGCGGGAAATTCTCGGCCACGCACCGAAGGATGCGCACGACGGATACGCTGGGCACTCGCTCTCAGCACTTGCGGCTGAATTTGCGCGAATGCCGCCGTTGTTTGATTGATCACCGACATCGAGAAGGGTTCGTCGCTTTCCTCAGTATCGCAATGAGTTTCGAGTGCTCGGTGCCCAAGGCCACGGTTCGCAGGCGATCCCATCTCCATCAGCGTCGTGGCGCGTCCAGTAACCGGGTGCCCCGCGCTCGGCGGGTGCGAGACCGACAGCCCTTGCGGCATCGCAGTTAGATGC
>JBKKCB010000189.1:0-7380 GCA_046713545.1 Hyphomicrobiaceae bacterium | reverse complement strand
GCACGATCTTGTTGTAGGCGCCGCGAAACTTGAAGGCGCCGACCCGCTGCAGGTTCTCGCATTTGACCAGCACCCGCCCGCCCGTTCGCGCGTTGAGGACGGGGTGCTCGATCAGCGGCGTGGCGATAATGTGCGGCCGCAAGCGCTCGCTCGCGGCCATCACATCATCGAACGTCGGTAGGCGGATTGGCATGAGCGGGACTCCTGATGCGCTTAGGCCGCAACAGGAACACCGCAAGGCTGCCTGCCGTCAAGCGGCAGGCGCCCTAGTTATCACTTCAACGGCGGTGGCGGCGGGTCATCGCCCAGCTTCATCTTCAAGCCGAGCGAAATGATATCGACGCTCGAGTCAACGTCGGCCAGCAGGCGCACGCCCGACTCGGTCCGGTCAATACTCGAATCCTCGACGAAGATGTGCGTGTAGGCGAAGTCGAGCGTGATCTTCTCGCTCCACCTGTAGCTTGCACCGATGCTGGCCCAGATGCGGTCGGCATCCGGCGTGCGCACCGTGCGCTGCTCCGGGTTCTGGATCGGCGAGATTTCGTACGCGCCGCCGGCCCGCAGTGTCAGCGCTGAACTGTAGGCATATTCTGCACCGAGCGCGAAGAACCAGCCGTCGTCCCAGTCCAGCGCAAGAGACCGGGCAGTGACACCGACTGCCGGACATAGGGTGGTTGCCGATGTGCACACAATGTCCAGGCTCTTGAGATTGCTCCAGTTGGCCCACTCGACGCTCGCCAGAGCCGTGAGTTGCGGCGTCAAAGCCTGACGCACACTGAAGGTCACCGTCTCTGGAGTCTTCAGGCCGGCTTCGATGCTATCGCCGAGCCCCGTTCCCACCACCCTGAGCGTGCCTTCGATGTTGTGGTCGATCGCCGAGCGGAAGCCAAGACCGACGCTCGTGCCCCGTGTCGGCTGCCACAGCACGCCAGCGGTGAAGCCAAGCGCAGTGTCGTCGCCGGATACGACGGCATTGGGTGAGGCGGGCGTGACGCCCGCCGCGTTCTTGAGCGTGCCTTCGATGTGCTGGATCTGCAGACCGGCTGCCACGATCAGCGTCGGGTTGACACGATATGCCAGCACAGGTTGCGCGTTGTAGGTTTCGATCTTGGACGTTCGCGCATGCGTCTGGCCCGCCCAGACCCGATTTTCCGGCTCGGTCGCCAATCCGAACGGCGCATTGAAGCTGAAGCCGAACACGAGGTTCGGACTGAGCTGATAGCTCAGATAGGTGGACGGGACGACAGCCGATTTGCCGATGTTGCCGCTGTCGGAGCCCAATCCCAGCAGTGTCGAGCCCGGCAGCGCCGTGACCTCGGAGTCCGGCAGAATGAATGCGTAGGCCGACTCCGTATTGATCCCGTTGAACTGGCCGGCCGCCGCCGGATTCCAGAACATCGAGCTCAGCGCGCCGCCGGCGGCGTTGCCTGCAAACGACGAGCCCTGGAAGTGCGTCGACTGCTCGCGAATGGCAAAGCCGCCCGCCTGCGCGGCGACCGTCGCCGCAATCAGCCCCCCAAGAGCTGCCGATGAGCAAAGAAGATGGCGCAAGCTACAGCGCATTGGTCTCCCCCTCGAGTAGCGACCGCGGCTCTGCCGTAACGGCCCTTACTGCCCCTGACGCCGAGTGCTGCCTGCGAATTGTGCTGCATCCAGCGTCTTGTGCACACTAGTGGGGCGTTCCGTCACACAGCAACGGCACAATTCCGAATCGCCAACAGCGCGGAACGAATCAAAACAACTTGTGGCTGTTTCAACACAACGCGAGCTCCGAA
This sequence comes from Hyphomicrobiaceae bacterium, assembly GCA_046713545.1. Classification (GTDB taxonomy): domain Bacteria; phylum Pseudomonadota; class Alphaproteobacteria; order Rhizobiales; family Hyphomicrobiaceae; genus CADEFX01. The sequence continues at coordinate 5,605 of JBKKCB010000189.1, read as the reverse complement.
TTGAACGTTCGTTATCAACGCCGGGAGCGCAAGGTCGCACCATCGCCGGCATGAAAAAACCGGCCCGGTTATGCACCGGACCGGCTATGCCTGCAGAGATCGAGACGCTGCCTCAGTTCGTGCGACCCAGCTTCTCCCCCCGAAGAAACTTGGTGCTCCTATCGGGTCGAAGGTCTCCCCCGAAACCCCACCCGCTAGACGACAGCACAGTTCAGATGCCTGCACGCATCTAACTACAGCCTCTCATCTCAGATCGATAGGGGCCACGCAACAGGCAGTGCACGACTTTTCAGCAGCGTGTCGCGATGGACACATTGCGCGCATCAGCAATGCGCGGTTCAGCACTTTCCAAGTCCGACCGAAATCCGCGAAATATCAAAACCCTTCGGCGCAATGTTGATTGATTGCTTGCACGCCGTCGAGGTGAGCTGCAGTGCCGCCGTAAACTGCGCGCCGCTGATCTGCAGATTGAAGCCATTGTTCGTCATGCGCCCCGTGACGGCGCCGGATTGCGCATACTGGCGCTCCTCCCAGCTGCCGGTGACCTGTCCGCCCCGCACCACGAGACTGGCCTTGGTATCGATCTTGTAGCTCGAACTGGCACAGCGGAGATTTTGCGTGACGTTGACCCCGCCGCCGCTCACGAAGTAGGTGGCCACGCACTTCACGGTTTCCGCGGTGCCGTTCGCCATGCGGATGGAGCCGGTCCCCGACCAGCGCCCCGGCAGTTCGCCGAGAGGATCGGCCCACGTCTCGCCTGCTGGAAACATCAAGCCCAGCGGCAGGCCTGCCGCCATCGCCGCCTTCGCAAACTTCCCGCGCATCGTTCGCCTCCAGAAACGCCCGCCGCCTCCGGCGATCTTCGTCCGTGGGCAAGCTGGCAGCGCCGTTGCCAGTTCGCAAAGGCGTTCCATGGACGCGATTAACACGTGTAAAGGTTTGCCGGCGCAGCGTTGGCGGAAGGCACTCTACGCGGGAGGTGGCCCGAAACGCGTGGCGTACAGGTGGTCGACCGGTCCGTTGCCGTGTCCGACGCCCAGATCACGCCCGGACCCGAGCGCGGCAGAGACATAGGCTTTGGCGCGCCTGACTGCCTCTTCCAGTCCAGCTCCCCGGGCCAGCAGAGCCGCGATGGCCGCCGACAGCGTGCACCCCGTCCCATGCGTATGGGGCGTGTCGATCCGCGGCGCTGCAAGCCGCAGCACCGTACCGCCCGCGACCAGAATATCCACGGCCTCCGCGCCGTGCCCGTGCCCGCCTTTGACCAGGACGGCGCGGCTGCCAAATTGCGCAATTGCCCGCGCCTGCTCGATCGTCTCGCCTTCGCTGGTCGCAACGCTTACACCAAGCAAGGCCGCGGCCTCCGGAAGATTGGGCGTCACGAGCGTCGCGCGCGGCAGGAGTTCGCCCTTCAAGGCCGCGATTGCATCCGCCGCCAGCAGGCTATCGCCACTGGTTGCCACCATGACCGGATCGACGACCACAGGAATGGCCGGCACACGCGCCAGCGCTCCCGCGACAGCCGAAACGATCGCGCTGTTGGCGAGCATTCCTGTCTTGATCGCGCGCACATCGAGATCGTCCAGCACCGAAGCGAGCTGCGCCTCGACGAACGCCGGCCGCACCGGCTCGACACCCTGCACGCCGCGCGTGTTCTGCGCCGTCAGCGCCGTCAGCACCGAGGCCCCATAAACGCCGAACGCCGAAAACGTCTTCAGATCGGCCTGGATGCCTGCACCGCCCGAGCTGTCGGAGCCCGCGATGGTCAGGGCAATCGGTATCTTGGCTGTGTTTGCCGGCATGTCCTGCCGCACCCGAAAGCTATCGGCCGCGTCCTTGCTTCATGATCTCGGTCTGCAGTGTATCAGGTGTCGCCATCTCTTCGATACGCGAGAGGATCGGCACATTGTCCAGCAGCCACTGCCCGAGCCAGTTCATGGATCCGGTGAGGAACATGATGCCGGTCACCACCAGGAGCACGCCCATTACCTTTTCGATGATCCCGAGGTGGCGCCTGAACCGCTGCATGAACGACATGAAGGGGCGGATCGCCACAGCCGCCAGCAGGAACGGCACGCCCAGCCCCAGCGAATATACGAACAGCAGGCCGACGCCCGCGCCCAGCGTCGCCTCGTTCGCAGCTAGTGCCAGCACCGTTGCCAGGATGGGGCCGATGCAAGGGGTCCAGCCGAACGCGAATGCCAGGCCCATGACGTAGGCGCCGAGCAGCGTGGCACCTTCCATCTGCGTGTGATAGCGCGCCTCGCGATACAGCAGCGCAATGCGGAACACGCCGAGAAAGTGCAGGCCGAACAGGATAATGACGATCCCCGCTGCGATCTGCAGCTCCGCCTTGTAGGTCTGGATGAACTGGCCGAATACAGACGCGCCGGCTCCTAGCCCGACGAACACCGTCGTAAAGCCGATGACGAAGCACAGCGCGGCCAGCACCACACGCCGCCACACGCGCGCGTCGAGTCCCCGTTCGGCCGTCATCTGCTCGATCGTCATGCCGCCGAGATAGCCGAGGTAGGGCGGCACCAGCGGCAGCACGCACGGCGACAGAAAGCTCACCAGACCTGCAAGGGCCACTCCGAAATAGATGTGCGCGTCGAGCAGCTTCGCTCTCCCTGTTTGGGCTCCCATAGATGGGGCTGGCTACGACGTACGATCCGCGGGCGCCACACACAATACACGGATGCGTCAGCTACCCGCGCACGACCTTCACGGACGGGAAGGGAACCGGCCCGATCACCTGCCGCCGCTGCAGATAGCGCCCCGCCACGTCCCACACGGGCGATCCTTGCGTACCCTCCTGCACCGACGCCCAGCCTGCGACGATATAGTCGCGCGCAGGCTCGATGGGCTCTCCGGTCTTGAGCAATGTCATGTTGCTGATGCGGCGGCCCATCTTCGCATCGACGTTGATCGTGTAGCCGAGCCCCCCGGTCCTCACCATGTCGCCGCCTTGCTGATAGTAGGGGTCGGCATTGAACAGATTGTCCGCCACATCTTCGAGGATGGCCTTGATGGCATCGCCGCGCATCGCCGTACGGTAGACGTTCGGATAGGTGATGGCCGTCGCGTTGTAGATGTCGTCCCAGGTGATGGCCTGGCCGGGCAGCAGGGTCGCCCCCCAGCGAAATCCCGGCGAGAAGGAAAGTTCAGCCTCGCGCTCTTCGATCAGCGCGCTGCAAATGACATCGTCGAGCGTGCCGCCGAAATTGCCGCGCCGATAGAGCAGGTGGTCGGTGCGCGCGAGCTCGGTCGTCAGCATCGCCTCGTGGGGTGCGCGAATCTCCTTCACCAAGGCCGCCACGTCGGGATCGGGCGCAATCGCATCCGACAGCACCGGGATCAGGGCATAGGCGAAATCCTCGATGCGGCCGTCCTTCACCGCGACGTCGAGGCGCGAGAGAAACTTGCCGTGCGAGCCCGAGGCAATCAGCAGCGTGCGCCCGACGCGGATGGGCTCGGGCAAGGCATCGTGCGTATGCGCGGTCAGGATCACGTCGATGCCATCCACCCGCGCCGCCAGCTTGCGATCGACGTCGAAGCCGTTATGCGAATTGAGCACGACGAGATCGGCGCCCGCCGCGCGGGCCGCCGTCACGTGCCGGCGCACCGTCTCCTCGCGGATGCCGAACGACCACCTCGGCACCATCCAGCGCGGATTGGCCACCGCGGTATAGGGGAAGGCCTGCCCGATCACGGCAATCCGGACGCCGCCCTTCTCGTACATGCGCCAGGCCCGGAACACGGGTTCGCGGAATTCCGTCTCCACGACATTGCCGGCGAGAAAATCCAACCCCGCCACACCGCGCGTCTTGAAGTCGCCAAACAGCTCGCTCACCCGCCCCGCACCGAGCGTGAACTCCCAGTGGCCCGTCGTGACATCGACGCCGAGCGCCTCCAGCACGCGGATCATGTCGGCTCCGCGACTCTGCAACGCCGTATAGGAGCCTTGCAACGCATCGCCGCCGTCGATCAGCAGCGTGCGATCTGCGCCGCGCTCGCCACGGATCGCCTTGACCAGTGTCGCCATGCGATCCATGCCGCCGACGCGGCCATACACGCGCGCCAGCCCCTCGAAGTCCGCCGACGACAGCGCATAAGCATCGCGCGATCCAGCCTCGATGCCGAAGCGCTCCAGCAGCGCGGTGTCCGTCAGATGCGGCGGCAAGCCATTGGCCTCGCCCACACCCAGGTTGATAGACGGCTCCCGGTAATAGATTGGCTTCAGCTGCGCATGGCAGTCGGCCATATGCAGCAGCGTCACCTGCCCCTTCGCGCGAAACTGCAGCAGGTCTTCTTGGCGCACTGCGCGGCCCTGCGCCCGTGCCCGTCGCGGCAATCCGGCCACCGCAGCAGCCGCCAGCGCCACCTGCAGAACGTCGCGACGCGAGAGCATGACGCTTCCCTCACGCACGCATGTGCGAACGATGGATCATCTGCAGGGCCGGCAGGATGTCATCGAAGCTGTCGACGACCGCATCGGCGCCCAGCGCCCGCGCAGGCTCGGGCGTATAGCCGAAGCTGACAAGCACCACGGGACATCCCGCCGCCCGCGCACATCCCACATCTGCCGCGCTGTCGCCGATCATGACGCCATCCTCTGCGGTGCATCCGAGCCTGGCAAAAGTCGCCGCCAGCATCGCCGCGTCCGGCTTCTTGGCGAAACCATCGGAGCCTGTCACAACGGCACCGAAATGCCGCGCCAGATCGAGCGCCTCCAGCAGCGGCAGCGTCGCGGTGCCGGGCTTATTCGTGCACATCCCAAGGCGGATGCCGCCCGCCGCAAGCTTTTCCATGAGCGAAAGCGCGCCCGGAAAAATCCGCGTCTCCTGGCAGGGATTGTCAGCGTAGATCTTCTCGAAAATGTCCACCAGGCGATCGATGCGCGCAACATCGGCTGCCTGATCGCGTGCCGCCAACGCCCGCTCGATCAGCCGCCGCGATCCGCCGCCCACCATCGTCTTGACGCGATCCACGTCGAACGGCGCCAAACCATCCGTAGCCAGCGTCGCATTCAACGCACTCATGATATCCGGCGCACTGTCAACGAGCGTGCCGTCCAGGTCGAACACGACCGCACGCGGCAAGCTCGGCGGGGCGCTGTCCAAGGCCGTCAGCCCGCCCTTGCGAGGGCCGCAACGCCCGGCAGCTCGCGGCCTTCGAGCCATTCGAGGAACGCGCCACCGGCCGTCGAAACGTAGGTGAACTGATCCGTCACGCCCGCGGCATTGAGCGCGGCTACCGTATCGCCACCGCCCGCCACCGACACCAGCTTGCCCGCCTTGGTGAGCTTGGCCGCCTCGCGCGCCACGGCGAATGTCCCCTCGCCGAATGGCGAAATCTCGAAGGCTCCCAGCGGCCCGTTCCACAGCAGCGTGTGGCAGCGGCCAATCACGTCTGCGTAATGAGCGACGGTCTTCGGGCCCACATCGAGGATCATCTGATCGGCAGGCGCTTCGAGTGCGACGCACACCCGCGACGGTGCACCGGCTTCGAATTTCGGCGCCACCACGACGTCGTGCGGCAGCACCACCTCGCAGCTGCGGGCCTTGGCGGCGTGCATGATCTCCAATGCTGTCTTGGTGAAGTC
>JBKKCB010000188.1:0-2781 GCA_046713545.1 Hyphomicrobiaceae bacterium | reverse complement strand
ACCCAGGCGTCATCCGGCGCTACTCGTCGAATCGGCTCATGACATTAAGCAGCCGGGCGGAGCTGTGCGCGTACCGCCCGGCTGCATCTATTTATAAGGAGAACAGCATGATCAAGCTGATCGTGAGCCTTAGGGGCTTCTCGCTCTGCCTGACTGTTGGCCGCAAGCGCTAGAAATACCAACGAAGAACCCCGAGTGCGGCTACCACCGCCTCAGTGCCAGGGCCGCGTACGCCTACTCAGTAAGGCCCTGCGTCAATAGAAGAACGATTCGTTTGTTTCTACAAAGGGGCTACCCGCAACGTCCTGTGGAAAACTATCAGCATGCCAGCTCCCTTGCCGTATTTGTCTGACATCGAACACTGAGTGTGAGCCTGGTCATCCCTCGCCTGTCGCGGTCTCAAGCTACGCTCTGCCAGTGTACGGAATATCCTGCAGCGAAAAAGCCACCATTCTTCCGATTGCGGTCTCGCGAAACTTGGATAGTGTACCTTTTGTGTACCTTGCTGGAAATTATGGTGCCGGCTGAGGGACTTGAACCCCCGACCTACCGCTTACAAGGCGGTTGCTCTACCAGCTGAGCTAAGCCGGCCCATCTCGATCGTGCGGAATCGATGCCCCGTATATATCGACGCGCGCGCCATGGCGCCAGCCCTCCATGGCAAAGCGGCAGCGCTTGAAGCGACCTGCCCCTTGCGTTAACAAGGGCGCGGCGATTGGGGTCAGTGACGGGGGCGGAATGCGCCGATATTTCCAGCACCGCGCATGATGGGAACGTCCGCAGCGGGCCTGCCTTCCGTCGAGTCAAGAACGGCTTTCCGCGACCGAAATTTGCAGGATTTCAGGAGCAGTTCATGGTGACCATCGCCGTCACGCCGGAGGAGGCTGGTGAGGCGCGCGTGGCGCTCTCTCCCGAGACGGCCAAAAAACTCGTGGCTCTCGGCGCCACGGTGAAGATTTCGACGGGTGCGGGATCGCACTCCCGGTTTTCGGATGCCGCGTATCAGGCCGCGGGTGCGACAGTGACGGCGAGCCCGTCGGAGGCAATTGCCGGTGCCGATATCCTTCTCAAGGTGCGCCGGCCTGGTCCCGATGAGGTGAAGGGCTTGAAGCCCGGCGGCATGGCCGTGGCCATGCTCAATCCCTTCGATGACCGGGCGGGACTCGACACGCTAGCCACGTCCGGCGCCAGCCTGTTCTCCATGGAGTTCATGCCGCGCATCAGCCGCGCGCAGTCCATGGACGTGCTGTCGAGCCAGGCCAATCTCGCCGGCTATAAAGCTGTCGTCGATGCCGCCGCCATGTTCGAGCAGGCCATGCCGATGATGATGACGGCGGCGGGCACCGTGCCGGCGGCCAGGGTTTTCATCATGGGCGTCGGTGTTGCCGGCCTGCAGGCGATCGCCACGGCGCGCCGGCTCGGCGCCATCGTCTCGGCCACGGACGTGCGCCCGGCGACGAAGGAGCAGGTTGCCTCGCTCGGCGCCAAGTTCATCGCCATCGAGGATGACGAGTTCAAGCAGGCGCAGACGGCGACGGGCTATGCCAAGCCCATGTCCGAGGCCTATCAGAAGAAGCAGGCCGAGCTGGTCGCCACGCATATCAAGGGCCAGGATGTCGTCATCACCACGGCCCTCATTCCGGGGCGCCCCGCGCCGAAGCTCGTCTCGAAGGCCATGATCGAGAGCATGAAGCCCGGCTCGGTCATCATAGATCTGGCCGCCGAGCGCGGCGGCAACACCGAGCTCACCCAGCCGGCGCAGATCATCGAGCACAACGGCGTGCGCATTTCCGGCAAGCTCAATCTGGCCGGCGAAGTGCCTGTGAATGCGTCGAGCCTGTACGCCAAGAACCTTTTCACCTTCCTCGAGCTGATGATCGACAAGAAGGAGAAGGTGCTGAAGGTCGACTGGGACGACGAGATCATCAAAGGCACGCTGGTGGCGAAAGACGGCAAGATCGTCCACACCAGCCTCCTGCCACAGGGAGCGTGAGATGAACCGGTCACTCACTGGCTGCAGTCGAACGGTACACACCCTCCGTCGACGCTCTTTCTCTGAGGCGGATGAAAGCTCTCCCGCCTTTCCACTATCGTCCCCTCCCCCCTTCGAGGGGGAGGGAGAGAAAATACGGAGGCGCATTGCCGCGTCTGGCAAGGCAGAAAGCGCACCTCTGACCTCTCCACTTTCGTCCCCTCCCCCGTCGCGCTGGAAGCGCGCCTTCGGCACGATGAGGGGGAGGGACAGAGTGGGGTGTGTATCACGGCAAACGATTGAGTTCGGGGGGTCACCCCCACCCCGGCCCTCCCCCTTCGAGGGGGAGGGAGGGAACGTGCGGAGAGACTTGGCTGCGGTAGCCTGCGCTCTCATTCTCGGCTTGCTGATGCCAACCGCCGCTTTCGCGGCCGGCGGGGGCGACGTGTCGCCGTTCGTCTACCAGTTCATGGTCTTCGTCATCGCCATCTTCGTCGGCTACTACGTGGTGTGGAGCGTGACGCCGGCGCTGCACACGCCGCTGATGTCGGTGACGAACGCCATCTCGTCCGTGATCGTGGTCGGCGCATTGCTGGCGGCCGGTGTCTCGCTCGTGGCGCAGGGCAGCGCACTCGCCAAGGTCTTCGGCTTCATTGCGCTCGTCATGGCGTCGGTGAACATTTTCGGCGGCTTCCTCGTCACGCAGCGCATGCTCGCCATGTACAAGAAGAAAGAGACGAAGCGCTAGGCGCTTGGGGGTCCGCACGATGTCCGCAAACGCAGCCGCGCTGCTCTATCTCGCCTCGGGC
>JBKKCB010000187.1:0-2435 GCA_046713545.1 Hyphomicrobiaceae bacterium | reverse complement strand
CGCTGCGGTCGCCGGTAACTGAAGGCGCATGCCCTCAACGGAAAAGCGCCGGAAATCGATGCTAACAAGTGCGGGGTGCTTCACGAGCGGACGTGGGCTGAGCCTCTCGGCTCTGCCCGCAGTTCAGACATAACGGCGCGACCAACAAGGCCGCTTACTGCTTTGCCGTTTTGGCAGGGGCAGGGGCCAGGCTGACTAGCTGTGTCGTCGCCACAAGCTCGCCGATTTTCTTGCCCATCACATTGGCGACCTCGGTGGAGAAGCGGTAGTGGAATCCCGCGTAGATGCGCGCCTGCGCCACTTCGTTGCTGTAGTCGGCGAGGCTCGTCCACTTTCGCGTGACACCGGGAGCTAGCGCACTTGTAAGCGTCAGCTCGCCCGCCCACGTCATCTCCGGCTACTCTCTGCAAGACCTCGGCGACGGCCGTGGCGACGATGCAGTGCGCGCATGGATACTCCGGGTGCGGCGGCGTCGATCCCAGCGGCATCCACGACGGGTCGCGCGGCGTCGCCGGATTGGACGTCAGGTCGGCGTTGCGGATCGCGGTGATTGGCCGCCAGAAATTGTATTCATACTTGGCGTCGAAGATCGCGATAAACGCGTCGTTGGTCGCCATGGACAGCAGTGCGTAAAGACGGGCGCAATCGACCACGTCCATCTTCTTCTTGCGGACCACCTGCTCGGCAAGCGGAATGTATGATCTCGGGCCGGTGAGAAACCAGAATTTCCCGATCTCCGTCTGCTCTGCGGTCCGCCTGGTGCCGGTGATACTGCCGAGCTCCCTGATTTCATTGAGGTCGCGCGTCCACACCTCAGAATCCAGCGCAGGCGGCGGCGCGGGGCGGAACTGGGATGATTTCTCCATCACCCAGGGCTTGATGCGGCCGCTGGTGATTTCGATCGGCAACGCCGTGGGCACATACTCACCGGGCTTGGTGTATGGCCGGTAACTCTCCGATGCTTTGCTCCCGTCGTCTGCCCGCAAGGCAATAATGCCTGCTGCCGCCTTCTTGCCGAGCTCGATGCCTTTGCTTTTGGAATCACCGTCGGCAATTGCGCCGAGCGAGGCCTGTAAGGCTTGATCGAGCTTGGATGTTTCTTCAGGGTAGAGACTGACGAGCACCGCATGGGCGGCCGCGGCGGCGGCCGCGTCTTGGGATGCCGTCTTATCCATCGGCAAATCCAGCTTGTAGGGCTTGTAACGCCTGTCGATAGCGTTGAGCGCCTCGAACATCCCCACGTGCATCATCGCAAGGCCGCGTGTGAACCGCGCGTTGGGCACTTGCTTCTCGGCACCGATTGCCACGCCTTTGGCGCCCCAATCGGTTATAACGTCGGCCACGGCAACTCCAGGGAAAGCCAAACCTGCCAGGGTTCCGATGCATAGCGTGAACGCTGCCAGTGGTCGTTTAAGCATGTTCGCCTCCCGATGGGTCTACGCCTGCAGCTGGCGCTGATCGGCTACGATGCATTCAGGAGCTACCGGGGGTCTTGAGGGTTTCGTCATCTGCGCCTCAGGATTTCCTTCATTTTTCATTTGGGGCAAGATCGAGCGGCGTGGCGGAGGTTTCGCGATGCGCTGGCTATTCGATAAGTGTGCACTCGACCCGGAACGGCGCGAGCTGTGTCGTGCCGGCGCTCTCGTCCCGATTGAGCCCCAGGTGTTCGACCTGCTGGCATATCTGATCAGCAACCGAGAACGTGTGGTGAGCAAGGACGACTTGCTTCAGGCAGTGTGGCAGGGGCGGATCGTGTCGGACTCGGCGCTGGCGAACCGCATCAATGCCGCGCGGGCCGCGGTCGGTGATACCGGCGACAGCCAAAAACTCATTCGCACGCTACCAAGAAAAGGCTTTCGTTTCATCGGCGACGTGGTCGAGGATGGCACCAAAGCGGCGTCGTCTCTCCGGCTCGAGCAGCCGTCATTGCTCCGGCCGCTCCATCCACCCGACCAGCCCTCGATCGTCGTGCTGCCATTCGCGGATATCAGCCCGAAGCAGAACCAAAGCCATTTCGGCGATGGAATCACCGAGGATTTGATCACTGAGCTTTCGCGGATCAGATGGCTGCTGGTGATCGCCCGCAACTCGGCGTTCGTTTACAAGAACCGGACGGTCGACGTGAAGCAGGTCTCACGGGAGCTGGGCGTCCGCTACGTCCTCGAGGGCAGCGTGCGGCGCTCAGGCCAACGGCTGCGCATAAGCGCTCAGCTCATCGACGCGACCACCGGCGTGCATCAGTGGGCCGAACGCTATGACAGAGATGTCGGCGAGGTGTTCGCAGTCCAGGACGAGATCACCGCGAGCGTTGCCGCGGCCGTGGAGCCACAGCTGCTCGCAGCTGAAGGAAGCCGCGCCGCCTTTCTGTCACCGGCCGATCTGGGCGCCTGGGAGCTTGTTGCGCAGGCGCAGAGCCACATCTGGCGTTTGACGCA
>JBKKCB010000186.1:0-7148 GCA_046713545.1 Hyphomicrobiaceae bacterium | reverse complement strand
GCAGGCGCCTATTTAGATCCCGCGCAATCGCGAAAGATTTGCAGTTGAGCCTCGCTGAAGTACTCCACTTTCCGGTTCTTGTTGCGGTGCGACAGGTGCAGGCACAGGTCGGGTGCAATTGTCCGCGTATAGTCGCGGGTGACTTCGTTCACATCAGCCGGTTCCAGATAGCGCCGATTCTCGCTGACGAATTCGAACGCCGCTTTAGGGCCTTTGAACAACAATTCTGCGAGCACTGATTTTTGCTCGACTGGGGTCATCGCGCGTATAGGCAGGGCGTTGAGTACGAAATCCAGCCATTGGCCGGAAGACTCGCCGCGCTTCACCACCATCGCGGTCAGCGCCCGCATTTCTCCCGGTGTCAACATGGCCACTAACTTTTCTTTCGACAGTCCTGCGGTCGAAAAGTCGTCCGGCCCCGCATCTGAAAGTACCTTCCTCATTAGGTCGCTTCGGAGTTCGATCGAAAAATTGACGTGCCGTAGCGCGGTTAGGGCATACGATGGCTTTGACTTTGCGATTTCCGTTACCGCATCGCGTTGGATGTCAGTGGGTAATCGCTCACCGAGGATCTGCAGCGCGTGCACCGCGTCACCTGGGTCAGCCACAAATGCCGATCGCATGCGCGCAGCGAGTTGCGCGATCTCAGGATCGGAGATGCGCAGCGGCGCGGCGTGCGCGAGAAGCTTTGCAATGCTGGCGTCGTCCAGTGCCTTGCCGCGCAGGGCGAGGCGCTGCTCTGATGTCAGGCGGATTGAATTGGAGATGATGGCAACCGCTTCGTTGCCGCACCCGGGCAAGGTCAGGATGCGGCGGATCAGCTTGTCGAACTGATCATCATCGAGCAAGTGAGACTGTTGCGCCACCTGAGAAAGCTGTGTGACGTTTGCGGCAAGCTCAAGAAGCAGGTCAAACACCTCGGTCCTGTTTACGAGGGGAGAATCGGGCCGCACCAGCAGTCCCAGCAGCGTCGGGAGGTGCTTTTCCTCGATGGCCTCCTTCTCGGTATAGTACGTGCTCCAGGTGGCGCCGAGCGCCGTAGCCTCGCTCTGAGGGGCCAGGCTCATCTTAATGGGGCATGCGATCTGGTCTCCAACTGCGGCGCGGCAGATCTTGTCAAGCACGCGATCCTGAAGCGCGCGCTTCTCGACCAACGCAATTCTTCGTTCGCGGGGCCGCCCAGCTTCCTCGCCCAGGATTGCGTTTGCGGCCGTCACAAGGGATTCGGAAGGATCCTCGTTATGACGACGGGTGGCGATGTAGGATTCCGCATAACGATACTCGAGCTCGAGCGAGCTCGTGATCATTTTGCCCACCACGTTGTGCACGATCCGGGTGCCGGAGTGGTCAGTCAGAAACCAAGCTGTGTGCGCTGGACTCCGTGCCACCTCGCTCACGAAATGGACGCGTCCGTCTCCGCCGACCACAGCTGCCGCGTATGGCACTGCGCCGGCGGTGACCCACAAGGGAACGTGGAACCACATCCACAATAGTGTCAACCATGCCGTCAAGCTGCTCGTTCTGTCCTTGAAGGGGGAGAACAGGAGCTTGACAAATATGGCAGCCGAGATGCTCAAGAATGCGATCGGCCAGAAGCTCCCCGCGATCGTGAGCCAGACCGTATCGTTCCAGCGCAGGAACAGGGCAGCGCCGAGTCCCAGAACACATGGGAGCAGCCCGAACACCACTGCTCTGCATTTCGCGTTCTGCAGCTTGGACCAGTATTTCATTCTCGACCTCCCCGGCAACTCGACGGTCGATCTGATGGTGGCTCCACTCCGAAGGCGTTCATCCGCTAGGTCATTATACAGAAGCCGAGACGCGTCGCTTAGGCAGTGAGTTCTTCTACGGCTTGCTCGCAAGCCTGCTCGGACAGCTGCCCGGGACATCGGCTTCGCAGCGCCCCGCCTCGATCTCGCGGGCGGCTCCGGCGCACACCAGAATTTCCAAAGGAACGTGCACGCCCAATGATCGCCGGCACCACACGCAGCCCGGCTACTCTAACATGACGAGCTCGGCTACCCAGGCGCTGCCCCCGAACATGAGGGCATCGGCAGCAAACATGACGTCGGCGAGTGCTAGTCTCGTCATTCGGTCCGCCGCTACTTGTTCACCGGGCTGTCCGAGGACATGACGTAGGCCACAAGGTCCTTGATCTGCTCAATTGACAAATGACCGTTCGCTCCGAGCCGCGGCATGCTCGCGCACGCCACCACTGCCTGGGGATTGTAGATCCGATCATAGACGGCTTTGACATCCGCTTCAGAGAACTTGCGGATCTTGCCGTACTCCAAAAGGCTCGGCCCCAGCGTACCGAAGCTCAGCTCCCCACTGGAGAGCTGATGGCAGGCGTAGCAGTTCCCACCATTCTCAGTCCTCGGCGGATAGTCGGTGAACCGGCCGCCGTATCCAGACTGGGCAAGCTTCTGGCCTTTCTTCCAGTCGCCCATGAGCTTGCCGTCGGCCGGGTATTTGATCGACGCCTTCTCGCGTGCAACGATCGCTTCCGCTACCGCCCGCGGCGGGTTGTTTCGATACTGACTGCACGCTGCCATCGTCTCATCCTGTGTGAGACGCGTTTGCCACTCTGGAGGCGCTTGCGTCCAGCTTTGCTTCACTGCCGTTTGCATACGGGCCGAATCGATGACTGGACTCTGTGCGCTGGCCGACGCGGCGGGCAGGAGGACGATGATAAGAGCAACAAGGAAAAATGCCGGCATAGCCGCTTCCTCCCATCAACGCTTGAGGCCGGGCGCGTTGATCTCCCCGCCCTCGGCCGTCTTGACTAGATACATGGTCAGAGCTACCGGCACCTCGGATCCCAAATCCACCTCGGGCATGCGCATCTGCCAGAAGCAGTCATAGATGCGGTGCTCCATGGTCATGACGTGGCTGGATGACACACGATACGCCGGCCATTCGCCGACCACCTTGCGCGCCTCGACTGGTTTGGAGAGGAAGGGCAGCCCCTGCAGGCGAATGCGCTTGCCCTGATCGGCGTGACAGGTGGCGCACGCAAAATCCATGGGACCGCCGCGCCTGAAGAACAGGGCCTCGCCCAAGGCCAATGCCTCCTTCTCCTTGGGATGATCGAGCTTGGGCATGAGCTTTTGCCCATTCGACTCGTACGCCACGTAGGTGGCGAGCACCCCGATGTCCTTGGTGGCGCGGCCGCCGCCGGGGTAAGGATTCTTCAAGAGCGCGGCTCTCTCGAGGCCCTGGAGTTTCTCCATGCACCAGACTATGCGCGCCTCGGCATCCATGACGCGATCGGCGTCGGTGAAGTAGCGCGGAAGTTCGGCAAAGGCACCCTTTACGACGCCGGGACCTTTACCGAGATCGCACCCTTCGAGTGAGACGGCCTTGGGGCCCCGCGGCGTCTTCCACAAGGCCTCGCCGCGGTCGACATCGAGCATCGCTGGATTACTCCAGGGATCGGCTTTCAACATCTGGCGATAGCGCTCGATCTCTCTGTCACTGGCGTCGATGGCGTCCTGCGCCAGGCTCGGGGCGAGCGTTATCGCCAGCCCGCCTGTGACCACCCACGGCATCAGCCATAGTGTCGCGCGCCTTACCCTCCGCACCCGACCCTCCTCCTTCCGCTGTCGCGGCACTTTTCTCGCGCTTTGGGCCTCTGTCGCTTCCATCCAGCCTGCAGAGTAAGCCCCTCAGCGCACCTGCGGAGGCGAGCTAGGCAGGAGACCGCCGCCCGAGAGTTCTTGATACGTATCCGCCGCCTGTAGAGGCACTGGCGTTTCGGCAACAGCTTCGCGTACCGCATAGCATCAGAACAAGAAAGCCCGCCGACACAGGTTGGGAAGCGTGGGGCGAGCTTTCACCAGAGGTGCACCCAAAGTGGCCCAATGAGTGCAGCCACAGAATACCGCCATCTGACAATCTGCCATGACTGATATTGTTCGGGACAGTGCTTCAGCACGATCTTCGCAATTCAGGCCAGCTAACGACCTTGCATTCGCTCCCAAACCATACACCTATGGCGCCATAGGCGGTGATCTTAACTTCCTTGCTTCACTCGCGGCTCACTGACGCCCAGGGTTCAGTGTGCCGACGCCGTCGTCCAACCGACAACCTCGTGCGACTTCGCATTATACTCGCCGTAGGGCCTCTTTGTCTTGCGGCGAACCTCGCTGGCGGGCCATGTTAGTAAGCCGCGTGCGCACCAAGGTCTGGAAGCGGTCTGGCGAGGCGTCAACTTGCGTCACGCACACGCCGTAGCGAGACGATATTGCAACCATTCCATCCCCCAATGCGGATGACGGCCAATGATCCTGTCCGCAGCTCCGCCCAGCATCCGGCAATCGTTTAGCTATGCGCAAAACGTGTTCCTAGACACGTTGGCAAGTTGAGAGTTAGCGTCGCTGGGCTTTATTGCGAGGGCCAGATCATGCGATCGCCGGCACAAGTTCTCAAAGTGAATGGCAAGTTATTTTCAGTTTCTGTCGAACCTTCCACTGCTCTGCTGTACGTCCTGCGGAACGACCTAGGCCTTAAAGGCACCAGAGTCGGTTGCGCGGAAGGTCATTGTTTCAGCTGCACGGTGCTCATTGACGGACGCCCCTACCAGTCCTGCGCGGTGTCCGTTGCCGCAACCGAAGGCAAGAACATCCAAACTGTTGAAAGCCTTCAAGAGAGCGACGCCGGGCGGGCTCTAGTAGCGAGCTTTGTACGAGAGCAAGCAGGTCAATGCGGCTATTGCCTTGCGGGAATACTCATGAGCGCAAGGGCCCTTCTGGACTCCCAAGCGTCGCCCACCCGAAATGACATCGTCGCTGCCATCGACAGGCATCTTTGCCGGTGTGGGGCACACACTCGAATTCTTCGGGCAATCGAGAACGCAGCACTCGTTCGGAGGTCTGCGTGATGGCCATCCCTTCAACACCGAGTCTTGCGGACAATCCGCTGTGCCGAGACTGGATCAATTTCCCACATGAAGGGAGGGTGACCCTCAAATCAGGGAAAGTCGAAATCGGACAGGGCATTGCCACAGCTCTCGTTCAAATCGCGGCGGATGAACTGGATGTGAATCCGGAGCAAGTAGACCTAATTGCCGGGCACACCGGCTTGGGCCCGGTTGAGGCCGGTACCTCAAGCAGCTTATCCGTTGAAACGGGTGGCCAAGCCGTCAGGCTCGCTGCGGCCGCAGTGCGTTCATTGCTTCTAGAAGAGGCCGCGAAGCTCTTGCAGGCACCCAAGACTGCACTCTCAGTCGACAACGGGCGCATCAGAGTTGGCGAGAGGATAACGGATCTGACCTATTGGTCCCTGGCGCCCGCTGTAGATCTATCAGTTTCCGTACTGGATCATGCGCGCCCGAAGACACCCCGTGAACGGCGCCTCGTTGGGAAATCGATGCCACGCATAGATTTGCCTCACAAGGCCGCGAGTGCTGCGTTTATTCACGATCTTAATTTCCCCAACATGCTCCACGGTCGTGTGCTTGACCCTCCTGCTGTGGGAAGGCGGCTACTAGCGTTCGACGAAGCCGCCATCAGACTGAAGTTTCCGAACTTGCATATCGTTCGCGATGGCTCGTTTGTTGGCGTTTTGACCCCGCGGGAAGAGGAGGCCGTTAGCTGCGTTTCGGCGATGCGCATGCTAGCGCAATGGTCAGAATCCGAAAGTGTCCCAAATGACCTCACCTCCGCCATCGCAGTCGATTCGTCGTCGATCGAAGAGGTTTTTCGAAAGGGTGACACTGCAATCGCCGAAGGACGGGTGATCAAGACTGAAATCGAGCGGCCATACCTAGCGCATGCTTCCATTGCACCGTCCTGTGCGATCGCGCGGTGGAGCGACGGATCTCTTGAGGTCTATTCGCATAGTCAGGCGGTCCATGATTTGCGCACAGCGCTAGCGACAGCGTTCGGCCGTGAGCCTGCAAATGTGACGGTGATCCACTCCCCAGGTGCTGGTACGTACGGACATAGTGGGCAGGATGACGTAGCCTACGAGGCCGCCTTGCTTGCGCGTGCCGCACCAGGACAACCCGTTCGGCTCATATGGTCGCGCTTTGCGGATTTCGCCTTGTCGCCGCTTGGACCGGGCATGGCTGTCGCCGCCGAAGCCAGGGTGTCGACAGGCAGTCGAATTACAGCCTTTTCCATTCAATCTGTCGGGCAGGCGCACGTCTTTCGCCCAGGTCGCGGCGGAACGGTCAATTTCATTGCAGCCGAGCGCTTGTCGTCTCCGCTGCCGAAGGGCAAAGCAACTGATGTGCCCCTTGCACGCGGTGGTGGATTGGATCGCAATGCCAATCCCCTCTATGCAATCCCGAACGTTCATGTCACCAAGCGCGTATTGCGGGATTTGCCGTATCGGACATCGGCACTTCGCGCCCTTGGCGGGTATGCAAATATTTTCGCCATTGAAACGCTGATGGATGACATCGCTATCGAAGCGAAGGTCGATCCTATCTCGCTGCGCCTCGCTCATCTTGAGGACAAGAGAGCGGCGACCGTCCTAGAGACAGTCGCTTCGATGGCGGAGTGGCCAGGCGCGCACGCCGATGGCGCTGGATTCGGCGTTGCACTGTGTCAGTACAAGAATCGCAGCGCCTATTGCGCTGTCGTTGCCAGAGTCGTTTGTGGCGAACACATTCGACTAAGCCATGCGTGGGCGGCAGTCGACGCAGGGGAGGCCATCAATCCAGATGGCATCATCAATCAGATTGAAGGTGGCATCATCCAATCCGCGAGTTGGACGCTCATCGAGAGCGTGACCCATAGCGGCGATGCAGTCGTGACGCACGATTGGGGCTCTTATCCCATCATGCGTTTCTCTGAGATCCCGGAGATTGAAGTTCGCCTGTTGGACAGACCGGAGATGCCGCCATTGGGTGTGGGCGAGGCAGCCACCGGTGCGACGGCCGCAGCCATCGGCAACGCTGTGAGGCGAGCACTCGGCATTCGTGTTCGGAGACTGCCCATCACACGTGAGGCGGTGCTTTCCGCCTAAGTGGTTGACTAGCTGGCGACCGTGCGAGCATGTCGGCCATGTCAGCTTTGGGTCTTGGTCGTGTAATAACGCGCTGGTGGGTTTCCCGGCAGGCAGATGGGCGGTGCGTCAGGCGATGCGGCCACGTTAAGCCCGGATCGCCGCGATCAGCGGCTTGATGCCGACGATGTTCA
>JBKKCB010000185.1:0-15649 GCA_046713545.1 Hyphomicrobiaceae bacterium | reverse complement strand
TCCTGAAGCAGCTTGCGAAGAATCTGCCCAAGACCTGGGAACGCCGCGCCGCCCGCGCGGAAGAGATGACGCGCACCTATTGGACCGGCGGCACGCTGTTCGAGGAACAGGGCTTCTACTACGTCGGCCCCATCGACGGTCACGATTTGCACACGCTGTTGCCGGTGCTCAAGAATGTGCGCGATGCCCGCCAGGGGCCGATCCTCGTGCACGTGGTGACCAAGAAGGGCAAGGGCTACCCGCCGGCCGAAGCGGCAGCCGACAAATACCACGGCGTCAACAAGTTCAACGTCATAACCGGCGCGCAGGTGAAGGTCAAGCCGAATGCCCCGGGCTACACCAAGGTCTTCGCCGATAGCCTGATCAAGGAAGCGCGCAAAGATCCCAAGATCGTCGCCATCACCGCGGCCATGCCGTCAGGCACCGGGCTCGATTTGTTCGGCAAGGAATTCCCCGACCGCACCTTCGATGTCGGTATCGCCGAACAGCACGGCGTGACGTTCGCGGCCGGTCTGGCAACGCAAGGCTACAAGCCGTTTGCCGCCATCTATTCGACGTTCCTGCAGCGCGCCTATGACCAGGTGGTGCACGATGTGGCGATCCAGAGGCTGCCTGTCCGCTTTGCCCTGGACCGGGCAGGCCTGGTGGGCGCCGATGGCCCGACGCATGCCGGCTCCTTTGACATCGCCTACCTCGGCTGTCTGCCGGACTTCGTGCTGATGGCGGCTGCCGACGAGGCCGAGCTCGTTCACATGGTGGCCACTGCCGCCGCCATCGATGACCGGCCGAGTGCCTTCCGCTATCCGCGCGGCGAGGGGATCGGCATCGAGTTGCCCGAAGAAGGGATCCCGCTCGAGATCGGCAAAGGCCGCATCATCCGCGAAGGCAGCGCGGTCGCCATCCTGTCGTACGGAACGCGGCTTGCCGAATGTCTCAAGGCTGCCGATCAACTCGGTGCCTTCGGTCTGCCAACGACGGTCGCCGACGCGCGCTTTGCCAAACCGCTCGACAAGGACCTCATCGCGCGACTGGCGCGCGACCATGAGCTGCTGATTACCATCGAGGAAGGGTCGGTCGGCGGCTTCGGCAGCCATGTGCTGCAGTACCTGGCCGAGTCGGGGCTCCTCGATCGCGGCCTCAAGGTGCGTCCGCTGGCGTTTCCCGACCTGTTCATCGATCACGACAAGCCCGAGAAGATGTACGACCGGGCCGGTCTCAATGCTGCAGGTATTGTCGCGTCGGTGCTGGCCGCGCTGGGCCGCACGGTATCGGCAAACGAAATCGCGGAACGCGCCTGACGCCTAGTTCAGGGCGCAAGCCTCAGTGTGAAGCGCGTTTCATCGGGCGTTGA
This sequence comes from Hyphomicrobiaceae bacterium, assembly GCA_046713545.1. Taxonomy (GTDB): domain Bacteria; phylum Pseudomonadota; class Alphaproteobacteria; order Rhizobiales; family Hyphomicrobiaceae; genus CADEFX01. Next base: position 14,298 of record JBKKCB010000185.1, on the reverse strand, counting down.
GCTGACCGTCAGCGTGCCCCCGTGCGCCTGCGCGATTTCCCGAGCGATGTAAAGGCCGAGGCCGAGCCCCTGGCGCTGGTTGTCGGCCGAAACCCGGAAGAACGGTTCGAACAGATGCTCGGCAACGCCGGGCGGAATGGGCGTGCCCTGGTTGGCGACGGACAATTCGAGCCGTTTGCCACCGCCCGATGCCACCACTGAGACCGGGTGGTCTGCCGCCCCGTGCGCCAGCGCATTGGCCAAGAGGTTCGACAGCAGCTGCGCAATGCGCGCCTGGTCGCAGTCGATGGGTTCCGTGAGGCTCAAATGCACATCGATTTGCCGTCCGGGCCAGGCGGCACGCAGTTCCGCAATGACCTGCTCCAGCGCCGGACCCAATGGCTCGTCGGCATTGCGATTGAGGATGATGCCGTCCCCCAGACGGCCGCGTGCGAAATCGAGCACGTTGTCGATGAGCCCCGCCATGCGCCAGATGCTGTTCTGGATGAGGTCGACCGTCTTGGCGCTCTTGGCGTCAAGCGACGCCTTGGACAGCATGCTGACGCCGGCGCTGATCGAAGCCAGTGGGTTGCGCAGGTCATGCCCCAGCACGGCGATGAACTGGTCGCGCAGGTCCGCACTCTGGCGTTCGCCAACGAGCGCAGCCTCGCTGGTGGCAAGGCGATCCTGGGCGTCAAGGTGAAAGCCTATCAGGTCGGCGAACAACTTGAACATGCCGATCGTCTCGGGCGTCTTCAGTTTCGCCGGTTTCGGATCGATAGCGCAGAGCGTGCCGAAAAACGATCCGTCCGCGCGGAAGATCGGCATCGAGATATAGCTTTGAAAGCCGTACATCGCCGGGGTCGGATGGCCGCAGAAATCCTGGTCGGCGGCGACGTGATCTATGACCACGGCCTGGCCGCTGGCGCGGATGCCATCGCAGATCGTAGTTTCTACTTTCAGTTCGCCGCCGGGTTGAAGGCCGAACGCGATCTCATCTCGCACCGCACAGGCGATCCATCGCTCCTCGGTCACGCGTGCGACAGCGGCGAAGCCCATTCCGGTCGTCCGGCAGATCACGTCGAGGATGGTCGGCACAGCATCGATGCGCGAAATTGTAGCGACATCGGCCAGAAGCCGGTCCTGCTTTAGGGGTGGTTCGATCATTGTCCGAAGCGAGAGGAAAGCGTCTTTTTTGTCCCAAGAAAATGAGGGTACGCGAGATTGCTGACTGCCGCCTAGCTGGTGCGGGCCCTTAAAGTCAACACGGTAAACATCGCCAATTTCCGCTTACGAAGGATTTTGAACGTCTCGATTCACCACAGGACCGGGTTCCCGGCCCAAAACTAATCCCCGGGCCTTTCAGTTCCCGCACAATCCGTCCCAACCGCATCTGTGCCGAGAGCGTCGAATGGCCACCACACCCAATCTGGATCTTCCCTATATCGCCGCCGCCCAGGCGCAGAAGCACGTTACACACAACGAGGCCATTCGCGCACTCGATGCGGTCGTGCAGCTGTCCGTCTTGAGCCGCAGTCTTGCGAGCCCGCCGTCCTCGCCTGCCGAGGGCGATCGCTACATCGTCGCGGCAGGCGCAACCGGTGCCTGGTCCGGCGAGGACCTCGGCATTGCGGCGTGGCAGGACGGTGCGTGGGCGTTCTATGCCCCTGCCGAGGGATGGATCGCGTGGGTCGCCGATGAGGCTGAGCTGCTGGCCTTCGATGGTGCCGCATGGATCAGCGCCGCGGCATCCGCCGCCCTGCAGAACGTCCCCATGATCGGCATCAATGCGACAGCCGACACCAGCAATCGCCTAGCCGTGGCGTCCGCGGCCAGTTTGTTCAACCATGCGGGTGCTGGTCACCAGCACAAGATCAACAAGAATACCGCGGCCGACACCGCCAGCCTGCTCTTCCAGACCGGCCTCTCGGGCAGAGCCGAGATCGGCCTGACCGGCAATGACGACCTGCATGTGAAGGTCAGCGCCGACGGATCGAGCTGGTCGGAGGCGATCGTCATCGACCGCAGCACCGGCCGCGTCGGCATCGGCACGCCGACACCCGATTTTCCTGTCGAAGTGCGCAGCACGCAGGCGACGGCAGCGGTCACACGCGCCGCCGCCGACGCGACCGGCGCGCACCTGGTGCTGCGCAAGGCGCGCGGCACGCCGACGAGCCCGGCCGCGGTTCAGGCCGACGACGTGCTCGGCAATGTGGCGATCCGCGGCTACACGGGATCTGAGTACACGGCCTCCTCGCGCACGTCGATGCGCGGTTATGCAGCCGAGAATTGGAGCGGCAGCGCGCAAGGTGCTTATCTCGCATTCTGGACCACGCCGCTGCTGTCGACAACAGAGCGCCAGGCCGGGCGAACCACGCCGGACGGTACGCTGCTGATCAACAAGAACATGGCGACGCTGCTGCCGCCAGCCGGCGTCACCGGCACGATCCTGCATCTCGCCGGTGACGATGGTCAGCAGGCGCGCGTGCTCATGGACGGCTTCGGCAACGGCAGCGTCGGTGTGCCGGCCCTGGTCGGCCGGCGTGCGCGCGGGACGATGGCCTCGCCGACGGCGGTGCAGACCAACGACAACCTGGCCGTCTATAGCGGCTTCGGATATGGCGCGACCGGCTACTCCGCGTCCTCGCGCGGGCAAATCAGCGTGGTGGCGGCCGAGAATTGGACTGATACCGCGCAGGGGACCTACGCCCGCGTGCAGGTCACGCCCAACGGCAGCACGACCTCGGCGGAGGTGACACGCTGGCTCGAAAACGGCAACGTCCGCATCGGCTCGGATGGCACGGCCGTCTGCAAGCTCGACGTCGACGGTCCGGCGCGCGTGAAGAGCTACACGGTGGCGGGCGTTCCCGCCGCCAGTGCCGGGGCTGGTCAGATCATCTACGTCAGCGACGAGACGGGAGGTGCCGTCCTGGCATTCTCGGACGGGACCAATTGGCGCCGCGTCACCGACAGGGCCGTGATCGCATGAAGCTGGCGCGCCTCAATGCCATGCCACGCCGAGCTCCGCGGCCACTGGCGCGCAGATCGAGGTGATCGCGTGCAGATCCTCATCGTCGAGCACGGACCGGCGATTGCGCGGCCGCGGCGCCTGCCACCCCTCACGCAACGCGCCGGCGGGTAACCCGTCGAGAAGCGTCGCGAGTGTGGCTTCCGGGTTGGCGACGAGATCCTCGTAGCGGACGAGGACATGCCGATGGCCTGCATCCTCGAGAATGCGTTCGGCCAGATATCGCCACAGCATGGCCCGTCGCATCGCCAGGTTCGACATGGCATCGATGTCGCGCAGCGCCGCGTGCCACCGCCTGCCGAGCCACGGATCATCGAGGCCGCCCACCGGACGGATGCTGAGGTCGGCCTGGTTGAGATGCACGAAGCTCGCTTTCCAGGATGCGATAGTGTCCAGGGGATTGCGCACACAGATGGTGAACCGTGCCCGCGGCATGACGTGCCTGAGCCGCCCAAGGCTGCCGAGGAAGGCGAACGTGTTCTTGGCTGCGATGACGAAGTCGTGGGTCTCGACTGAGGGCTGGTACGTACCCAAGCGATCGTCATCAGCCGTATCTGCAATGACCCTGCCGTCCTTCACCTTGTTGCGCACGGGCTTGCCATCGAGCACGTCGGCGCGGACGCGCCGGAGATAGGCCGGCAACGACCAAGGCGTATGCGGTCCCTTGAGCGCTGTCACGAGTTCGGGCGTCTCGTTGAGGCCGACAGCATTGGAAAATGCATCGACGAGGCTGCAAAGATAGCTGGTCCCGCTCCGCGATATGCCGGTGATGAGAATGGTCCGCTCCTGCTGCGGCGACCGGATTCGTGTGTGCGAACCAGGCTTCGCGCGCGCCAGCTCGCTCCACCCCGCGTGCCGGCGCATCAGATCGCCGAGAATGGCATGCTCGTCGGCAAGCGATGCCGTCAACGTGCGCAGCTTGGATTCCTGCGCGATGATCTGGGGCCAATGGTAGTGCGCGAATGCGACGTCCGGCGTGTCGTCCAGCGGCATCAAGTGTGTCGGATGGTTGTGGCACAGATCGAGAGGGGCGGGTTCGGTCTCCAGGACATCAAGCGCCACGGCAAGGCCGAGCTGGTCGCTCCACAGCCTGCGGTCGGGCGCGCGAGGATCGAGGCGGATCAGCCGGCTGGCTTGGGTCCAGACGGGCCCCAGCTTGGCTGCGAATGCGGGGTCAAAAACAATGACGCCGCTGTTGTAGAACGGCGGGGAAAGGGAGTTGTCGCACGAGAGCGCGACGCGCCGCTGCGGCGTTTGTCTTCCCAAGGCCTCATACACGCGGGCCCATCCGGCCTCGCCGTCGAACGGAAAAGCCGGGAGATCGCCCACCTTCATCGCGATCGGTGTGCCGCTCGGCAGCGTGAAGGGGCACGACGCGAGGCATAGCGTGTCGCTGTCCAGGAAGATCAGGACATCGGCCGCTGTTTCCACGCCCAGGCAGGCGATCTTGTTGGCATGGGAAAACGCTGGATCGATCGGGTTGGTGATCGGGACACATCGCACGTGCAGCCGGTCGAGCAGCGCCGCAGTGTCGTCGGCCATTGTGCCCCAGATCTCGCGCGGGTGCGGAATGGCTGCGATCAGTTCGGCGTCATCGCCATACTGCGTGCGCAGTGAGGCCGCGAGCAAGGCCGCCTTCAATTCCCATTCGCCTGCCTGGCAAACGAAGACGAAGGCCAGTCGCGCCGGAGGCGCGCGTGAGGATTGCGCCGGTGGCGCGCATGAGAATCGCGCCGGAGGCGCGCAAGGAACATCATCCGCCATGGTGCGTCACAGCGATGCGCGACCGATACCCCGCGCCCGACGCAGACTATCCGTCTAAGCCATGAGCCGAGCATAGGCGGGCTACGAGCGTGCCGGAAAGGCCGATCGTGCCGGCACATTTTAGGCTGTGCACGAACCGATGCAGGCGCGGAGATGTTGCAGCGAGTCTCAGCCGCCGTTTTCGGTCATGTTACGCCGGAAGATCGAGGACCAGCTATCGAGCATGCCTCCGGATGGGTTGGGACGCGCTTGCGGCGTGCTCTGGATGGCCGGCGTGATCTGCGCCTCTTTGCCAGGCTGGTTGCCGGCCACCACAAGGCTGGCTGACGCATCGGTAGCTGGCGGTGCAGCCTTGGCGGCAACGGCGACCACACCTGGCTTGGCCAGCCGATCGCGCCGCTGCGGTGAGATCACCGCGACCGGTACGGCCTCGGCCTTTATGATCTGCACCATCGCCGCCTGAGATGACGCTTCGCCGCGTGGGCTCATGCCATCCGTCACGGCCAGCAGGGTCTGCTTGGCGTTAGGACTGAGACCGCGCGCCAATCGCTGCGCGGTCTCGCGCATGGCCGCAACGGCTTTTTCGTCCGGCACATACGGTTTCTTGGCGCGCATGTGCACGACTTTGAAGCCGCGGGCTTTGAGTTCGGCGAGGATGGTCGGCAGGGCGCGAGCCGTCACGTGCTTGATATCGTGAAAAAGAATAATGCCGCCCCTGTCGGCTTCCACGCGCTCGAGTGTGTGCGCGATCAGGCGGTTGGCATCGCCGATGTAGGAGTCGTTGGAGACGACATCCACGGTGAAGGCCGCAATGCCGCGGTCCTGCAGATAGCTCAGGAGCGTTGGAGAATCGTTCAAGCCCGGGAAGCGAAAGAACGGCGCTATGGGCGCATCCGCCGCAGCAGCCACCGCTGCAAATCCTCTTTCGATCTGGTCGCGCGCCGCGGCCGGGCTCAGGCGCGGCAGGCTCATGGGATGCGACCAGGTGTGGGTCCCCAGCGTATGGCCCCGTGCCAGAATCTCCTTGGTCATGGCCGGATAGGCAATGGCCATCCGGCCCACGGAAAAGAATGTGGCCTTGGTGCAGAAACGATCGAGAGTATCGAGGATGGAGCGCGTGATGCCGGGCATCGGCCCGTCGTCGAACGTCAGGACGACCTCTTTCAGTCCGAGGAACCGGTCCTCGCGCGCCTGCTTGGTCAGCCCCCCGAAGATGGGGCCGCTGGAGGCGTCGATCTCGACGATGCGCGCAACGCCGAGGCTCTTGGCCTGATCCGGGCACGCACCGGCTGGCGAGAGGCTCAGCAGCAGACCGAAGAAGAAAGCCGCGCCGCGCGCGGCCTTGATCGTGCACATCCCGTTTCCGCCCCAGTGTCCCGTCCGACCCCTGTTCCAGAGACCGACGCAGTGTCTCAGGACCTCAGCCGAGTAATGGTTTGGTTTGCTGTCGGGCGGCAAGCCTCAGTGCGGTGCTACGCGTGGAAATTCGGCGCCCTGTGGCCATGGCGCCGCAATCGGCCATCTGTCGGCGATATGCAACTCGGGACCGCTTACCAGCCGCGGAAGACGCTATTGCGCCAATCCTCGCCGGTCGATCTGCCGGCCGGACGTGCCGTTGCCTGAATTGCCGCTGCGGCGGCAGCAGGATCGCCTGCGCCTGCGCCCGCCTGGACATTGACCTCCCACGCGGGGGCTACGACACCACGCTGGCCGATCGGCAGCGAGGCCAGCATGCGGCCTGCGTAGTCGCGATCGATGCGCTTGTCGAATTCCGCCACCGTGACCTGTCCTTGTGCGGGCCGCATGTGCACCACCTGAAACCCACGCGCCTTGAGCTCTGCGAGCAGCAGCTTGATGGCGCCGGCGGTCGACGGCTGGATGTCGTGGAACAGCAGGATGCCCTTTCGCTTGGCCGTCAGCTGCTGCATCACGTTATGGATGACCAGCGTCGGGCTGCGCGTCTTGTAGTCGTAGGAATCGATATCAATCGAGAAAATGCCGGTGTTGCGCGACTTCAAATAGCTTTGCATGGCGCGCGGCGCACTCAGATAGGGAAACCGGAAAAACGGCGCGGCGGGCGCACCCAGAGCCTTTTGGACCGCGCTGATGCCCAGCTCGATCTCCGTCCTGGCGGCGAGGGGATCGATTTTGGCCTGATCCTGATGCGACCACGTATGTGTCCCGACCGTATGTCCGCGGCGCGCGATGTCGCGCACCATTGCCGGCTGGGTCATGGCCCGAAAGCCGACCATGAAGAACGTCGCCCGCGTGCAATGCGCTTCGAGCGCGTCCAGCACCATTTTCGTATACAGGGGATGGGGACCGTCATCGAACGTGAGAATCACTTCGCCGTCGCGCAGGATGGTATTGTCTGGATACTGCTGGTTGCCGTAGCGCGGACCCTGCGTCCCATCGAGGTTGACGGTGCGCGCCACGCCGAGGGCGTTGCCGTCCGTGCGGCAAGCTGCCGGCGCTTGCGCCTCGGTGCCGGACCAGCCTCCCAGCACCAGCAGAACGCCGGCCACTCCCGCAATCACTCCGGCTCGCATTCAATCGTCCCCCCGTGCGTCCATCGCTGCCTGAGCGGGTCTGTCCCCATCACGCCTGGAAAGCGAAGCGGCGAATACTAGAAAGACATTGTGGCAGGATGCAATGCGGCTGCGTGCCGCCCAGGTTTTGCCGGTTTGTATCGCGGGTTGGCTGCACGAAGGGGTGCCGGACGCAACGCGGATATGCTAAGCGCCCTGCACGGCGCGAGCCACCACGCTGCCGTCTCCAACTTGAGCCATTGTCAGGTGTCCGATGCAGGAGCCGGCCGAGACCACACGGACCGAAGCGGATGTGGCGGTTGCTGATCGCGTAGCCGACGTGTCGGCTGCCATCGAGGCCCAGGACCTCGACCGCATGCGCGAGCTCGCGGCCGGCCTGCGGGCTCCCGACCTCGCCGACGTGCTCGAGCTGCTGGGTGCGAACGAGCGTGTCGCCCTCATCCAGGCTTTGGGCGCGAGCTTCGATCCCGAGGTTCTGTCCGAGCTGGACGAGGGCGTGCGCGACCAGCTCTTCGAGGCGCTGCCGAAGGACTTCCTGGCCAAGGCCGTGTCGGAGCTCGAGACCGACGACGCTGCCTACGTCATGGAGGGCCTGGAGGAAGCCGAGAAGCAGGACCTGCTCGCCCGCATGCCCTTGAGCGACCGCGTCGCGCTCGAGCGCAACCTCGAATATCCCGAGGAGACGGCGGGCCGTCTTATGCAGACGGATTTCGTGGCGGTCCCGCCGTTCTGGACCGTCGGCCAGGTCATCGATCACATGCGCGAGGCCGACGATCTGCCGGAGACCTTCTCCGACATTTTCGTGGTCGATCCGGCCTATCGCGTACTCGGCAGCGTCGACCTCTCGCGGCTTCTGCGCACCAAACGGCATGTGGCCGTCGAAACGATCATGGACCGCGACCGCCATGTGATCTCCGCAACGGCGGACCAGGAAGAGATGGCGCGCGAATTCGAGCGTTACGATCTGAAATCCGCGCCAGTCGCCGACGAGCACGGCCGCCTCGTCGGCGCGGTGACGGTCGATGACGTCGTCGAGGTGATCCAGGAAGAGACCGAGGAAGACCTGCGCCGCCTCGCCGGCGTCGGTGACGAGAGCCTGGCGGATTCCGTCATCAACACGGTGCGCAACCGCATCCAGTGGCTGGCACTCAACCTCGTCACGGCCATGCTGTCCGCCTCCGTCATCAAGCTGTTCGATGCCTCCATCGAGCAGATGGTGGCGCTGGCGGTGCTGATGCCGATCGTGGCGTCCATGGGCGGCAACGCCGCGACGCAGACCATGGCCGTCGCCGTCCGTGCCCTCGCCACGCGCGAGCTGGGCCGCGTGAATGCCCGCCGCGTCATCCTTCGAGAGGCCTCGGTCGGCCTCATCAACGGGTTTGTACTCGCCACACTGCTGGCGCTGGTGGTTTATCTTGTCTTCGGCCGGGGCACGCTCGGGATCGTCATCGCGGCCGCCATGATCTTCAATCTGTTCGCGGCCGCGCTTGCCGGCATTCTCATTCCGCTGGCGCTCGACCGGCTGGGCTTTGACCCGGCCGTCGCCTCCGGCGTGTTCGTCACCACCGTCACCGATATCGTCGGTTTCTTCGCCTTCCTTGGACTGGCGACGCTGTTTCTGTTGTGATCACCCCAATTCAGCAGGAGAGAAACTTATGACCGTCCGCGTCCGCCGCCTGGAAGCCAAGGACAAGGCTGCATGGTTGCCGTTGTTCAAAGGCTACATCGAGTTCTACAAGTCCACCGTTCCCGACGACGTTATCGAGATCACCTGGCAGCGGCTGCTGTCGGGTGAGGAGGGGGTGCACATCGGCTTTGTCGCCGTCGATGACAAGGATACGCCCATCGGCATCGCGCACGCGCTGTTCCACCGCTCGACGTGGTCAGCGAGCTGGTACTGCTATCTGGAGGATCTCTTCGTCGATCCGACGCTGCGCGCCAAGGGTGTCGGCCGCAAGCTGATCGAGGCCGTCTACCAGGAGGCCGACGCGCGCAAGTGCACCCGCACCTATTGGGCGACGCAGGAGTTCAACTATCGCGCGCGCGGGCTTTACGACCAGATCGGGACGAAGTCGCCGTTCGTGCAGTATCGGCGCTAGACGGGCTGACCATGATGAGGATGTTGCTGTTTGCAATAATCGCCGCGCTTCTCGGATCACTTACTGTCGAGACCGCGAACGCGGCTGGTCCCGGCCAGATGTGCGGCGGTTTCGCTGGGATAAAATGTTCCCAGGGCCTGTGGTGCGAGCCGAAGAGCAATGCCTGCAAAGTAGCAGACGTCAGTGGCCGGTGCGTGAAAGCTCCGCAAGTGTGCACCATGGACTATCGGCCCGGCTGCGACGGCAAGACCTATTCAAACGATTGTGCCAGGCGCGCCGCGCGCATCGCCAAGAAACACGATGGAGCCTGCCGGAAAGCCAATGAATGGCGGTGTGTCAAACGGGGCAGCTGTTGGACCGCATGCAAGGGTGATGTTTGCCGGAAGGCATGCTTTCGCTCGCGTTCACAATGTCGGCGTTCTCTTCGTTGATGAGTGGGGCTAGGCATCCGATCGTCAACGCCGCTGAAGACGTCAGCCCAACGGTCTAGGATGTCGCCGGCGGTTTGCGATCCGGATAGCTGCGCGCCATGCCATCGCGCACGTCGTTCTGGATGCCGTACTGCGCGAACGGATAGCGGAAGCCGTTCTTGGCCAGCGCCTCCATGCCTTGAATGGCCTTCTCGAGCTGGTCGGGCGGCAGTGCCATCAGCATCTCGTCGTCGAGCACGCCGCCGTAGCGCCGCTCGGCGAAGCACGGGATCGAGAGCGACGGCTCCCGCTTCGTCAGCGCGCGGCCCCAGCTGTCGGCGCACGCGCTTTCGCCGACCACGCCCCAGTCGAACTTCTTGTAGCCGGCCCACTGCAGCCCGTTGATGAAATACATCATGGCGCCGGGCGTGGCGTAGAACAGGGCGATGTCGGGGGGATCGAGCCGCCCTGATGCCAATGGCGCGACGGCCAATGCCTCGTACTTGCCGTCCGGCACGCAATGCATCGAGGCTTGATGCGCGCTCGCGCCGTCCAGGTCCGAGAACCACACGCCGACCATGTGCTGGCCCGACTGCCATTTCGGGTCCTTGGCCGCGCCAAGTCCGACCACGGCCCTGCACTGGGCGCCGACGAGATCGTCCGCCGTCACGCCCACAGTCCAGCCCAGGCGCGAGGCCTGCGCCACCACCTGGTCCAGCGTGTGCACCGCTTTGGGCCGGCGGATGCGCGGGATCGCCTCCATATCGGCTGCGCGCTCAAACAGTTTCATGCCGAAGGGGATTGAGCGCAGGCGCAACAGACGTTCGAGATCGGCGGACAGCTTGGGCAGATCGAGGGGCATGCGAACCTCGCTGGATGGGAGTCGTCGCGCAGGGTCGCTGCATGGCTTGCGCGCGTCAACGTCCAACTCCTGTGACCTGAGTATTCGCGCATTGTGCGGGCGCCGTATCAGCGTTTCCTCTCGTCCGGTCCTGCTTTAGGCTCCGGCCAGCGAATAAATCCAATGGGAGGAACGACGAATGATCGAGCGCATCATGCTGCCGGGCGTCATGGAGCCGGTGAGCCACTACTGCCACGCCGTCAAGGCGGGTCCCGTAATTTGGGTGTCGGGCATCGTCGGCATGACGGGCGACGGCAAGATCCCGCCCGACACCGCAGCGCAGTTCGACATTGCCATGGACGTGATGGACCAGTGCCTGAAAGCCGCCGGTGCCGGGCCAGAGCACGTCACCAAGGTGCAGATTTTCATGACCGACATCAAGGAGCGGCCGCTCATCAATCCCCGCCGCATCGCCTATTTCGGATCGCACCGGCCGGCGTCCACGCTGGTGGAGGTGAGCGCGCTCGTCGATCCGCGCATGAAGGTGGAGATCGAGTGCCAGGCCTACGTCGGCTGAAGTCTCTCGTGGCCCTACTGCCACAGCCCGTGCTTGTCCCACGACGCCTTGGGAATCTCATTGCCCAGCGCGAACGAGAAGGACGTCGCCTTTGCCAGATTGGCGCTCAACTGGCAGGTGAACGACATCGTGTACCAATGTTCGCCGACGCGCACCGCGCCGCCTTTGCCGGTGAGCTGCGTCTTGTCGAGAACGGCGGGGGCGAAAATCTGCGTCTTCATGCGGTCGGCTTTTTTGAGCCGCGCGTCATGCCGCATCATGTCGATGCCCTTGATGATGCACGCCTGGTGCGAACGCTCCTGCGGATCGAGCTTGGCCAGCGCATCCTCCGCGGACCGGCCCCAGCCGGCGCGGCTATAGCGACAACGACAAGCGCCAGCGCGACAGTCTTCGACATCCTCCAAATCCCCCAATACGCAACGTGTCCAAAGTCCCCGGCCAGCTTATGCAGCCGAAAAATGGCATAACCCGGATATGCCGCACACCCGTTGCGGAGGGATGACGCACATGTGAATTGCGTATGAGCGTCAGCTCGACGGAGCGTCGAGCTTGCGCGTCAGGTTCTCGAACTCGCGGCGCAGTTCCTCGTTGCGGAAGATCTGCTCGAACGTCGGCGCCTCCAGTTTCTGGATCGCCTCGAACGAGGTGGCGCTGTCGCGCATCAGGCTGCGCAGCTGGAAGCTCGCCTCCACGGTCTCGTAGGTGTTGTCGGCGATGCGCAGGTCGTGCGTCGCCCGGCTGCGCGCCTTGGCCACCTGTTCGCGCTGCTGCAGCAGATAGCGCCGGTAGCCTTTCGCCGCTTCCTCCGCCAGCCGCTGGCTCTCGCGGTTGGCTTCGAGCGCCCGGCGCTGGTCGGGCCGGTTCTCGGCCTTGAGCAGGTCGTTGGTCTTGACGCGCGCCGCCGCGATGTCCTTGGCGATGGCGTCGAGCTTGGGCAGATACTGCTTGTCGATCTTGGCGATGGTGCTGTCCTGCGCGTGCACCAGCATGGCGAACAGGGCCGCGTGCATGGCGAAATACTTGCGCGCCGCGTTCATGTTCTCGCCCGACTGGGTCATCAGCTTGGCGAGCTGGCCGTCGATCAGCTTGGCCGAGTTGAACACGGCGACGAGACGCACTAGGTCACCCGACAGCACGCCGTCGAGCAGCAGGTCGATCTGATCCGGCGCAAGCTGAATACCGCTGTTGGTGAGCGCGGTATGGATCTCCGCCTTGGCCGTGCCGATCTCGGCCTTGTTGGCCTCGATCTTCTTCTTGGACTCCTCGATGTCCTTGCCGAGGCTGTCCACCGTGTCGGTCAGCAGCCCCGGCAGCATGGCATCCTTGGGTGCGGTCAGCTGCTTTTCCCGCAGCTTGACGATGCGCTCGTCGATATCGCGCATGTTCTTGCGCAGGCCTTCGATCTTGCGCTGCACGTCGACCACCGGCACGTCCGTGATGACGCCGAGCGCCGCATCCAGCAGATCGCGGATCTTCTTTTCGCGATCCTCCCGCGTTTCGGTCCACAGCGGCTTCATGAGGAAGTCGCTCTCGGGCGGCAGCTTGCGCGCCTCGCCGCGGTTCCGGGCGGTGTCCTGCAGGATGGCGTCGATGGCTTTCATCAGGCGCTGGGCCTGCTCGTAGGCCGGATCGCCCTCGCGCGGATCGGTAGCGGGCGCGGCAGCCTTGTCCTGCGCCGCCTCCGGTGCACCCGCCTTGGGTTGCGCCTGGACCACTTGGGCTCCACCGTCGCGGGTGATCAGATCGCCGATGCCGTCGCGCCGCGCATTCTGGGCGTCGACAGGGGTGAGCGCGCTCGTGCCGGCAACGGCCGCCAGGGCGAGCGTCATCAACAATCGCTGGGAAAAAGCGTGCATCGCCAACCTCCTGGCCCGGGCGAGCATGCGCCGGGAATTCTGGCAAATAGATGTTCGCTGGCGGCAGTTAAAGGAGGGGCCGGTTCAAATCCAGCGCCGCACGCGGGCGGTATAGCGAAGATAGGCCCCGCCGAAGCGGCGTGCCAGATGCGCTTCCTCCGGCTCGATGGCCAGGCGCGTCAGGGCTATGGCCACCAGCGGGATCGACAGCAGCAGCCAGGTCGACCGCAGCGCCAGCCCGAGTCCCGCAAAGGCGATCAGCGCCGTGAGGTACAGCGGATTGCGGCTCCAGGCATAAACGCCCTCCGTGACGAGTGCGGTGGCAGCACCGGTCGGATGCAGGGTGGTGCCGGCTGCCCGCAGATCGGCGGCGGCCTTCAGCGCCAGGCCGATGCTGGCCAGAACGATGACGGCGCCGATCCATCGGATGACCAGGCTTTCGGGCAGCCGCGGCAGCGCGATCAGCTTTTCCAGGATCCAGCAGGCCGCCAAGGTGCCGGCGTAAATGATCGGCGGCCAGGGGAGGGTGTTAGGTCGGTCTTGCCGGGTATCGGACATGGCTGCGCTCTCTGGGTCATCCCACGTTGACGCGCGCATCGGCGGCGCGAATGAGGTCCATCAGCGCCGCGTCGACCTTGCGCGCGTCATCCAGCACGATCATGTGCGTCAGGCGCTTCGGCGCCGTCGCCAGTCGCGACGGCTGCAGCGGCGGCGCAAACGGGTGGTCACCGAGGTCGAGCGCGAGCCGCAGCCCCTTGGCGCTGGTTTCGATGCCGGCGAACTCCCGCGGATTGCCGACGCAGATGTAGGCATCGGCGGCAGTGAGTCGGGCGCCCGGCACGAGCCGCGCGATTTCGGACGCCAGCAGGCGGTAGAGCGGCTGGTAGCCCTTTGCGGCGGCAATGAGGTTCTGGAGCGCCGCATCGCTGTCGCCTACCGGCGCCGCGGCGGGCGCACGTACGGCTGGTTGTGACACCGCGGCGACGGGCGCCGTGGCCGGCGGCGCCGCCTTGTTGGCCTTCTCCGCCTTCGCCTCCCGCGGCGCGGGGGCCTTCTTCACGACGGCCTCGACCGGCTTGTCCGCGTACAGGGGCTGTCCGCCATTGGCATGGATGCGCTCCAGCCACGAGGCCCAGTTGAAGGCGAACCCCTGCAGGCGCAGCCAGTCGATGGTGTCGTTCTTGCCGGCAAAGGC
>JBKKCB010000184.1:0-14285 GCA_046713545.1 Hyphomicrobiaceae bacterium | reverse complement strand
CCGATGCCGTCATCAGCCGCATCACCGATGCCATGCTGGCCTGCCCCAACCTCATCCTGGCCATTGCGCTGGCGGCGTTCCTCGGGCCCTCGCTCACCAATGCCATGATCGCCATCGGCATCACGGCAACGCCGGTGTTCGTGCGCCTGACGCGCGGGCAGGTGCTGGCGGTGAAGGTGGAGGACTATGTCGAGGCGGCGCGCGCGGTGGGCAATCCCGGCTGGCGCATCGCCATCCGGCACATCCTGCCCAACATCCTGCCGTCCCTGCTGGTGCAGGCGACGCTGGCCATCGCGGCGGCCATCATCGCCGAGGCGAGCCTGTCATTCCTGGGACTGGGGCAGCAGCCGCCGGCGCCGTCGTGGGGATCGATGCTGAATACGGCGCAGCGCTTCCTCACCAGCTCGCCGTGGATGGCGGTGTGGCCGGGACTGGCGATCTTCCTGTCGGTGCTGTCATTCAACCTGCTGGGCGACGGCCTGCGCGATGCGCTCGATCCGAAGGAACGCTGAGCGGCGCGTCTACGCCTTCGCCTCGCGGCCACCGCTAAAGAGGATTACGGCCGACGTGACGGCTACGCACGCGGTCACCAGGAAGACGGCGCGATAGCCAAACACGCTGATGATCATGCCGGCGATCGGCGGCGTCACCATGTAGGTGGAGAAAACGAAGAAGGTCGTGGCGGCGGTGGCCTCGCTGACGGTGTCGGGCGCGAGGATGGCGATCTCGGCGAGGTAGAGGCCGTTCCAGGTGGCAATCGAGAAGCCGACGAATAGCACCACGGCGAACACCAATGCCGTGCTCCAATCCGGCGATATCGCCGCGATCAGCAACGAGGACATGACGGAGAGGATGGCGAGGCCCTTCAACACTTGACGCGGCGAGCCGGCCCAATCGGCGACGAAACCGAGAACGATGCGGCCGGCGACACTGGAGGCGAGCAGTGCGGCATAGAGAGCGCCGGCGAACGTGAGGCTGAAGCCGAGGCCCGCCGTCATGAACGTGACGAAGAACGCGGTTGTGGCGCCTTGCACGGCAGCGAACCCGACGCAGGCGGCAGAGATGCGCCGCAGGACCTGGCGTGGCGGCCACCACGCGAAACGGGTTGAGCACGTTCGACAGATGGAACAGGCGCGCCAGAGGCGGAACGGATGGCGCGACCGGCTTTCGTTGTACGCGCGGGGCGCGAACAGCAGACTGGAGCAAAGGCAGGCTGCACAGGCGGTCATGATGGCAAAGGCGACGCGCCAGCCGTACGCGACGATGAGCCAGCTTCCCGCGGCACCGGCGATGACGCCGCCCAGCGGCACGCCGGCCTGGCGCAGCGAGAACAAGGAGCCGCGATAGGCGCGCGGCGTGTGGTCGGCGAGAATCTGCGCGCCGGCGGGCGTCGCGGTGGCGTAAGCAAAGCCGAGCAAAAACGCGCCGAGCAGGATCGCGGGATAGACGCCGATCAATGTCAGGCTCGCACCGGCGACGGCGATGAGCGTCGCCACCAGCCACGCATGCACCGGACCCAGCGCAACGGTGAACGCAGTGTTGGCGATGTAGAGCCAGACCGAGCCCAGCCCCAGCGCTCCGCCGACCCAGCCGTAGGCCTCCGGCGGCATGCCGGCGGATTCCATGAGCTTTGGTGCGAACACCGGCAACGCGTGGTGCAGAATCGCCATGCCCGTGAGCGGGATGGCGGAAAAGAGAAAGGGCGCCAGGATGCCGCCCGGCGGCGGGCTTTCCCCGCCTGTGTCGCGAGAGGTCACACGGCTCCCATGCTTTTGCCGGTTTTGCCGAGGGCATCGGGATTGACGACGTGGGCGGGCCGCTTGCCGAGGGACACATCGACGATGGATTGCAAGGCGGTGGCGGCGATCTCGTGGAAGCACTCGTCGGTCCAGCACAGGGCGTGCGGCGTGATGATGACGTTATCCATGGCCAGCAGCAGATTACCGGGCTCAATCGGCTCCTGATAGGTGACGTCGAGGCCTGCGCCCAGGATGCGCCCGGCCTTGAGGATGTCGATGAGGGCTGCTTCGTCGACGATGGGGCCGCGACCGACATTCAGGAAGTAGGCAGTGGGCTTCATCAGCGCGAGATTGGTTTTGTTGATGAGATGGCGTGTCTCGTCGTTGAGCAAGCAGCAGACGACGACGAAATCGGCCTCCCGCATCAGCGTGTCGAGCGGGACCAGATCGGCGCCGAGGCTTTTGGTGCGCGCCGCATCGGCATAGGGATCGGCGGCAATCATGCGGGCGAAGAACGGACGCGCGAGCTGCATGATCTCCTGGCCGACACCACCGGCGCCGACGAGACCGAGGGTGCGCGAGGTGAGGCCCTGGCCCATGACATCGACGCGATCGTTCCAGCGGTCCTGGTGCACGAGCTTGTCTTTGGCAAACAGCCGGCCGGCGAGCGCGAAGATGAGGGTGAGAGTGGCGACGGCGAGGGGGCGGCGGATGGCGATGGGCGTGTTGGTGACGACGATGCCTTTGGCGGTCGCGGCAGGAAGATCGACGGTGTCGTAGCCGACGCCATTGCGGGCGAGGACTTTCAAGCGGCAATCGGCGCGTGACAGGCTCGCGGCGGTGACGCGGGGCAGGTTGATGTGCAGGCCGTCATAACGGGCGGCAACATCGGGCGTGAGCTCCGTCATGGCCTCGGGCACCCACTCCCAGGCGATATCTTTATTAGCTTTGAGCACGTCGAAGGCGCGCGGATCGAAACAAGGTTCGCCGGCGGCGTTCAGGAGGTCGCGCGTGACGCCGACTTTGAAGGCCATCACTTGTCCTCCACGGACGCCAGGATGCTGCGCACGCCGGCCATGAGGATACCGTGGTCGGTGCCGGTCGCCAGCATGTTGAAGCCGAGTTCCTTGTACTGCCGCGCCCAGGTGGTGTCGGCGGCCATGAAGCCCAGGCCCTTCTTGTGCTTGCGACCGGCGGCCACGGTGCGCTTCACCGCGTCGACATATTTGGGGTTGTCGAACTGACCTGGGATGCCGAGGAAGTTGGTCAGATCGAAATGCCCGACCCACAGCACGTCAATGCCGGGCAGGGCGGCGATGGCGTCGACGTGCTCGACGCCGCGCTCGGTCTCGATCTGGGCGATGACGAGCGTGCGCGCGTCGGCGGCCTTCATCTTGGTGTGAGGATCGCCGCTGGTGTAGTCGTCATGGGCAAAGCCGAAGGCGGCGCCGCGCCGGCCGGTCGGCGGATAGCGGGTCGCCTCGACGATGACCTTGGCCTGATCGACGCTCTCCACCATGGGGATCATGACGCCGTGGCAGCCAATGTCGAGGGCGCGGGCGAGGAAGTGATATTCGCCGCGCGGCACGCGTACCATGGGTGCCACGCCGATGCCGCGGCAGTGGGCGACCTGCGTCTTGACGGTCTCGAGCCCGATGCCGGTGTGTTCCATGTCGTAGATGACGTACTCGGCACCGGCGTGTGCCAGAACCTGCGCCGTGCCGGGCGAGAAGAACTCGAACACCATGGCGCCGAGCACCGTCTCGCCCGCCATTACCCGTTGTCTCAGGGGTTTCTTGGCCACGTCGTTTCCTCCTCAAGTCGTGTTGTTGTTGGCAGTCTTCCCCTCTCCCCATTCTTCATGGGGAGAGGGTTAGGGTGAGGGGCGAGATCTTGCTCGGTGCCGTGTAGCTGCCCCTCACCCCGACCCTCTCCCCGTAAAAACGGGGAGAGGGGGAAGTCGATCATCTACAGCACCTGGTCGAGGAAGGCGCGCGTGCGGTCGTGCTGCGGCGCTTCGAGGATATCCTTGGGCGGGCCGTGCTCGACGATGACGCCACCGTCCGTGAAGTACACGTGATCGGCGACTTCGCGCGCGAAGCCCATCTCGTGCGTGACGAGAATACAGGTCATGCCTTCGGTGGCGAGGTCACGGATGGTGTGCAGGACTTCCTTCTTGGTCTCGGGATCGAGGGCGGCGGTGACTTCGTCGAACAGCATCACGAGCGGGTTCATGGCCAGCGAGCGGGCAATGGCGACACGCTGCTGCTGGCCGCCCGACAGCTCACCGGGGTAGACATCGGCCTTGTCGGCGAGGCGCACCTTGGCGATGAGCGCACGCGCGCGCGCCTCGACCTCGGCCTTGTCCTGCTTGAGGACCGCGAGCGGAGCCATCATCACGTTCTGGAGCGCGGTCTTGTGCGGGAACAAGTTGTAGCTCTGGAAGACGATACCGACCTTGCGGCGCAACGCCAGCTTGTCGAGCTTGGGATCGTTGACCTCGATGCCGTCGACCTTGATCGAGCCGGAATTGATGGGGGTGAGCGCATTGATGCAGCGCAGGACCGTGGATTTGCCCGATCCCGACGGACCGATGATGCAGATGGTCTGGCCCTTGGCAACGCTGAAGGTCACGTCTTTCAGGACTTCGAGGGCGCCAAACGACTTGCGGATCTTGTCGACGATGACGACGGGCGCTCCGGGTTCGGTCGTGGTCATGGCGTTGCGGTCTGCAGCATCAGTGTTTCACCTGGAATTTGCGCTCGAGCGCAACCGTCCACTTCCCGATCGGATAGCAATACAGGAAGAAGCACAGCATCGCGAAAGCATAAAGCGGCGCCAGCAGGGCCGGGCGCGAGCCTTCCGCGGCCAGCACCTCGCCGGTCAGCGTGATCATTTCGGACACGCCGACGACGGAGGCATTCACCGTCGACATGGTGATGAGCGAGTAGAGGTTCATCCAGGGCGGCAGCATACGCTTGAAGCATTGCGGCAGGATGATCCGCATCAGCGTCTGGGTGCGCGAGAAGCCGAGCGATTCGGCCGACTCCCACTGGCTCGTCGGCACCGACTGCAGCGCGCCGCGCACGATCTCCGACACGTTGGCCATGACCGGCAGGGAGAAGCCGAGGATGGCTTTCGACCAATCCGGCATCGGGATGGTGAGGCCGAAAATGCGGATCTGGAACGGCAGCAGCAGCACGCATAAAAACAGCAGGACGAGCCACGGCGAGTTGCGGAAGAACTGGGTGACAAAGCGGGCCACCCAGCGGACGGGCGCGATATCCGAGCTTTGCAGGATACCGAGCGGCAGCCCGGCGATGGTACCGATGACCATCGCCAGCGCCGAGATGACGAGATTGAAGACGAAGCCCTTGAGCAGCAACGGCGCCCACAGCCAGATGACTTCCAGCGCCGAGCGCTCGCCGTTGGCGGCGGTGGTGGCGGCGCTGGCGGCCGTGGCGACGAGGCAGAGCAGGGCGACAACGGCGAGCGCGCGGCCGTCGATGGTGGCGCGCAACGGGCCGTTGGGGACGACGAGCCATGAGAGCGCGCTAGCCGAGGGGGATGACGTGACGCGCGGGGCGAGCATGACCGGGGCAGGTTGGACAGACATGCCCACAGCCCGCTGTTCCGACTTACCGCTTTGCGGCCGAAGTTCCCCTCTCCCTCTTGAGGGAGAGGGCTTCGCGCCCTGGGCTTGCGAGGGCGACAGGGCGAGGCTGACGTTTGCCCGTTCATGACTGTGATCTTGGATCGGCTCGAGCAAGTCCTTGGGCGCGAAGGGTGAGGATGTTACTGCGCGGACAGGAGCCCCCTCACCCTGTCCGCCAGATGACTTAGGCGCGCCAACTTTAATGTGGCGATCTCTGTCGCATGGCGCGCCTAAGTCATGGCGAACAGCCCTCTCCCCCTTGGGGAGAGGGGATGCATCAGGTGCATCCACGTACTTATCCCGCTCTCCCATGCCTCAGGCTCCCTGGCCGATGCCGGGGACGCGCAGGCGGTACTCCAGATGTTTCATGCCCCAGGCGAACAGGGAGGCGAGGCAGACGTAGAAGATGAGCACCGTGAACATCATCTCGCGCACGTTGAGCGCGTCGCCCCAGATCTGCTTGGCCGTGTACATGACCTCGGGCACGGCGATGGCGTAGGCGAGGTTGGTGGTCTTGATGAGGTTGACGAGATTGTTGGAGAGCGCCGGCAGGGCGGTGCGAAAGGCCAGCGGCAGGACGACGTTGCGATAGGTCTGCCAGCGCGAGAAGCCGAGCGACTCGGCGGCCTCGACCGTGGAGCGGGAGACGGCCTCGATGCCGGAGCGGAAAATCTCGATGTTGAAGGCGCCGGCAAACAGCGACAGCGAGACGATCGCCCACTGGACGTTCTAGAGGAGCGGCTGCAGCGAGCCCGAGGCGTCGGGCACGCGCGGCAGCGCATAGCCGAGGCCGAAGTAGAAGAAATAGATCTGCACCAGTGGCGGCGTATTGCGGAACAGGCTGATGAAGCCGTCGACGACGAGGCGCAACAAGCGGAAGCGCGAGCCCTGCAGCCATGCGCCGACGATGCCGATGACGATGGACAGGACGATGGTAACCACGGACATGTAGAGCGTCAGCCAGACGCCCTTGAGCATGCGGGCGCGGTCGAAATCGTCATAGATGTAATTGAGGTTGATTCCGGTCGTGTCGTAGAGGTGCTGGAACCACTGATAAACCGCCTGCATGCGCTGCAGCACTCCCCGGGCCGCCGGTCAGATAAACGAACAGGGCGGCCTGAAGCCGCCCTGCGCATAAAATCAAGCCGGATCAGCTTCCTTTTTTGGCTGCCTCGTGCATGCGCTTGGCATAGTCGGTCGGCGGCACGTTCCACTTTTTCTCGAGCTCGACGATCTTGCCGGACTTCATCCAGTCCTTGGTGAGATCTTCCATGACCTTCTGCAGTCCCGCCTCGCCCGGCTTGATGGCCATGGCCCACGGCGTCTCCATCATGCCGGGAAGAACCATCTCGAAGCCCGTCTTCCACTCGTCCTCGGACAGCTTGCCGACGATGAAGGTCTGGTCGTAGACGTAGCCGACGCAATCGCCGTTCTTCAGCGCGAGCAGCGGCTTCTCGGAGCCGTCGAACGAGATGATCTCGGGGCCGTACTTCTGGGTGATGTCCTTGTTGTAGAAGGCGCCCGTGGTGCCGCAGAGCTTCTTGTCCTTGAGGTCCTCCCATTTGGCGATGGGCGTGCCCTTCTTCTGCAGCACGTTGACGGCGTCGGAGTAGTACAGCGGCTCGATAACCTGCACGACCTTGCGGCGCGCGGCGTTGTCCGACATCGTGGCGATCATCAGGTCGATCTTGCCCTGGTTCAGGAACTCCATGCGGTTAGCGGAGACGACCGGGATCAGCTCGAGTTCGACGCCGAGTTTCTTGGCCACCTCAGCGGCGAGGTCGGGCTCGACGCCGATGATCTTGCCGGACGGATCGCGGAAGCCGAAGGGCTTGTAGTCGGCCTTGACGCCGACGACGAGCTTGCCGCGCTTCTTGATGTCGTCCAACACATCTGCGTGAGCGACCGCGCCGATGGCGAGGCTGGCAGCGCCGAGCGCTGCAATGAGAATTCTAGACAGCTGCATACACTTCTCCCGTTACGTGGACTTTTCGTGCAAAACCTTCCGGATGCCGCCTCGGTCAAGGCAGGCGTCGACGAACTGCTGGCGGCACCTTAACGCCTGCCCGATGCCGTGGCGAGAGAGCCTGACTCAGGCGCCTCCCGGCCGGGAGGTGCGGGGCATGCTCGGACCCCAAAAGCAAAGGGCGCCCGGCCGGTGCCGGGCGCCCTCGCAAATCGTCAGATCAGCGATCAATCTCGGGCCATTTTGGCCTCAATAAAGGTTCAGTCTGCGGTTAGAGACATCGCCGAAGGGCTTGGATGCCTCGTGGAAGGCCTCGCTGCGGCCAATGCCGATGTCTTTCAGCACGTGGTCGTCGAGTTGCATAAGGCTGCGGCGCTCCCGGGCCACCGTCAAAGCCGTGCGGAGGAAAACGCTCCAAGCGCCGACCTGGCGGACAAAATCCGCGATCCGATGCTGCTGGTGGCTGCTCGACTGATGGATGACTACGGGTTGCATAGCGCGCTCTCCTTTAGTTCGGCGCTTTTTTCCACCGGCGCTCATTCTCCGGTGTACGGAATATAGGGAAAGGGCTTGCATAATGAAAACGAATGTTATTAATGGTTCCCATTACAGAACGTTATGAGGTGAGCCATGCGGCGTGACCTGGATATCACCCTGCTGAGGGCCTTTGTCGCCATCGTGGAAACGGGCAGCGTGACCGGCGCGGCGCGCCTGCTGAACCGCACCCAGGCGGCCGTCAGCCTGCAGCTCAAGCGGCTGGAGGACATGCTGGAACAGCAGCTGTTCGAGCGCGTGCATAAGCGCCTGATCCTGGCGCCGGCGGGCGAGCAGATGCTCGGCAATGCGCAGCGGCTGATTGCCATGAACGACGACATCTGGGGGCAGATGACGACACCGAGCTTCCAGGGCGAGGTGAAGCTCGGCGTGCCCGTCGATCTGATCTCCACCTACATCCCGCAGATCCTGCGCCGCTTCAACTCGGCGTGGCCGCGCGTGCGCGTCACGCTGGTGTGCCGCAACTCGGTGGAGTTGCTGCAGGACCTCGACGCGGGTGAGGTCGACATCACACTGACGACCGACATGAGCAGCGACGGCCATTGCGAGACGCTGCGGTGGGACAAGCTGGTCTGGGTCGGCGCGCCGGGCGGCGACGCGCATACGCGCGAACCGCTGCCGATCTCGATCGGCGGCAAGACATGCCGCTTCCGTCCCGTGGCCCTGCAATTGCTGCGGGATGTGGGCCGCCCCTGGCAGGTGATCCTGGCCGTATCGAATCAGGAGGCCGTGTCGGCGACGATTGCCTCGGGCTCGTGCATCGGCATCAGCCTGCGCGATTGCATCCCCGACATGCTCGAAGCGTTGCCGCGTGACAGCGGACTGCCGGAGCTGCCGGATTTCGCCATCAATCTTTGGCTGCCGAAGGCGGAAGTCAGCGAGGTCGCCGAGGAACTGGCGCGTCATATCCGGGCAGAATTCGCCGCACGCTATGCGCTCGGAGCCGACGTGACAGCGTTGCTCGCGCCATCGCGGCGGGCGCCGAAGCGGGCAGCTGCAATCGTGCAGGGCGCATCGGCCGTGCGCCGCGCCAGCCTCCGCTCGTCGGTGCGATAGCGAATTTTCCTGTCACACCGAACGGTTTCACCTCTCCCATCGCGCCGAAGACGCGTCTGCGACGCGACGGCAACATCATCTAAGTGCGCAGTGCAGCCCCAAAGATCACGCGCGGTACGTCGATCGCGATGGGTGAAGACCCCGGATCGGCGCGCACCTGACGGTGCGCCCCGTCCGGGGACGCAAATTGAGGGATTGGAGCATTTATCTCGATGTAAAACGTGCTGAACCGGACAGCCGTGAAGCATGCCTCCGGCATGGCGGGAGAGAGAGTCAAGCAGTGCTTCAGATTGATCGGAGATGCGTCAGGCTTCAGGCGTGACCGAGAAGGGCCTGGCGGAAGCTGACGCGGACCGCCGACGCATCGAGCGACAGCTTGCTCTTGTCGGAGTCTTGCGTCGACACGCGCAGGAGCACGAAGCACGTCCCATTGCCCTCGCGCAGCATGCGGGCGCCGGCGGCGATGTCGGACTTGTGCTGGACGGTGCAGGTGGAGGGGATCGCGGCGCCGATGGCCATGCGCTCCAGGTCGACGCCGAGGCTGGTATGGCTTCTCTGATAGCCGGTCTCGCCGTAGTGGCCGTTATCGACGCAAAGAATGCGCAGGTTGGGCGGATTGAGGATGCCGACGGTGGCCAGCGCGCCGACGTTCATCAGCAGCTCGCCGTCGCCGGTGGCGACCAGCACGCGCTTGTCGGGACGCGCCAGCGCAAGGCCGAGGCCCATCGTGACGGCGGCGCCCATGGCGCCACCCAGAGGATAAGCGTTCGGCGCGCCGCCTGTGAGGGCGGACACGTCGTAAGCCGTGCCGGCAAGCCCGGCGACAATCAGGAAGTCCTCGTGATTGCCGATCAGGGCCGGCACGGCCTCGCGCCGGTCGAGTTCGAACACGGGGCTCCGGTCGGACTGATCCTTTCTTGCCGCCATGTCAGGCTTGCCCGAGCAGGTTCAGGCGGAAACGCACGCGCGAGGCACCGACGTCCATGTTGCGCTTGAACTTGGGCGGGTCTTCCGGCTTCACGCGCAGCAGAACGAAACACGAGCCGTTGCTCTCGCGCAGCATGCGCGAGCCGCCGGCGATGCCGTCGGGCTTGTCGATGGTGCAGGTCGACTTGATGCCGGCGCCGATCGCCATCTGCTCGAGATCGACGCCAAGACTGGTGTGGCTCTTCTGGTAGCCGGTCTCGCCGTAGTGCCCGTTATCGACGCACAGGATGCTGAGATTGGGCGGATTGAGGATGCCAACGGTGGCCAGCGCGCCGACATTCATCAGCAGCTCGCCATCGCCGGTGGCGACAAGCACGCGCTTGTCGGGCCGCGCCAACGCCAGGCCGAGGCCGATCGAAACGGCGGCCCCCATGGCGCCGGCGAGGCCGAAGTAGTTGGCGCCATCCTGGGTGAGGGAGGCCAGGTCCTTGGCCGTGCCGGCAAGGCCGGCGACCAGCAGGAAATCCTTGTGGTTGCCGATCAGGGCGGGAACGGCTTCGCGCCGATCCAGCACATAGGCGGGCGCGGTGGCAGACTTGGATGCGGTTTTGCTCATAGCTGCCTCCCTAGAACGCCTTGGCGCCGATGAGCTTCTGCGTCAGCAGCACCGCGACGGGCTGGCCCGACTTGAAGGCCATGGTCGCGGCCGCGACGGCGGTGGGCACCACCTCGTCCGGCGCCGTCACTTCCACGGTGATGAAATTCATGGCGTCAAGCACCGGGCGGACGGCCTGGCCCATGCCCATCTGCCAGGGATTTCCCTCGCCGAAGTCGCCGCGCATGCTGATGAGCGTCAGGAACGGAAAATTGCCGCTCTTGATCATCGACATGAAATTCACGCAGTTGCCGAGACCGCTGCTTTGCATCAAGAGCACGGCACGCGCACCGCCGAGATGTGCTCCCGCCGCCAGCGCCACGCCTTCCTCCTCGGTCGTGAGCGCGACCGAATGCACGTCGGGATCGGCGAGCGAGCGGTCGATCAGGATGCGGTGGCCGGCATCGGGCACGTAGCTGAACTGGGTGACGCCTTGCGCCTTCAGCGTGTCGTACAGCGCGTTCTGCCAGCTGACTTCGATTTCCTCAGCCTTGTCCTTGGGCGCGTTTGTTGCGTTTGCTGCGGCCATTTATCGGCGTCCTTCTTTTCGAGGAGATGACCGGATCGTAGTTGGTGGCAGGAGCGGCGGCAAGCGCGTGGCGGCCCTATCGCCGTGAACCAGACAACTGGCTAAAGTCTCGCGCGACAAGAAACGAGGGAGGTCCACATGCCGTCACTTCCGCTTTTTCCGGCCACCATCGCCGGCAGCCTGCCCAAGCCCGCATGGCTGGCCGAGCCCGAGAAATTGTGGGCGCCGTGGCGGCAGCAGGGCGCCGAGCTCGTCGCGGCCAAGCAGGATGCCGCGCTCGTGTGGCTCAAGATCCAGGAAGATGCGGGCATTGACATCGTGTCGGAGGGCGAGCAGTTCCGCATCCACTTCGTGCACGGTTTCCTGGAGCACATCGGCGGCATCGACTGGGCGAAACGCACGCGCATGGGCATCCGCAACAACCGCTACACCGTCGAGGTGCCGACGGTGACGGCGCCGCTGACGCGCCTGCAGGCGGTCCACACCGGCGACGTGCGCTTTGCGCGCGCGCATACGCGCAAGCACCTCAAGTTCACGCTGCCGGGGCCGATGACGATCTGCGACACGATCGCCGACGCGCATTACGGCCGCCGTGCCGACATGGCCATGGCGTTTGCGGAGCTGCTCAATGCGGAAGCGCTGGAGCTGGAAGCGCTCGGCGCCGATGTCATCCAGTTCGACGAGCCGGCCTTCAATGTGTTCATGGACGACGTGAAAGAGTGGGGCATCGCGGCGCTGGAGCGGGCAGCGCAAGGGCTGAACTGCAAGACGGCCGTGCACATCTGCTACGGCTATGGCATCGAGGCCAATATCAAGTGGAAGGATACGCTCGGGTCGGAGTGGCGGCAGTACGAGGAGATTTTCCCCGCGCTCAATGCCAGCCGCATCGATCAGGTGTCGCTGGAATGCGCGGGGTCGCGGGTTCCGATCTCGCTCATTGCGCACCTGAAGGACAAGGAGATTCTCGTCGGTGCCATCAACGTGGCGAGCGAAAAGATCGAGACGGCGGAGGACGTGGCGGGAACCCTTCGCGAGGCCATGAAATTTGCCGATTCGGAGCGTATCCAGCCCTGCACGAACTGCGGCATGGCGCCGTTGCCGCGGGCGGTGGCGGAGGGCAAGCTGCGCGCGCTCGGCGCCGGCGCGGCGCTGATGCGGGCGCAGATGGGGCGCGGATAGGATCGAGGCGAGCATGGCGAGGGTCACTTTCACGGCCAATATCCAGCGCCACGTCGCGTGCCCACCGACGGATGCGGACGGGCGGACGGTGCGTGACGTGCTGGAGGCCGTCTTTGCCGGCAACCCGCAGGCCCGGGGCTATGTGCTGGACGACCAGGCGGCGCTGCGCCGGCATATGGCGGTGTTCGTCGACGGCAAGCCTCTACGCGACCGCCTGCACCTGTCGGACAGCGTGGAGGCGGCCTCCGAAATTTATGTGATGCAGGCCCTGTCGGGCGGCTGACAGCTCGTTCGTCTTACACCTATCGAAATCCCACTCGAGGAGGGTGCCATGAGCCATCAACTGCACGTTGCGACGCGCAAGGGCCTGTTCACGATCGAGGGCGGCGGGGGCGCGTGGGGCGTCAAGCGCGGCGATTTCATCGGCGACAACATCTCGATGGTGTTGAACGATCCGCGTGACGGGCGCACGTATGCGGCGCTCGATCATGGGCATTTCGGGGTCAAGCTGCATCGCACGACGGGTGCGGGCGGCACCTGGGAGGAATGCGGCGTGCCGGCCTATCCGCCGCACCCCGACGGCACGCACGACACCGACGCGATGGGCCGGCAGATCCCGTGGACCACGGTCAAGCTGTGGGGACTGGAGACGGGCGGACCCGACCGGCCCGGCCTGCTGTGGTGCGGAACGCTACCGGGCGGGCTGTTCCGCTCGCGCGATAGCGGATCGACGTGGGAGCTGATCCGGCCGCTGTGGGACAAACCCGAGCGCAAGGAGTGGTTCGGCGGCGGCTACGACGTGCCCGGCGTTCACGCGATATGCGTCGATCCGCGCGACTCCGACGTGGTGCGCGCGGCCGTGTCGTGCGGCGGCATCTGGACCACACGCGATGGCGGCGAAACATGGAGCTGCGATTACGACGGCATGGGCGCGGCGTATATGCCGCCGGACCAGAAATATGCGCCGCACGTCCAGGACCCGCATTATCTGGTGCAGGGGCGCGAGGATCCGGACGTGCTGTGGGTGCAGCATCACAACGGCATTTATGTTGCCACGGACGGCGGCAAGCACTGGGACGAAATCGAGACAGCCGGGCCATCGACCTTCGGGTTTGCGGCGGCGGTGCATCCCAAGGACAGCAAGACGGCGTGGTTCGTGCCGGCGGTGAAGGACGAGCTGCGCTATCCGGTGGACGGCAAGTTCGTCGTGACGCGCACGCGCGACGGCGGCAAAAGCTTCGACGTGCTGAGCCGCGGGCTGCCGCAACAGCATGCTTATGATCTTGTCTACCGGCACGGTCTCGACATTTCAGACAACGGTGATGTGCTCGTCATGGGCTCGACCACGGGCAGCCTGTGGGTGTCGGAGGACCAGGGCGATTCGTGGATCACGGTGTCGCACAACTTGCCGCCGATCTACTGCGTGCGGTTCGCGAAGGGCTGACGGCTGGCGGATTGGGGCGGGGCGGGCGATAATCCGGTCAAACAGCAACAGGCGTGATCGCGCCGCGTACGGGAGAACGGTATGGAACGCAGGCGATTTGGACGCACCGGGCTCGAGGTCGCGGTGCTGGGCTTCGGCTGCGGCGCGGTCGGCGGATTGATGACGCGCGGCGCGCCGGCCGACCAGGAGCGCGCGGTGGCGCGGGCCATTGAGTATGGCGTCAACTATTTCGACACCGCAGCCCAATACGGCGACGGGGCGTCCGAGCGCAATCTCGGCCGCGTGCTGAAGGCGCTGCGGGCGGACGTGATCGTCGGCACCAAGGTTCGCGTGATGCCCCAAGAGCGCAAGGACACCGGCAAGGCGATTGCCGCGGGGCTCGAGGCCAGCCTGCAGCGGCTGGGCCGCGATAGCGTCGACCTGTTCCAGCTGCACAACCTGATATCGGATGACGGCGACGACAAGACGCTGTCGGCCAACATGGTGCTGAACGAGGTCGTGCCGGCACTGGAGCGGCTGCGCCGTGAGGGCAAGACGCGGTACATCGGCATCACGGCGCTCGGCGATACGGACCCGCTGC
>JBKKCB010000183.1:0-11937 GCA_046713545.1 Hyphomicrobiaceae bacterium | reverse complement strand
GAGTGGCCGTCGAGGAAGGTCTTGATGTTGATGATGACTTTCTCGCCCATGTCGATGCGGCCTTCGAGCGTCGCCGAGCCCATGTGCGGCAGCGCCACGACGCGGTCGCTGGCCAGCAGCTTGGGATTGACCGCCGGCTCGTGCTCGAACACGTCGAGGCCGGCGCCGGCGATCGCGTTGGTCTCGATCATGCGGGCGAGCTCGTTCTCGTCGATGACCTCGCCGCGCGCCGTGTTGACGATGTAGGCGGTGGGCTTCAGCAGCTTCAAGCGCCGCGCCGACAGCAGGTGATAGGTCGCCGGCGTGTGCGGGCAATTCACCGAGATGATGTCCATGCGCGCCAGCATCTGGTCGAGACTGTCCCAATAGGTGGCTTCGACCTCCTGCTCGATCTCCTCGGAGAGACGGCGGCGGTTGTGATAGTGGATCTGCAGGCCTAACGCTCGCGCGCGCCGGGCCACTGCCTGGCCGATGCGGCCCATGCCGATGATGCCGAGGCGCTTGCCGTAGATGCGGTGGCCGAGCATCCAGGTGGGCGACCAGCCGTTCCAGGTGCGGCGGGGATCCTTGAGCAAGGCCGTGCCTTCGGCGAGCCGGCGCGGCACGGCGAGGATCAGCGCCATGGTCATGTCGGCGGTGTCTTCGGTGAGCACGCCCGGCGTGTTCGTCACCGTGATGCCGCGGTTGCGCGCGGTGGCAAGGTCGATGTTGTCGACGCCGGTACCGAAGTTGGCGATCAGCTTCAGGCGCGGGCCGGCCTGCGCCAGCACGCTGCGGTCTATGCGATCGGTGACGGTGGGAACCAGGACGTCGGCGGCCTGGGCGGCCTCCACGAGTTGTGCCTGCGACATCGGTATGTCATCGACGTTGAGGCGGGCGTCGAACAGCTCGCGCATGCGCGTCTCGACAACGTCCGGCAGCTTGCGCGTGACGATGACGGTAACGGTGGGCCGCTTGGTGCTCTGGGGCATGACGGACGTCCGCGAGGCTTTTTGCGTTGAGTATCGGGTTGCAACCGCACCGAGCGGTGGCGCACGCTACGGTATGATTTCCCGGCTTGTCTAACAGAAGCTTCGGTGACCACAAAGCCACAAAGGGAAGACCTTGGCTGGCGTGCGGGGCTTGCGGATGCGCACGGTATCGACCAAATCTGCTGTGAAAATCGGCCTCGCGCTTCGATTCGAAATTTCAAGAGCCCCATGCGCCAGACTTTCACGCAGTTGGCAACGACGTTCGTGCTTGCGGCCGCAGCCCTGGCGGGCGGCGGCATGGTCGCGTTCGGCCAGGGATCGCCGGCCGTTCCCCCGCTGCAAGGCAGCGGATTGCCCGTGCCGCGGTTCGTCAGCCTGAAATCGGACAAGGTCCATATCCGGCAGGGTCCCGGCACCGACTACAAGGTGCTGTGGGTGTTTCAGCGCGCCGGCCTGCCGGTGGAAGTCATCAGCGAGTTCGAAGGCTGGCGGCAGGTGCGGGATTCGGAAGGCACGACCGGGTGGGTTCTGCAGGGGCTGGTGTCGGGACGGCGCACGGCCGTAGTGCTGCCGTGGGAAGTGAAGTCCGCCGAGGGCAAGGCCGTGCAGGTTCCGCTGCGCAGCGACGACCGGGAAAGCGCGGGCGCCGTCGCCATGGCCGAAGCCGGCGTGATCGCCAATGTCAGGAGCTGCGATGGCCGCTGGTGCTACGTGTCGATCGTCGACTTCAAGGGTTACATCGAGCAGAAGAAACTGTGGGGCGTGTATGAGGGCGAGGTGCTGAAGTAGGGCGGGCTCAGGACCCATGATTGGCGCTTCGTCTCAGTTGCCTTGGATAGACCGCACTACACATCTCCTGGGGAAGGTCCCGGATGGCGCTGCCGTTGCATGCCTTCGGCTCCGGGAATGCAGGAGGAGGGGTTAGAGTATCCACTTCTCTGAAGCTTCTCACATCCCACACATTTTGCATCCCGGACAGGGCGCACCGCAGGTGTGCGCTGATCCGGGGCCTTCACACACCGATGGGACACGCCTGACCCGCCGCTGAAAGCCCAGGCACAGGATGTCGACCGGGAAAGAGCCAAGATGACGGCGCCGCGGCCGGAACGCAGGGGGACAGGAGATTGGAGAGCGTCGCGTCTAGCGCTTGGTCAGCCGCACCACCACGTCGATGTGGCTGATGCGCGTGCCGGCGGGAGGCTCGGGCAGACCGTCGACACGGATGGTGTCGCCCGGAATGTCCATGAGATGGCCTTCGCGCTCCAGATAGAAATGATTGTGGTTGGAGGTGTTGGTATCGAAATACGCCTTGGCGCCCTCGATCGCCAGCTCGCGCAGAAGACCGGCGCGCTTGAACTGATGCAGCGTGTTGTAGACAGTCGCCAGCGAAACGCGCTCGCCGGCCGCCACGGCCTCCTCATGCAGGATCTCAGCCGTCACGTGACGGTCGCTTTTCCCGAACAGCAGGTAGCCGAGCGCCATACGCTGCCGCGTCGGCCTGAGCCCGGCCTTGCGCAGCAAATCGGCTACGCCTGCATGCGTGCGTTCCATGTCTTTGTTCGCTTCCACCTTCACACGCCCATCAGATGCGGGAGAGCTATTCCTCCCCAAAGGGCGCCTGATCGAAATCCTGACTGGGATATACTAGTTTGTCTTTGGGCGGCCTGCAACTTGCTCGCGGTCGCACCTGAAGGGGCCACATGTTGCCGTCTTTTGAAGGGTAAACGAGTGTGGTAGGTACGCGGTAGCGTGCCGACGGCGGCCTGCACATGAAGAGGGCGGATAGATCACGATGGCCGAACGGCGTTCGACCTACGAATACGAGGACCTTCTCGCCTGCGGGCGGGGAGAGCTGTTCGGCCCCGGCAATGCCCAGCTTCCGCTGCCGCCGATGCTGATGTTCGACCGTATTTCGGGCATTTCGGAAACCGGCGGACCGAGCGGCAAGGGCCAGGTCTCGGCCACATTGAAGGTGGCCGGCAATCCCGATCTCGATTGGTTCTTTGCCTGCCACTTCAAGGGTGATCCGGTGATGCCGGGCTGCCTGGGGCTCGACGCGCTGTGGCAGCTCACGGGCTTCTTCCTCGGCTGGCTCGGCGCTCCGGGCCGGGGCCGCGCCCTGGGCGTGGGCGAGGTGAAGTTCACGGGCATGGTCCTGCCGAACGTCAAGAACGTCGAATACATTGTCGATCTCAAGCGGGTGATCCTTCGCCGCTTGCGGCTGGCCATTGCGGACGGCACCATGAAGGCCGACGGGCAGATCATTTATCAGGCGACAGACCTGAAGGTCGGCCTGTTCGAGCCCGGTCAAGATGCAAGTGCTGCCGCGACATGACGGCAACCGAGGTGCCGATGCGGACGCGACCGATCCGGCCGGCGCACACGGGGGCGGGGGAGAAAGGCTGATATGAGACGAGTCGTCGTCACGGGCATGGGAATCGTGTCCTCGATCGGCAACAGCACGCAGGAGGTGCTGGCGGCGCTGCGCGAAGGCAGGCCGGGCATCGTTGCGGCCGAAAAATATGCCGAGCTCGGCTTTCGCTGCCGCGTGCACGGAGAACCCAAGATCGACTGGGAGTCGATGGTGCCGCGCAAACCGCGGCGCTTCATGGAAGACGGAGTCGGCTGGAACTACGTCGCCATGGATCAGGCGATCCGTGATGCGGGCCTCGAGGCGAAGGACATCGTCAGCGAGCGCACCGGCATCATCATGGGGCAGGGCGGCCCGTCGACGCGCGCGATCGTGCGGGCGGCGGACGTGACGCGGGAGAAGGAGCCCAAGAAGGTCGGGCCCTTCGAGGTGCCCAAGGGCATGTGCTCGGGGCCATCGGCGGCGCTGGCCACCGCGTTCCAGATCAAGGGCACCAACTATTCCATATCCTCGGCCTGCTCCACCTCGGCGCACTGCATCGGCAATGCCGGCGAGCTGATTCAATGGGGCAAGCAGGACGTCATGTTTGCAGGCGGCTGCGAGGAACTCGACTGGACGCTGTCGGTGCTGTTCGACGCCATGGGCGCCATGTCCTCCAGGTTCAATGCCACGCCGGGCAAGGCCAGCCGTGCCTATGATACGAGCCGCGACGGCTTCGTGATCGCGGGTGGCGCGGGCGTGCTGGTGCTGGAGGAACTGGAGCACGCCAAGGCGCGGGGCGCCAAGATCTACGGCGAGCTCGCCGGCTACGGGGCAACCTCGGACGGCTTCGACATGGTAGCGCCGTCCGGCGAAGGCGCCGCGCGGTGCATGCAGCTCGCCATGGCCGGGATGGACGGCAAAGGCATCGGCGGCAAGGTCGACTACATCAATCCGCATGCCACATCGACGCCGGCCGGAGACGGGCCGGAGATCGATGCCATCCGCACGGTGTTCGGGACCGGCGACAAATGCCCGGCGATTTCGGCGACGAAATCCCTGACGGGCCATTCGCTCGGCGCCATCGGCGTGCAGGAGGCCATCTTCTCCCTGCTGATGATGAACAATGGCTTCATCTGCGAAAGCGCCAATATCGACGAACTCGATCCCGAATTCGCCGATATGCCTATCGTCCGCAAGCTGCGGGAAACCGAGCTTAACTGTGTGCTGTCGAACAGTTTCGGGTTTGGCGGTACAAATGCGACCTTGGTGTTCCGCCGCCATGACGGTTAACGGATCGCCAGGAACGACGAGAGACCGCCGGGGGTCTTCGTGTTCCCCGGGTGACCGATGCGCGGCCAAAGGATCTCGTAGGGTCGCGCACCGTGAAGCCATACGGCAAAGGTATACTGAAAGGCACAGGGAGCTGCTGGCTGGCACATGCCGGCCCAGGGCTGCCGGCCAGATTGGGAACGCTCATGTCTGAGAAGGATATTCTGAAGCCCGGCCAGCTGCTGGCGGGCAAACGCGGCCTCGTCATGGGGGTGGCCAACGACCGATCCATTGCCTGGGGCATTGCCCGGGCCGCCGCCCAGCACGGCGCCGAACTGGCCTTCACCTACCAGGGAGACGCCTTCGGGCGGCGCGCCATTCCGCTGGCCGAGTCGGTCAAGTCTCCGATCATCGCCTCCTGCGACGTGTCCGATCTCGCCAGCGTCGATCGCGTCTTCGATGAGATCAAGACGACGTGGGGCGGCCTCGACTTCATCGTGCATGCGCTGGCCTTCTCCGACCGGCGCGAGCTGCAAGGCCGCTACTCCGATACGTCGCGCGAGAACTTCTCCAACACGATGCTGATCTCGTGCTTCTCGTTCACGGAGATTGCGCAGCGCGCGGCGCCGCTGATGAAGAACGGTGGCTCGATGCTGACGCTCACCTATGGCGGGTCGATGCGCGTGGTGCCGTCCTACAACGTGATGGGCGTGGCGAAGGCGGCGCTGGAAGCTTCGGTGCGCTACCTCGCCGCCGACTTCGGCGGCCAGGGCATCCGCGTCAATGCGCTGTCGGCCGGGCCGATGCGGACGCTGGCCGGGGCCGGCATTTCCGATGCCCGCATCATCTTCAACTACCAGGGCGATCATGCGCCGCTGCGGCGGACGCCGACGCTGGACGAAGTGGGCGGTGCATCGCTGTATCTGCTGTCCGACCTGTCGGGCGCCGTGACCGGCGAAGTGCACTACGTCGACTGCGGCTACAACGTCGTGGCCATGCCCACGCTCGACGCCCTGAAGAACCAGGACAACCACGGCCGCTCGCCGTCGGAGGCCGCGGAATAAGCATCGCGCCGAAGCGACCCTGCTCCAGGGAACTTCTGCTGTGGTTGCGCGTCATAACCCGCGCCTGTTCAGGCTGCATTAATCGGCAACCGCGGATCTTTGTTTGGTGGCGGCTTGCGCTTGCGATGCACCGGGGCATCCCGTTTGGCGGGGCATGCTTTTCCGGCAGCACTCGTAGCGTTTGCGAGCAATAGGAGATCCAGATGACACGAAGCCTATCCTTTTCGGCGGCCGCACTTGCGGTGCTTATGATGACGTCCGCCGCCAATGCTGCGCCGATGACGCCGGTGCAGTCTCTGCCTGACGTTGCCTCCGACCGCCTGCCGATCGAACGCGTGCATGGCTTTCACGACAACTGCGCGCAGGGACCCTATCGCCGCGGCCGCTTCGGCTTCCATTACCATTTGGAGTGGGGTGCGCGGCCCTGCGATTGCCGCAAGAAACCCTTCGGCGGCCGCAAGTGCCGGGCGCTGTGAAGTCGGGGCTCTTCACTAGATCTGCAAAGGTCGGCCAAGAGTGCCGGCCTTTTTCTTGAGCGCGGTTCTCAGGCCTTGCGGCCGGCGGCTTCGAGGGCCAGAGCCTGTGCGATGAAGCGGTGCGTGGGCGTGGGCACGCCGTGCTTGAGGCCGAGGCGGACGACGGCGCCCGACAGCCAGTTCAGCTCCAGCGGTTTGCCGGCGGTGCGATCATGCGACATCGATGAGGTCATCGCTTCGGGCAAGTTGTCGACGACTTTCACGAGGGACGCAGTGTCGGCGGCGGTGAGCCAGCCGCCGGCGGCCTCGCCGACGGCGATGACTTCCTGCACGGCGGCCTCAATGAGCGCGCGCGTGCCGGGATTTGAGCGCAACGGTCCGGCGGTGCGCTGCGTCAGCGTGGTCACACCCGACATCGGCGCCAGCATGGCGAATTTGAGCCACAACGCGCGAACGATCTCGGGCGCGATGACGGCGTCGATCCCGGCCGTGCGGCAGGCGGCGTGGAAGGCTTCCACGCGCGCACTCGGGCGGTTGTCGGCTTCGGCGAATTCGAGACGCGCAAACGGACTGGCGTGCTCGATCACGCCCGGCGCCGAGATGTGGGATGCGATGCGCGCCACGCCGGGGACCACGTGGCCATCGCCGACGACGGCCGCGATCATATCCGTCGCTTCGACGCCGTTCTGAAACGTGAAGATGGGGACACCGGGTTTCAGGATCGGCTTGAGGGATGCGGCGGCACTCTCGGTATCGCCCATCTTGACGGCAAAGATGACGGCGTCCGGCGTCTGCACCTCGGCCGGATCGGCGATCGCACGCGCCGGCTGCACATGGATGTTGCCGATGGTGCTGCGGACATCCAGGCCCTTGGCCTGCATGGCGGCGAGATGGGCGCCGCGCGCGACGAAGGCAACGTCGTTGCCGGCAGCAGCCAGGCGCGCGCCGAAGTAGCCGCCGACGCCACCCGAACCCATGACGACGATTTTCATGGAGC
Source organism: Hyphomicrobiaceae bacterium (assembly GCA_046713545.1). Taxonomy (GTDB): domain Bacteria; phylum Pseudomonadota; class Alphaproteobacteria; order Rhizobiales; family Hyphomicrobiaceae; genus CADEFX01. The sequence continues at coordinate 4,807 of JBKKCB010000183.1, read as the reverse complement.
GGCCTCCACCATCGACGGCATCATTTCCATTTGGCGCGAAAGAATTGCGGGATCTCGTCCGAGGTCGCCTTGAAGTCGAGGTCCTTCGTATAGGCATAGTACTTGGCGTAGGTGTACATCGGGATCCAGTAGGCCTCGCCGGAAATGCGGGCCAGCGCCTGCTGCCATAGCGCAGCCCGCTTGGCGCGATCGAGCGTGCCGTCCGCTTCGGCAATCAGCTTCATCGCCTCGGGATCGCGCGCCAAGTCATCGCGCGTGCCCTGGAAGAAATGTCCCGTGGCAGCCGAGACGTCGGGAATGGAGCTCGAACCCCAGGTGCCGTGCACGACGGGCGTCTGGCCCTTGTGGATGGCCTCCAGCATGGCGGTGTATTGCACGAAGTTGAGTTTCGGCCTGATGCCGACGCGCGCCAGATCGCCGATCACGGCTTCGGTATATTCACGCTCGCGATAGGCGTAGAGGTCGAATTCGAAGCCGTTTGGGTAGCCGGCCTCGGCCAGCAACTTCTTGGCCTTGTCGGGATTGTAGTCGTACTTCGGCACGTCGGTCGCGCACGCGAACTGGTCGGGATGACATGCAGAGTGGATCACTTCTGCGGGCGTGCCCACCAGGTTCTTGACGATGGACTCGCGGTTGATCGCGTGCCCGATGGCCTGCCGCACACGCTTGTCGGTGAAAAACTTCTGCCCCGAGGTGCCGTGCACGTCGAACGCCAGGTAGGCGAACCGCATGGTCTTGGCATTTTCGATCACCAGCGCCGGATTGCCCTTCAGCCGCTCGGCCTGTTCCTTGGGCACATCCCACGTCCAGTCGATGGCGCCGGTCATCAGTTCGGCCAGCCGCGTATTCTGATCCTTGATGGTGCGGAAACGGATATTGCCGATCTGGGGCGGGCCCTTCGGACTGTCTTTGAAATAGTCGGCGAACTTGACCATGTGGATGTATTCGCCGGGCTTGATCTCGCCGATCTTGTAGGGCCCGGTGCCGACGGGCGTGACCGCGCCGAAATCCTTCTTGCCGTCGGCGCGTGCCGGCGCGGTCTCGTAGTGCCCCTTGGGCACAATGATGCCTGAACCGGAGAGGAAGATGAGCGCCGTGGGGAAAGGCTTCTTCAGGACGAGGCGCACCTTGTGGGCATCGACGACCTCGACCTTGTCGATCCAGGCGAGATACGTGTAGCTGAGGACGCCGTTCGCCTTGTCGAGCACGAAGTTCAGCGAATAGGCAACGTCGTCGGCATCCATCTCCTTGCCGTTGTGAAACTTGACGCCTTTTCTCAGATCAACTTCGAGGACGGTGTCGCTGGCCCATTTCCAGCTCGACGCCAGCAGGGGTTGCGGCTCATATTTGTCATCGAGCAGGACCAGCCGGTCGAAGATGAGATAGCTGACGACCACCAGCTCGCGGGTATTGAGGAAGTTGGTATCGGCGATGGGGTTTTCGCGGTCGGTCGCCCAGATCAGCGTGTCCGTCTTCTTGCCGGCCTCGGCCGGTGCCAAGGGCGCACACAGCGCGGCGGCTGCCAACGCAATTTTAGCGAAACGCTGCATCCCAAATCTCCCTTTGGCCTGCGTACACCGTGCTGTCGCGGCGGCCCGCGCGGTTCGTCGCCTACGATCCTATCAAATGTGCAGGGTGCGCAAGAGGAATGCGCCAGCGGAAATGCTCACGGACCGGGCACCGCGTCAGCCAGCGAGGAGGCCTGCCTGGCGTGCGACGGCAAGCGTGCGCTCGGCCATGAGGGCGATGTCGACGGCGATGAACTGGCCATCGACCACGGCCGTACCGTGCCCGTCGCGCTGCGCGGCATGCCAAGCCGCGATGATTGTCTGCGCGCGGGCAATCTCGGCTTGCGTGGGCGAGAACACCGCGTTGCAGACGTCGATCTGATTGGGATGGAACAGCAGCTTGCCGCAGAATCCCAGCTCCTTCGCCAGCAGCGCATCGGCGCGCGTCGCGTCGGCATCCTTCACGGCGGCGAAGTAGGCGGCGTCGATGGCCTGGAGGCCGGCAGCGGAAGCGGCGGCCACGATCAGCGCCCGCGGCAGGGCCAGCGAACGCTCGGTCACGGCGCTGGCAGTGGCCATCGCATAGTCGCCGGAACCAAAGAACAGCGCGCTGATGCGCGGGGAGGCGTCGGCGATCGCCAGCGCCTGGAGCAGTCCGCGCGGCGTTTCGATGCTGACGACAATGTCGACGGGACGGGTGCGTGCTGCCCGGGGCTCGTTGGCGTCGAGCCAACCCGCGAGCTTCGTCACGTCGGCGGGGCTTTCGGCCTTCGGCAGGAAGATCGCATCGAGCCGGTCGAGCGGGAGCGCGTCGAGATCGGCCTCGAAGTCCGGCGTGGTCGCGGCGTTGACCCGCACGACGCGCTCGCGGCCGGCGAAATCGAGCGCGCGCAGCGCCTCGGCGATGTGGGCGCGGGCTGCGGCCTTCTGCGGCGCGCCGACACCGTCCTCCAGGTCGAACACCACGCTGTCGGCCGCAAGCGCCACGGCACGGGCGAGCCGCTCGGGGCGGTCGCCCGGCGTAATCAGCATGCTGCGTCTGAGGCGCGACAGCCTCCCCTTCTCAGCCATCGGACTTGCCGCGGCGCGGCTTGGCCGTGGCCTTCGCACTCTTGCCGGCACTCGCAGGCGGCGTGAACTCGACGTCAACCGTCGGATCGACGTAGACCGCCAGCGAGGGCGGTACGTCCATGTCGATGCGGGCAAAGCCGGTCTTGAGGATGGTGGTGCGGAACACCGCCTCGGCGCGATCGGGATTCTTGCTTGCGATCGCTGCCATGAAGGAGACGTGGTTGTTCAGAATCGACTCGATGTTGGTCACGTACGACGGGTGCTGATGCAGGTAGATGCGCACGAGGTTCGAGATCGAGCGCCAGGAGGCCAGCAGAAACGCATTGCGCGAATACGTGCACACGAGCTCGTGGAACGACCAGTCGAGATCACGCCACTCGGCCGTCTCGCCGGCACGCGCCGCGATCTCGATGCGACGATGCAGGCGCTCCAGCTGCTCGACCATGGCCGGCGTGGCATTGATGGCGACGAGGCGCGCCGCAAGCCCCTCCAGCATGGCGCGCACGGCGACCATCTGGGCCACTTCGTCGGGCTTGACCGCGCGCACATAGGTGCCGCGTCCGCGCCGGCTCTCGACGAGATGATTGGCTTCCAGGGCCTTGAGGGCTTCGCGCAGAGGGCCCCGGCTCACCTGCAGCCGGCTGGCGAGCGATGTCTCGACCAGCCGCTCACCCGGTTTCAGCGTGCCGGAGCGGATGGCTTCCATCAGCCGTTCGGCCACGATCTCCGGCAGGGATCGCTGCGGCGGCAGGGCCCAGGTTTCGTTCGGCGCTGCGACCGCCGCGCCATCGCTTTTCGCGTTCATGCGGGGACTCCGGTCGCGGGCAGCGTTGGGCGCATGGTGTGCCAATCGGTGGCCTGCTGGTAGGCATGGCCGGCCCGCAGCAGCAGCGGCTCGCGCCACCATGCCGATTCCAGCATCAGGCCCAAAGGCAGGCCGTTGCGCGAGCGCCCGCACGGCACAGACAATCCCGGCAGGGAGCCGAAGGCACCGGCGTACGTCACTTTGGTCACGGCGCTGGTGGCCTGCAGCAGCGGCCGGGTGTCGTCGACGGGCGGTGGCTCGTCGGGCATGGTGGGTGCGGCGAGGATATCGACGGTGTCGAACAGCTTGGCGAGCGTGCGCTTCCAGCTCTCCCTGGCGCGCACGGCGCGGGCGTAGTCGGCGCCGGTGTAGGTGAGCCCGTTGCGCATGCGCTCGATGGTCATGGGGCCCCACTTCGACGCGTCGGGCAGGCGGCCGGCGTGCAGCGCGCAGGCGTCGCTGAAGACCATGCACGAGGCGTGGTCGTGGATCTGCTCGGCGCCCGGCACGCTGACCTCGACCAGCGTGGCGCCGAGTTCTTCCAGCACGCGAATGGCGGCCTGATAGGCGGCCGACACGTCCTGCGAGCAGCCGTCGAGGTAGAAATTCTTCGGGATTCCGATGCGAACGCCCGCAATGCCGTCGCCCAGGCCGGGCAGGAAATTTTCGAGCGGCCGGTCCTCGGAGATCGGATCGTCGGGGTCGTAGCCCGACAACACCGCGAAAAGCCGCGCGCACTGATCGACCGTGCGTGCCATGGGGCCGACCGTGTCGTGCGACGCGCTGACGGGGAAGCAGCCGGTGCTGGAGATGCGCCCGAGCGTCGGCCGCAAGCCCGAGATACCGCAGATGGCGGCCGGCAGGCGCACCGATCCGCCCGTATCGCTGCCCAGAGCCGCCTCGCACATGCCGGTCGCCACCGCGATGCCGGAGCCGCCGCTGGACCCGCCGGGCACACGCGACAGGTCAAAGGGATTGCGCGAGGCGCCGATCACCGGATTCCAGGAGCGGATGCCGAAGGCGAACTCGTGCAGCGTCACCTTCGACACGATGACGGCGCCGGCCCGGCGCAGGCGGCGGACGGTCTCCGCGTCGCGGTTGGGCGCGTGGTCCTTGAAGAACGTGGACCCCGCTGTCGTGCGCACGCCGGCGGAGTCGATGTTGTCCTTGATGGCGATCGGCATGCCGTGCAGCAGGCCGAGCCATTGGCCGTCGCGCGCGGCACGGTCGGCGGCATCGGCTTCGCGGCGGGCCGCCTCCGCCATGGGCGTCACGACGGCATTGACGTGCGGATTCCAGCGCTGCTCGGCGTCGAGGCAGACGTCGAGCCGCTCGCGTGCCGATGTTGCAGTGAGTGACATGACGTGACGCTCCAACATTCCCTCTCCCCATTACTTCAATGGGGAGAGGGTTAGGGTGAGGG
>JBKKCB010000182.1:0-5333 GCA_046713545.1 Hyphomicrobiaceae bacterium | reverse complement strand
GCGTGCACACGAGCGTCGAGATAGCCCGCCGTCATGAACGACTGCAGCGGCTTGCCGATCGCCGTCAGGTGCGCCCGGCCCAGAACGGCCTCCGCTTCGGAGCCGGGCTCGAGAACGTAGCCTTCGGCAAAGAAGCCGTTGAACGTGATGCGCGGCGGATTGTTGGCAAGATAGGCGTCGGCCCGCGCGAAGGCGATCACGGCCTGCTCGATCTCCCGTGCGGCGCTTTGTGCGTCAATACCGGGATAGATGGAGATGCGGCAGTCGATGCGGCACCAGGCCGGAACCGATGACGCCCAATCCCCACCCTCGATGCGCCCGACGTTCAGATTGATGGGATGGGCTTCGGTCTCGAAATGCGGACGCCCGGCCTTGGCCTCGTTCCATGTCTCTTCCAGCCGTCGCAAGGCGCCAATCACGTGGTAGGCGGCGTCGATGGCGTTGGTACCTGACCCCATCTCGCGGACGTGCACTGGATGCCCCCGCACCTCGACCTGAAACCAGATCACACCGAGATTGGCACGAACGAGTTTTTCGTCCTCCGGCTCCGGGATGAGCGCCGCATCGGCCCGATAGCCGCGCAAATGCGCCATCAGGGCTCCGTTGCCGGTCGATTCCTCTTCGACCACGGATTGAAGGTAGACCGTAGCTGCGGGCTGCAATCCAAGCCGCCGCAAGGCATCGAGCGCGAACAGGTTGGCGGCATGCCCCGCTTTCATGTCGCCCGAACCGCGGCCATAGAGCCAGCCATCGACGATGCGCGGATCAAACGGCGGTGCCGTCCACAAGTCCGCCGGACCCGGCGGCACGACGTCGACATGCGCCTGCAGGATCAAGGACCGGCCCGTCTCCTCGCGCGGGCGATGGATGGCGACGACAATAGGTGCGGCGGAATGCGCCTCGGAGAATTTGGAGCCGCCCGGATGCCGCTCGATCGCGTCGCGGTCCATCTCGAACCGCTCCATGGCATAGCCACGCGATCTGTAGGTGTGGAAGACGAAGTCCTGAAGGGTGTGTTCCTACCCCGGGTCGAGGCGAAGCCGACCAGCTTTTGCGTGAAAGCGATCTGGTCGTCAAATCCATCGGCGACAGATCTGACAATCCGGGCCTTCAGGTGATCGGAAAGAGGCATCGCGGGCTCCGGCGCGGTTCGCATATTCAGCAAACCTATACGCAAGGCGATGCCAGGGCGACGTACGATCTTCCCGTGTTGCAATTTGCCGGCAATTGGGGCCGGGAACCAGCACTCGGTGCCGGGTCCCGGCCACTATCGCGCTATCGTGGCATCGCATCCGAAGAGTGGTGCTCATTCAGGGCGCGGTCTTGCTCATGTCGCCGTACACATCGGCACGAGGGGCCGTTTTTTCCAGGTCCGTGAACACGTCCGAGCGCGGGGCGGTCATCTCGACTTGATCGAACGGCTGCTCCATGCGCGGTGCGGTTTCGGCGAGCTGGTCCCAGGTGGACCTGGCGCTCGCCGGATGAGCGAGTGAAGCGAAGCTGATCGCGAGCAAGAGTGCTGTAGCGTATTTCATGTCGTGCTCCCTTTGGCTGGGCGATGACACCAAGGCTTCATCGCCTGGACTGTCGAAACGACGTTTCGACAGATCCCATCCTGCACAGCCCCCGTAAGGCGAGCATCAATCAGGCGTAAACCGGCCGTGAATTGCATTCGTCACAGCAAGTCCCCGATTTGGGCTGCAAACCGATGCAGGGAAAGGCTGCAGGGGCCGGGCCCGTGGCGCGCTGATGCCTATGCGTCCGCAGTCAACGCCAAGGGAATGAGGCCCGCCTCGCAGGCCTTGATCTGCAGCGCGAGATATTTCGAGAAGATGCGGCCCTGGGCGAGGCTGCCGGCGATGAACCACAAACCCGGTTGCCCGGTACGGCGCCACATGTTGCGCAACTCGCCTTCCTCGTCGTAGCCCCAGACGGGGCCGACACGCTCGGCAATATCGTCTCCGAACAACAGGCGCACGAGGTCCTGCTGGCTCTTGTACCCGGTCGCCATGACGAGCACGTCGGCGGGCGCCGTGCTGCCGTCGCGCAACAGCGCGCCCTCGGGCACGAAGCGTTCGATGTCGCTGTATTGAAGGAGGCCGACCTTGCCGTCGATGATGAGTTCGGAACAGCCCACGTTCAGATAATAGCCGCCGCCACGCCGCAGGTATTTCATCTGGAAGCCGGTGCCGTCATGTCCGGAGTCCATCCTGAATCCCACCGCGCGCAGCTTGTCGAGGAGATCCTTGTCGAGCTCCTCCATGTCAAGGGTGCCGAGCTGGTAGGCGCGCACGAGAACAGGATAGGGGATCGATGCGGCGAGAAGATCGCAATCGTCGGTCGAGAGCCCTTCGGAGTACAGCGCGTAGACTTTCTGGGCACTCGGCTCGATGCTGACGATGGTGGTCGGGCTGCGCTGAATGATGGTCGTGTGGGCGCCGTGGCTGTGCAGGTCCTGCGCCACATCATGACCGCTGTTGCCAGTGCCGAGGACGAGGGCATTGCGACCCGTCCAGGCGGAGCCTTCGGTAAAAACGCTCGAGTGCATGATCCGGCCCGAGAAATCCTCCAATCCGGGGAGGGACGGGATGCTGGGAATGCCGCTGACGCTGGTTGCAAGCACGACATGGCGCGGGCGCATGGTGCGCTCGGTTCCGTCGGCGCGGCGCAGGCGGACGCTCCAGCACTGCGCGGCCGCGTCGTACGTGCCGCCGAGGAATTCCGTCTCGGTCCAGAAGTTCAGCTCCATGCTCTCGACGTAGGCCTCGAGCCAATTGGCGAGCTTGTCCTTCGGCACGAAGACGGGCCAGGTCGGCGGAAATGGTAGGTAGGGGAGATGATTGACGTGCACCTCGTTGTGCAACGTCAGCGAGTGATAACGCTTGCGCCAGTTGTCGCCCACGCGCTGCATGCGATCGACGATCAAGGTGTCGACATCGAACTGGCCGAGGCGCGCTGCAATCGCCAGGCCTGCCTGCCCTCCGCCCACGACGAGCACCGCCGGATCGCGGTCCGCATAGGCACGCGCCTTTACGCGATAGTCGTGCCAATTGTCGCCGCCGAAGTTCCTTGAATAGGATTCGCCTTTCGGACGGCGGTCGCCGACGTGCTCCTCGAAGCCTTTGAGCTCTTCAAGCGCCGTCAAGAGCGTCCACGCGCGCAATTGGCCGGCAGCTCCCGCATCAGGCACCAGGCGTACGACGCCGCTACAGCGGCCCGTGGCGGTCTCGAAGCTGAAAATCGCTTCGATGGCATCCACTCCCGCCCGCCGGACATGGCGCGGGGGTGCGCGATCGGGATTCAATTGGAAGGCGGTCGCGCGAGCGGCGGTCAAAGTCTCCCGCAGAGCGGCCTCGATCTGCGAGATGCCCGTGAACGTCTTCAGGTGCCAGGTGAAAGCAACAAGATCCCGCCAATGCCCGTCAGGCAGAAACAGGCCGGCAGCCGCGGCACTATCCGATCGCGCGAGTGCGGCGCCAAAATCCTGGAGCCAGCGCGCCGGGGCAAGGGTGTCGATGCCTTTGTTCCGGTCAGCAATGTTCATCGCGCATCCTCTCGCTTCTGCCACGCACGCCGCGTGAGGCTCATCCAGCGAACATCGATGATATGCGATCCTGCAGCCATCGCATTCGGCCATGTTCCGACCGGCTTGAAACCGATCTTGCGGTAGCATCCAATCGCCGATGCGTTGCGCGCGGACACGCCAAGGTCGATATGCGCCACATGATGCTCTCTGAAGGAGAGCGAAAGCGCCTGCAAGACCATCTGTGTGCCAATGCCACGGCGGCGATGGCCCGGCGCAATCAAGACGCGCGAGAGGCGACTGGAGAGGTGGGGCCAGATGTGGCTGATCTCGACATGCCCAACCACGCCCGTGTCAGATGCCTCGGCGGCAAATATCGTGCGCACACTCGGCTGCCTGGCCGTCTCCACGTAGCGCTCGAGCTGTGCGTGGTCGAGCGGGAAACGAAAGTAAGCGCCGCACCACTCGACCAAGGTCGCTTCGGTGGGCACCATGGCGATCAGCCCGTCGAAGTGCTCGTTGCCGAATGGTCGAAGCTCAATCACACGAGCGCTCTATATGCTCAAGGGCCCTGCCGATAGGCGGCGATGCCGATGCCGACGGCCATGCCCACGACGCGGCTGACATGGCCGTCACCAGATGCCCCGGCTTGTACGTCATCGACAGGCACGAGTCGATGAACTGCGCTGCACCATCTTCCGATGCGCATTAAGCGCTTCATCCCTCTCCCCATTCCGAAGTGTGGCAGCGAAAAATCGGCACCGCTTCTTGCGGAGACCCTCTAACTACCTCGGCCCGACAGCATGCCGAAGAGATCGGGCGGGTCGGCTTCGGCGGCGGGCCGCAGTTCGGACGCGCCGATCCCGATGAGCCTGAACGTGCGGCCGTCGGCTTCCTTGCCGATGAGATGAAGGGCCGCCTCAAGAACGGCTTCGGCTCGCTGGGTCGGATGCGGCAGGCGCTGGCTGCGGGTGAGGATGCGAAAATCCGATGTCTTGAGCTTGAGGACGACGGTGGCGCACGCGAGGCCCTTGCGCTGCAGGTGTGCCGCAACGCTCTCCCCCAGCGGGCGCGCCGCCGCGCACAGGTCAGCGGCTGATCCGGTGTCACGCCGGAACGTGGTCTCGGCAGAAATGCTTTTGGTGGATCGATGCGGCGTCACAGCACGATCGTCCTGGCCATGCGCGAAATGCGCCAGCCGGCGCCCGAGCTTGCCGTACTGCGTGACGAGCTGGACCTCGCTCAAGGTCTGGAGCTGGCCGATGGTCATGATGCCCTCAGCTTCCAGCCGCGCGGCCGTTGCGGCGCCGACACCGTTGATCTTGCGGATCGACAGCGGCGCCAGGAAAGCCTTTGCCTCGGCCGCGCCGATGACGGAGAAGCCGCGCGGCTTGTCGAGCTCCGAGGCGAGCTTGGCCAGAAATTTGTTGCACGACAGGCCGATCGAGACGGTGATGCCGATCTGTTGCTCGACGTTGCGTGCGATGCGCGCGAGAGAAAGCGCAGCGGGGTGGGGCGCTTGGCGATGCTCGGCAGAAAGGTCGAGATAGGCTTCATCCAGCGACAGCGGCTCGAAGACGGGCGTCTCGGCTTCGAAGATGGCGCGAATGTCGCTGCTGACGCGCTTGTACTTGGCCATGTCCGGTGACAGCACGACGGCGTTCGGGCACAAGTCCATGGCCTTGAACATCGGCATGGCGGAACGGACTCCGAATGTGCGGGCGATGTAGCAGGCCGTGGTGACGACGCCGCGGCCGCCGGCATGGCCGACGATCAGCGGCTGGTCGCGCAGCTCCGGCCGGTCGCGCTT
>JBKKCB010000181.1:0-22107 GCA_046713545.1 Hyphomicrobiaceae bacterium | reverse complement strand
GGTTCGACACCACGCGCACGTGATCGGGAAGCTGCAATGCAATCTTTCGTGCATTGCCACCACCGAGGTACAGCACGTCACAATTGATCAGCGACATGATCTCGTCGATGGTCTTGCCCAGACGCTTATTCCACCGATCGCTGCCTTTGGCTTGCAGCGCAGCGTTGCCCAGATACGCGTCATAAGTTTTCTTGCCCTGCCTCCGGTACTGACCGAATTCCAGCGGCAAGACCAGCCTGCGTGCGCGATACACCGCGCAGCCAACACCTGTCCCCAGCGTCAGCACGCATTCGAGTCCCGGGCCTGCAACGACACCAAGCCCCTGCACTGCTGCGTCATTGAGCACGCGTGCCGGCGCACTGAATCTTTTGCTGAGTTCGCTTGCCAGATCGACGCCCTGCCAAGACGGGGTTCCCAGATTGGGCGCGGTCACGACATATCCCCGCTTCACGACGCCGGGAAATCCCGCAGAAATCCGGCCGAAGCTGGGCATAGATGACACTATTGATGTAATGACCTTCAGAACCTGATCTGGAGTGGCCGGAACCGGTGTCGCAATGTGTTTCGGCGCCGCAGCCAACGCGCCATCGGCTGACACGACGGCGCCCTTGACGCGCGTACCGCCGATATCGATCGCCAGCGTAAAAGGGCCCGCCGCATCGGGAGGCGCGGACATCGGCGCGGCATCGGACACAACGTCCGCCACTGCGCGTGCGCCGATCGTCTTGGCCTTGGTCGTTCTCATTCAACGCCGCCGCGAAAATTAGACGGCCTGCCCGTCGCGTCGGAGCGTACGGGCGGCTCCTCGCGCCCGGTCCGGCGCGCCAGCTGGCTCAATCGGTTCCGCAGCTCCGCAGAGGGAGGGCCACCAGACACCGCATGGTCCTTGGCGTACACCTGGGCGAGGGAATCGAGAAACGATCGCGACCACGCAAACGTGTCGTGGCGTTGGATGACATCGAGCATCGCCGCGTTTCTGCGCACGCGCTCGGGCTTGCCCATCTGCAGCGCGGTCTCGATCGCGTCGGCGATTTCGTCGATGTTGTACGGGTTGACGATCAGCGCGTCGGTCAGCTGTTCGGCAGCGCCAGCAAAACGCGACAGGATCAGCACGCCCGGGTCTGCCGGATCTTGCGCGGCCACGTATTCCTTGGCGACGAGATTCATGCCGTCGCGCATGGGCGTGACAAGCCCGATCCGGGCGGACCGGTAGATATCGGCCAGCGTGCTTCTCGGTATGGAGCGATGGATGTAGTGGATCGGCACCCAATCGAGTTCACCGAATCGGCCGTTGATCGAGCCGGCAAGGGTTTCGAGCTCCGTGCGGATGTCGGTATAGGCTTCCACGCTCTCCCGCGTCGGCGGAGCGATCTGAGTCAGGACGACATTGCCGCTGTTGTTGGGATAGCGCTCGAGAAAGCGTGCGAAAGCGTGAAACTTCGGCGGCAGGCCTTTGGTATAGTCGAGCCTGTCCACCCCGATGATACGGCGTACCGCCGGGCCGCCCTGCGCCAGGCTGGTCCTTGGTTTGGCCGACATGAATTCTTTAGGGTCGATGCTGACCGGGAAACTGCCGATCGACAGAACGCGATCGAACGCGCGGATGCGGCCGTCCTGCAGAATGCGCCCGCGCACGCCCTGCTTGAGATAGTCGAGCAGGTTGGCAACATCCGCTTCCGTCTGCAGGCCCACGAGATCATACGCCGCGAGCATGCGCGCGAGGCTCTTGTGCTCGGGGATCGCCAGGAACGTTTGCGCCGGCGGGAACGGGATGTGCAGAAAGAAGCCGATGGGATTGTTGACGCCGATCGCGCGCAACGCCAGCGCCAGCGGCACAAGATGATAGTCGTGCACCCAGATCGTGTCGTCGGAACGGAGCAGTGCCTTGAGGCTTGCTGCCATCCGTATATTGACGCTGTTGTAGATGTCGAAAAAACCGGCCTCGAACTGTGCAAGGTCAAGGCGATTGTGAAACACGGGCCAAAGCACGGAATTGGCGTAGCCGAGATAGTAGCCCTGATGCTCCTGCGGATTCAGCGGAACCGTGGCGATTGCAACGCTTTCCTCGACCTGCGCCACCGTGGGCGCTTCGTCCACATCAGCCTGGACTGCCCCGCTCCACCCGAACCAAAGGCCGCTCTGGGACTGCAAAACTTCGGATATGGCCACGGCCACGCCACCGGCCTGGGCCGCTTGCGTGGTGTCCATGACCCGGTTTGAAACAATGACTACACGACCCATCGATTGTGCCTTCTCTGGGGTGAGCGGCATTTATCATGGACCAGACTTCGTGAGAAATAAGGAAATACCGCACCCAGGGAGCAAATTGATCCAAACAGCTAACGATTTACCCTGGCGTTGGGTTCCATCAAATTTGGGAGCACATTCAGCCGCTTGCCCACGCCTCGTCCCACCGTCGGGACAGGTTCATGCCGGTGTTGATGATGCCGGCCATCGAATAGGTCTGGGGAAGATTGCCCCAGATCTCGCCCGTTGCCGGCGCGATATCCTCTGACAGGATGCCAAATGAATTGCGTTGCGCCAGCAGGTGATTGAACAGCTCGCGCGCCTCGTCTGTTCGGCCAATTTGCGTCAACGCATCGATGTACCAGAACTGACAGACGAGAAATGCCGTCTCTGGCTCGCCGAAATCGTCGGACGCCGTATAGCGCATGATATATCCGCCGCGGTTGAGTTCCTTGCCGATCAGTTCGACGGTCTTGATGAAACGCGGGTCGGAAGCCGAGATGAGTCCCAGTTCGGGCAGCAGCAGGACGCTTGCATCGAGATCGTCGTGATCGAACGCGCCGACGAGGACCTGACGCTTTTCGCTCCACGACCGTTCGAGAATGAGCTTCTGAATCTTCGATGCCTGTCCGAACCAATAGGCCTTGCGATCCTCGAGGCCCAGCAACGCAGCGATACGCCAAAGGCGATCGCACGCCGCCCAGCACATGGTCGCTGAATGGGTGTGCACACGCTGGCGGCCGCGATACTCCCAAAGACCGGCATCAGGTTCCTTGACGAAGCGGGCAGCCTGGTGGCCCAGCGGCTCCAGGCGACGAAACAGACCTTCGTCGCCCATGCGGGGCAGTCGCTCGTCGATGAACATCTGCGCGGCGCCGAGGATGATGCTTCCGTACGCATCATGCTGGAGCTGATCGGCCGCCTGGTTGCCGATGCGAACCGGTCCCATCCCCCGGAAGCCGGCAAGGTTCGGGGCGAGGCGCTCCTCGAGCGGCTGGTCGTGGACGATGCCATAGACGGGCCGCAGGGGGCGCTCGGCGTCGATGGCGATCGACGTGATGTAGTTGATGTACGATTCCATCGTCTGCGTTGCACCGAGACGATTCAGCGCCTTGATGACGAAGTAAGCGTCCCGCAGCCAGCAGAACCGATAATCCCAGTTGCGACTGGACCCGGGGGCTTCGGGAATGGACGTCGTATGCGCCGCGATGATGGCACCGGTTTCGTCGAAATTGCAGAGCTTCAGCGTGATGGCCGCACGCATCAGATCGCTCTGCCAATCGAGCCGGATACCCAGAACCCTGACCCAGTTGTTCCAGTAGTCGCGCGTGCGCTCCAGGAATTCGCGCGACAGCGTGTCGATGGCGCTCTCGAACGGCTCGTCAGCCCCGAGGATCAAAGTAATGGGCTGGGTCAGCGCAAATGCGGTTTCGCTCGCCACGTAGGACAGCGGAGCGTCTGTCGTCAGACGCAACGTGTCTATACCCCCGGTATAGCGGATATGATTTGAACCCAGCGCCATCCCCGTACAGGGCATTCCATAGTTGAACGTAGGCCGGACCTTGACCGTAATGCGAGGCAGGCCGCTCAGCGGCTCGATGCGACGGTAGATCTGGGCCGGATGGAAAACGCGCTCGAAACGCATGAAGCGCGGAGCAAAGTCGGTAATGCGCAGGGCGTTGCCCGCATCATCCTCGAGGATCGTTTCCACGATGGCCGTGTTGCGCACATACGTGGTCTTGGCGCGCACGCCGCCGTGCAGCACGATCTCGCTGAACCCCTTTTCTTCGTCTCCTGCCAGCAGGCGGCAGAACACGGGATCGGAGTCGAAACGGGGAAAGCACCACCAGACGATGCGGCCTTTGGTGTCGATCAGAGCGGCCGTCCGGCCATTGCCGATTGGTGCCAGGTCGAGCTCTTTGTGACGGGCCATGCGATGTCCTTATAGACGCGGTCGTTCTAGGGTGAGTGGCATGCGGTACGCACGCGAGCAAGAGCATCAGCCCGCAATCGGCCAAATGTCCTGATTGGAGAGCCCACGTGGTTGCTTCACAGGGGCCAGCGGCGAACGGGTAGGCTAGGTGCATGCTGGGCGAGCCCGGCCTCGATGTCAGTTTTGTGCAGAAGGCCGGTTTGCGTATCAACGTAGGCCACTACGGCGGCCGCATTCAAGGCAGCTGCCCTGAGCGCGTCGTCAAGCGGCCGTTTAAGAGCGAGGAAGGTGCTGAACGCCGCTGCAAAAGCGTCTCCCGCGCCAGCTGTGCCGGCGACCTTGGCCTGGGCTGCCGGGCAATGCAGGATTTCGTCGCCGGTCCCCAGGTACGCGCCGGCTTGGCCATCCGTAACCAGCACATGTTTGGTCCCCATGCTGTGGACGGCCCTGAAAAAAGACGTCAGCCGCATTTCGAAACCCCCGCCGGTCAGGCCGCGCACCGCCAAGCTCGGCAACTGCTCGCCGGGCGCCGGTGCGATGGGCGGACCGTTGTCGCCGTACCGGGCCACCAGTCCGGGCACGAGCACTCCGGCTTCCGACTTGTTGATGGTCAAGACATCGATTGCCGCCAGATTCTCGATCAGCGCGCTGCCTCGCGCGGAGAGCTGCCGCACTCCAGGGTTGGCGGCCACCATCGCTCCGTGTGCCTTGGCCTGCTTCACGAGCAGCGGAAAGCACTCGGCGGATTTGTTGCTCAGGTTGGAGATATAGCACAGGTCGACGGCGAAGATTTCTTCGCGGAGGTCGGCGGGTTCAAGCAGTGTGTTGGCGCCGCGAAAGGTGAATATCCCGGCATTGCGGTCGTGCGACGAAATCAGCACCGACGCGCCGGTCGGCGCCCGCTCGTCGCGCAAGACCCAGCGTGTGGAGACCTGTTCCTCCATCAGTCGGGCGATAATCGTCTCAGCCCGGGCGTCACGACCGAGCTTGACCAGCGTCGCCACATCGAGACCGAGCCGGGACATGGCGACCGCGGTATTGATAGCGCCGCCGCCGCAGTGCGTGGACACCTCAAGCGCGTCAGTCTTGCGTCCTTCCTCCAGCAGCAGGAACGAGCTTTCGGCGTTGCGCATGGACATGCGCTCGATGCTGTCGCTGGCCATGATCGCGATGGTGTCGATCATGGCACTGCCGACGGTCAACGCTTTCATATCATTTCCCGCTCATGCGCCCCGCTACCCCGACGACACGTCAGCAGTGTCGGTCGTCCGGGCCAGGAAGTGAAACGTGTCTCAGGGTTTCCTGTTCCATGCGAGATGAAACGGCCATCGCCGGATAGGTCAAGACCGGAACCCGTTGAGGCAGCCAGCGTTTCTCACGGTAATCCAGCGCGTGTGTGCCGCGCATCGTCCACTATCGGTCCCATGGGAGCAACCATGCCCCGAGGCAGCAAGGCGAAGTATTCCGACAAGCAGAAGCGCAAGGCCGAGCACATCGAGGAGGGTTACGAGGAGCGGGGCCTTCTCCATCGCGAGGCGGAACGTCGCGCTTGGGCGACCGTCAACAAGGAAAGCGGGGGCGGCAACAAGAGCGGGTCGGGTCGCGGCAAGCCGGACACCAAAGTTTCGTCGCGCGAGGGCGGAAAGCTGGGCGGTCGTGCCGCCGCCAGACGCAGCCCCGCCGCCAAGTCAGCGTCCGCCCGGAAAGCAGCCCGCACGCGCAAGGCCCGGGCGCGCTAGCCTCTGTAATGCGAGTATTGGCCCTTGGGCTTGAATTGCTCCAGATAGCCCGGCACGATCGAATCGATGGCGTGCGGCGCCTCGATCCCCAAACCCTGCAGTGTACGCGCTTCCCGCGTGGCCGGCTCGCTCACGATGTTGTCCCGCTGCAACATGCGCACCTGATCCGTGGTCAGGGGACGAAGGCCTGCAGGCAAAGGCGCCGTCAGCATCGCTCCCAAGCTCGCCAGCCAGAACGGAACAGACAGATAGGGCCGGCTTCTCCCGGTCCACTCTTGCGTGCGGTCGAGAAGTTTCCGGAACGTGAAAATCTCCGGGCCGCCCAGTTCATAGGTCGTGCCTGGAGCGGCGTGGCCATCGCAGGCCGCCGCAATCGCAGCGGCAACATCCCCGACGTAGACCGGCTGAAACCTGGTGCGTCCGCCGATCAGCGGCATCACCGGGGCGATGCGCGCCATGGCGGCGAAGCGATTGAAAAAAGCATCCTCCGGTCCAAAGACGATCGACGGCCGCAGGATCACGGCGTCCGGAAAGGCGTCGAGCACCGCGCGTTCTCCTTCGGCCTTGGTCCTCCCGTAGCGCCCGCCCGACTTCGAGTCGGCACCGATGGCCGAGATATGCACCAGCTGTTTGGCGTTGATGCCGGCCGCGGCCTTGGCGATGTCGCGGGCTCCCGCGACGTGCACCGCTTCGAACGTCTGCCGGCCGGATGGGGCCAGAATGGCGACCAGATTGACCACTGCATCGGCGCCTTCCACCGCACGGCGGACGCTGTCGGGGTTGCGCACGTTGGCCTGCACGGCGTGGATCTGTCCGACCCGGCCCATGGGCTGCAAGTGCCCGGCCAGGTCGGGGCGCCGGCAGGCCACCCGTATGCGCCAGCCGCGGCGTGCCAGTGCCCGCACCGTATGCCGGCCCACGAACCCCGACCCGCCGAAGACGGTCACGAGTCCGCGCAGCGCCAGTTCGCTCGTCATTACACTGTCCCGATTTGATCCCGCCAGCGGCCAGCGCCGCCACTGTTCCCTTCCGCAAGCTCTAGTGCCCCCGCATACAATTGACAACTCGGGGCCGCATCTCTACTGGAAATGCCCCTGTGCCCAGGTGGCGGAATTGGTAGACGCACCAGCTTCAGGTGCTGGCGTTCGCAAGATCGTGAAGGTTCGAGTCCTTTCCTGGGCACCAAACTCTAGTGATGTGAGCACTGATCCGGGCGCTCATTTTCATCCCCATCCTCGCCTCCGTGGGGTCTGCACAGACTGACCGTCTGTCGAGACGATCGAAATCGGAGATCTGCGGCAACGCATGCGCCGTCGCGGCGCATCTTTCGACATTCAATCGGCAGCAATGCCGTGCGTGGCGCCGATTGCGATCTCCTCATAATAGTCACGCTGAGAACATTGATTTTGCTCAAATAATTTTGTTCTGAGTTCCATGAGTTTCGGGCCTGTTGCCACATGGTCACCATAGTCATCCCTTGCTTAGACCCTTGGATCTAAACGCTGGCGGGCGCGTTGTGGCCGCTAGCAACTTCATGATGGGGGACTTCCATGCGGATACTCGCTGCTGCGGGCGTACTTTGTGTTCTTTCGACGGGCGTGCTGGCCGCCGATCTGGGACCGTATAGGTCGCGCGGCTCGATGAAGGATACGATCAGGGACGAGCCCGTCTATCAGCGTCCGTTTTCCTGGACCGGCTTCTATATCGGTGCGCAGGCCGGTTATGCGTGGGCCGACACGGAAGCATCGTCAGGCCCGCTCACGGGCTACGATCAGACCTACGCCTATAGTCCTGAAGGCTTCGTCGGCGGCGGACACGTCGGCTACAACTGGCAGGCCCACAATTGGGTTTTCGGCGTGGAAGCCGATTTCGAAGCAGCCGACATCAGTGAGACGGGCGTCGGCTCGCTCGGATTTACGCACAGGACGGATATCGATTGGCTTGGTTCTGTGCGTGGACGGCTGGGCGTGGCGATGGATCGCACGCTGTTCTACGTCACCGGTGGCTGGGCCTTCGGCGATGTCGAGATCACCAAGGCGACTGGTGCCGGCGCTACTCCGTTCGCCACCTACGGCGACACGCGCAACGGTTGGACCGCCGGCGCAGGTATCGAACACGCATTCACGAATAACCTGACGGCTCGTGTGGAATATCGCTACACGGATCTGGGATCCGACAACTTCAGCAGCACGACCGCCAATTCCATCGACGAGAACGACATAACCTTTCACGCCGTTCGCGCCGGAGTCAGCTTGAAGTTCTGAACTCATTTCGTGAATGACTGTTACGACAGGGCGGGGCTGACAAAGCCTCGCCCTTTGCGTTTCTGGCGTTGCGCGCTGATCGGCAGAAGCCACACACACATGCGCATTCCATGTTTGTTGCTGGCGAGCCTATACTGCGTGGCCAGCATGTTTTCGTTGTCCACGTATCGGATTTTGGGAGGCTTCTGTCGTGAAGGTCGGGCTCTTCGTCACGAACCAGCAGACCGTCGATACCGACATGGTCAGTGCGCTGGACGACCAGTTTGCCATGGTGCGCTGTGCGCGCGATCGCGGATGGGACTCGGTGATGACGGGGCAGCACTACCTCAACGAGGGCAACAACAAGCAGCTGCAGATCGTCCCGTTTCTGGCGCGCCTCGCGGCAGAATCGGGCGAGATGACGCTGGGCCTCGGCATCCTGCTGCTCAATCTGCACAACCCCGTTTACACCGCCGAGACCGTTGCAACCTTGGACATCATCGCGCGCGGTAATTTCATCTTCGGCATCGGGCTCGGCTATCGCGACGTTGAATTCGACGCGTTCGGCGTACCCAAGGGCGAACGGGTCAAGCGCTTTGAGGAATACCTCGCCCTTATCCGGCGGCTGTGGACCGAAGAGTCGGTCTCGTATGAGGGCCCATCCTGCCGTCTCACGAACGTCCGCATGAATATTCGGCCCGTGCAGAAGCCGCACCCGCCGATCTGGATCGCCGCCAACAATGATCCTGCCGTCAGGCGCGCCGCCCGGCTGGGGGACGCATGGTTCGCCAATCCGCATGCCAGCATCGATACGATTCGCCGCCAGGCCGCGGTCTTCCGCGCCGAGCTTCAGGCCGCCGGAAAGCCGACGCCCCGCGAGCAGCCGGTGATGAAGGAAGTTTTCTGCGCCCGTGATCGCGCGACCGCGCTCGAGATGGCCGGGCCGTATCTGCTCGGCAAATACAGGGACTATGCCAAATGGGGGCAAGACAAGGTCATGCCCGACAAGGACGACTTCAATCAATCGCTCGACGAACTGTTGAAGGGGCGCTTTATTCTAGGATCCCCCGAGGACTGTTACGAGCAACTCAAGCCCTATTGGGAGGAGTTCGGCGTCAACCATCTGGTCGTCCGCACCCACTGGGCGGGAATGCCGCTGTCCACCTCGCTTGCAAGCATGCGCCTGATTTCGGAAGAGTTGCTGCCGGCCCTGCGAAAAGTCTAACAAGGTGTGGGTGGCTCGCACGCAGCCTTGCGGGGCTGCAGCGAAGATGTTACACCGGGCGGGGTCATTGATATTAAGTTGATATATTTCAATGACTTGATTGGATGGGCACACTAATGAAAAACCCCCGGATCAAGCTTCACAAGGGCGACCTGCCATCGGGGCTTGCGCTTGGTCCTCTTGTGGCCATCGATACCGAGACGCAGGGCCTCAAACCGCATCGTGACCGGCTCTGCCTGGTTCAATTGTGCGGCGGGGACCAAGAGGTTCATGCCGTGCAGTTCGACGGGACGGACTGGGCTGCACCACGCCTCAAGGCCCTCCTGGCCGATCCGGCGACGACAAAAATCTTCCATTTCGCGCGCTTCGATCTGGCCGTGCTGGAGCGCTATCTCGGCGTCATGACCAGCCCGGTCTGGTGCACCAAAATTGCCTCTAAGCTGGTGCGCACCTACACCGACAGGCACGGGCTCAAGGATCTTTGCTCGGAATTGTTGGGCATTGAGCTGTCGAAGCAGCAGCAGAGCTCCGATTGGGCGGCGGCCGACCTGTCCCAGCAGCAGCTTGCCTATGCGGCATCCGACGTCTTGCACTTGCACGAGCTGCAAGCCCGCCTCAAGAGCATGCTGGAGCGCGAGAACCGTATGCCGGCCGCCGAGGCCTGCTTCCGGTTTCTGCCCGAGCGTGCCCGGCTCGATCTCGCCGGTTTCGACGACATCGACGTTTTTGAACACTGAAACAGCGTTCAGGCCATTTGATCCGGTGTCGAGCGCAACTTGCGCTCGGTCTGAATATCACCCAAATTGCGCGGCAGTTTCGAGCGACGCGTGCCTGCGTCTCATCGGCGATGCCGCGCCGCAGCAATGGCACACATGACCACAATGACAGACACGAGACGCGGTCATGCCCGGGAAGGCGGTTCAACCGCCCCTTTGGCAACGGCGGCGCAGCGCTTCAAGGCCTTTGCCAAGGCGAGGCGGCACACGTGGCTCGTGCGCCTGCTCAAGACGGCATTTCCACTGGTTGCCGCTGTTGCGCTCATTTCATATGGCGGGTTCGTCTTGCTCATCGTTGGCCAGCGGCCGAAAAACTTCGATCCCGGCACGATGCGCATCGATTCCGAGAACCTGACGATGGAAAACCCCAAGTACGACGGGTTCGGAAAGGACGGCACGCGCTACCAGTTGCGGGCCGTTACAGCGGTGACAGATCTCAAGATGTCGGGGCCGATTCGCCTCAACGTCATCACTGGCGATCTTGTCCAGCAGACAGGCACCGTGACCAAGATCCACGCCAATTGGGGGACGTTCGATCAGAAGAAGAACGAACTCGAACTGTATGAGAAGATCGACATCGACGGCTCCAACGGCATGAAGGCGAGGCTGACGCGGGCCACCGTCTACACCAAGGAAAATCGCATCGTCACTCAGGAACCGGTCGCCGCCGATATGCCGACGGGGTCGGTGCGCGCGCGGACGATGAACCTGGACAGCAAAGCGCGTCGCGTGACGTTCAAGGACAATGTCGAAGTCCATCTCAAGCCCAATCCCGCGCCCGCAAACCCGGAAGCGCAGGCCGCCCGCACAAAGGCGTCGGCTCTCCCCGGTCTGGCGCTGAACACCGGAGCGCCTGTCGACATCAGGTCTGATGTCCTCGAGGTGGACGACAACGCGCGCTCGGCCCTGTTTCGGCAAAACGTTGTCGCCAGGCAGGCGGACGCTACGCTGAAGGCGCCCGAGCTCGACGTGCTGTACGAGGGTCGCGCTGCGCTGCCGGGTGGTGCTGCCCAGCCTGCGACGGGACCCGAGAGCGGGACCAAGATCAAATTCCTCAAGGCTCGCGGTGGCGTGACGATGAGCCAGAAAGAGGATCAGGCAACCGGCGAAACGCTCGACTATGAAGCGGGCGTCGAACGCATCGCACTGCGCGGAAATGTGGTGCTGACATCCGGCAGCGAGCGGCGCGTGACCAGTGCTGCCGCAGACTTTGACAGCCTGGCCGACACGGCGCTGATCACCGGCGACGTGGAGGTGTTGCAGGGCGCGAACATACTGAAGGGGCAAAGGCTAGCGCTGGATCGCAAGGCCGGCAAGACACGCCTCGACAGCCCTGCCGATGGCGATCGCGCCGCAGGCCGTATCGTCGCCACGTTCTATCGGCCCGAGCAGAAACCTGGTGAGGCGGTGAAGGGCAGCTCCAAAGGCGAGTCCCAGACGGAAACGTCGTCGACCGGACTGGCGCTCGGTGCGAGCTTCAAGACCGACCCCAAGGCACCCATCAATATCGACGCCGAAACTCTCGACATTTTCGATCAGACGAAAATGGCGGTGTTCAAAGGCAGTGTCATAGCCAAGCAGGGCGATTTCGTCGTGCGCGCGTCGGAGCTCACCGCCCGCTACAGCGGACAGACCGGATTGGGCTTGGCTTCGCCGGCAGCCAAGGGCGAGAAGGGGCAGGGAGCGCAGCTGCAAAAGATCGAAGCGCGGCAGAAGGTCGTCATTACGTCCACCGATGGCCGGACAGCATCGGGCGACTGGGCAGATTTCGATGTGAAGGCAAACACGGCCGTCGTCGGCGGCAAAGTGATCGTCAGCCAGGGCAAGAGTGTCGTCGAGGGGACGAAGCTGCTGATCGATATGAATACGGGCCAGAGCCGTTTCGAAGTGGCCGATGCAGCGAAAACCGGGTCGGACAAGGCTGAAGCGTCGCCTGCCTGTCCCGAAGGCCAGGTTTGCTCGAAGGGTCGAATTCGCGCTGTCTTCTATCCCAAGGAAGTCGAGGCCGCGAAAAAGAAGAAGACCGACGAGCGCAACGGTTCTGAGCCTGCTGCGGGGCAGTCCCCGTCATCATCCAAGCAACCATCATCGTCCTCCTGGCAATCGACCACGCAGCCGCCCGGAGCCAAGTGACGTGAGGCTCCTGTCGATTTTTTCGCGAACAACGAAGGACAAAAGTCGCCGGGGCAACGGTCATGCAGATGCCCACTACGAGCCAGAACCGGACACATGGGATGCAGGTGAAGGTTGGCTGACCTGCGAGGGCGTGCGCAAAACGTACAAAAAACGCATGGTCGTGAAGGGCGTCAGCCTGGCCGTGGGGCGGGGCGAGGCCGTCGGCCTCCTTGGGCCCAACGGCGCCGGCAAGACGACGGTCTTTTACATGATTACCGGGCTCGTGCCGGCGGATGCCGGGCGCATTACACTCGACGGCAATGACGTAACGGGCCTGCCCATGTATCGCCGCTCGCGCCTCGGCATCGGCTACCTGCCGCAGGAAGCGTCTATTTTCCGGGGACTAACGGTCGAGCAGAATATCATGGCCGTGCTCGAGCTGGTCGAGCCAAACCGGCATCGGCGCCGCGAGCAACTCGATAACCTGCTCGAGGAATTCAGAATAACGCGTTTGCGCAAGAGCCCGTCCATTGCGCTCTCAGGTGGCGAGCGGCGGCGTTGTGAAATTGCCCGCGCCTTGGCCACCCGGCCGTCGTTCATGCTCCTGGACGAGCCGTTTGCAGGCATTGATCCGCTGGCCGTGAGCGATATACAGGAGTTGGTCCGGCACCTGACCGCGCGCGGCATCGGTGTGTTGATCACCGATCATAACGTTCGCGAAACGTTAAATCTGGTAGACCGGGGGTATGTGATTGCGGATGGTCAAGTTCTGACACACGGTAACCCTGAGGAAATCAAAGCGAACGAAGATGTCCGGCGTGTATACCTGGGTGACATGTTTGGTTAATGACCCCCGCGGCATGGTGTATGGCGTGTGGTTCCGGGTGACAGGTGGGGATGTTTAGGTATGGCGCTTTCGGCGAAGCTAGAGCTCAGGCAGAGCCAGCAGCTCGTCATGACGCCGCAATTGCAGCAGGCGATCAAGCTGCTGCAACTCTCCAATATCGAGCTCAGCGCATTCGTGGATACCGAACTCGAGCGCAACCCGCTCCTGGAGCGGGACGAGGACACAGCATCGGACCTGCCGCGTGGTGCCAATGGCGAAGAAGCGCCGGCCGACAGCGGCGCGCGGGACGGCTTGGATCTTACCCGGCAGACCGGCGAAGCGACGGTCGACCTCGATGCCGACTACGACAGCGTATTTCCTGAAACAGCGCCCGCCGATCTGGGGCCGGACCTCGCCGGCGGAAGCTGGGCGTCGCTGCGGCAGCACAACCACTCAAGGGAAGGCGATTCCAATCTGGAGGCGATGGTCGTCGGCGATCGCTCCCTCAAAGATCACCTGACCGAACAACTTCAGCTTGCCTGCTTGGACCCGACCGAGCGGTTGATCGGCGCCTATCTCATCGACCAGGTCGACGAGGCCGGCTACCTGACCGAAAGCATTGCCGAGTCGGCTGACAAGCTCGGCGCTGCGGCCTCCCTTATCGAGGCGGTTCTTGCCAAGCTTCAAACCTTCGATCCGTGCGGCGTGTTTGCGCGCGATCTCAGGGAATGCCTGTCGCTGCAACTCAAAGAAGCAGGCCGCTTCGACCCGGTCATCGCCAGGTTTCTGGATCATTTGCATCTGCTTGCCGCACACAATCTCTCGGCCCTGCGCCGTGCAGCCGGTGTCGATATGGACGATCTCGCCGACATGATCGCCGAGATCAAGCAGCTGAATCCCAAACCCGGTCTGAAATTCGGTTCCGTCGAGGTCCAGCCCGTTGTCCCCGACGTCATTGTACGTCCGGCTGCCGACGGGAGCTGGATCATCGAACTCAACAGTGACACGCTGCCCCGCGTTCTGGTCAATCGCAGCTACTACACGCGGGTGTCGCGCACGACCCGAAACGAGAAGGAGAAGGATTTCCTGCTCGACTGTCTGCAGAATGCCAATTGGCTCGTTAAGAGCCTCGACCAGCGCGCGCGTACAATTCTGAAGGTGGCCGAGGAAATTGTGCGCCAGCAGGACAGTTTCCTGATGCACGGCGTGCAGTACCTGCGTCCGCTGAACCTCAAGACCGTCGCCGACGCCATCAAGATGCATGAATCGACCGTAAGCCGCGTGACATCCAACAAATATTTGGCGACGAGCCGGGGTATCTTTGAGCTGAAATATTTTTTCACGTCGTCCATCGCTGCCGCAGGGGACGGTGCCGCGCATTCCTCCGAAGCCGTACGCCATCGCATCAAAATTTTGATCGACGCGGAAAATCCGGTTGCCGTCCTGTCCGACGATAAAATCGTCGAAATTCTCCAAAGTGATGGGATCGATATTGCGCGGCGCACGGTGGCCAAATATCGCGAAGGCATGCGCATAGCATCATCCGTCCGCAGGAGGCGTGAGAAACGCTCTTCGGGCCTTAACGGCAGGATGGCTTGACACCATTTCGTGGCCGCACGGCCAAGTTGCAGGCGACATTGACAAGGGCGAGCGCGGCGATCTAGGGTCCCGCGCAATTCGACAACATCCGGCAGGCTTTGCGATTCGGGACCACGCAGAAGCCTTATTTCAGCGCAAAAACGCGTCGAGGGTGCCGGGGAATTGATCCAGGACAGAAATGCGTTGCTATGGTTGTCCCTGTCCCTAGTGGGACCGAAGGCCACGAGCGGCGTTTATACACCGGGGTAGTTGCCAGGTGGCACCAGTCAGCGTGGCAGACGGGCACCGAACTCCGGTTGGCCGGTGGTCGTCAATTGGAACTCGCCCGGACGGCACAAGGGGTGCATGGCGAAGCTGGATGCCTCTGATTCAACGGGAAGCGCACGGACCATGAATCTTGGTGATCTGATAACGCCCGAGGGCGTAATCGCCTCGCTCAAGGCGAAGAACAAGAAGCAGGCACTGCAGGAACTGGCCCAAAAAGCAGCCGAACTGACCAAGCTCGACGCTCGCCAGATTTTTGAAACGCTGCTGCAACGCGAGCGGCTTGGGTCGACCGGCGTCGGGCGAGGTATCGCAATCCCGCACGGCAGGCTCGAGGGCCTGAACCAGATCGTCACCGTTTTTGCCCGTCTCGACGAGCCGATCGCATTCGATGCACTCGACGATGAACCGGTGGGGCTGCTGTTTCTGCTGCTTGCCCCTGAGCAGGCCGGTGCCGATCACCTGAAGGCTTTGGCCCGCATCTCCCGCCTGCTGCGCGACCCTCAAACCATCGAAAACCTCAAGGCGTCTCGCGATCGTGCCTCCCTCTATGCCGTCCTGACCGAGCCGGCCACGTCGCACGCGGCCTAGGAACCGGTTTGCTTAGCCCAGGATGGCCAGCGCCCCGAGGCCGGCACCACCGATGAGGATGCGCCACCAGGCAAAGGGCGCAAAGCCATGCCGGCTCACGAAATCGAGCAGAAAGCGGACCACGAGAATTCCAGCGAGAAACGCTGCAGCGAAGCCGAGCGCAATGGACTGAATGGCATCCGCGCTCAACACGTTGATATTCTTGTAGAGATCATAGGCAAATGCCCCAGCCATCGTGGGCATGGCAAGCCAGAATGAGAACTCGGCCGCTGACCGTTTGTCGGCGCCGAGCAACATGGCGCCGACGATCGTTGAACCGGATCGAGAAACGCCCGGGATCATGGCCAGACACTGACACAGGCCGATCGCACACGCTCTGAGCGGAGGGATCTCGGTCGCATCGTGGTAGCGTGGCGTCAGATTGAGGCGGTCGACATACAGCAGCGCAATGCCGCCCAGGATGAGCGTGGTGCAGATCAAGGCCGGTGACTCGAACAGCACGCCTTTGATGAACTTGTGCAGTAAAGCGCCAATAATGGCGGCGGGCAGGAAAGCCAGCAGGATTCCCAGGATGAATCTCTGCGATTGCCGGTCGCTTCCCATCGACAAGAGAAGGCGCCACAATTTTCCGAAATAGACTGTGACGATCGCGAGGATGGCTCCGAGCTGGATGAGAACCTCGAAGGTCTTTTGCGGGGACTCAAACCCGAGGAAATGCCCCGCGAGCAGGAGGTGTCCGGTTGACGATACCGGAATGAATTCGGTCAGCCCTTCGAGCAAGCCGAGCAGGATCACTTGCCACGTCGGCATTCAGCAGTTCCTTGTGCGGACGGTCTTGGGAAATGAAGCAGGAGCTTGACGAAACGAGCGGCCGGGCTCAAGTCAAGCCAGCTGCAAGTCCAGATTGCAACTGCGCTCAGTGACGCTGCCGGTGCTCGGTCGTACCCGTTTTTCCGAGCCGGAGTTTGATCGACACGTCGGGCTACATCCAATCCTGCGGTTGGCCAAGAGCATGCACAGACTTACACATTTCCGTCTCTGCCCGCACTCGCGCTCGATCCGGCTTGCGCTCGGCGAACTCGGCGTTGACTTCGAGATGGTGGAAGAGCGCCCATGGGAATGGCGGCCCGGCTTTCTCGAGCTCAATCCATCCGGAAGCCTTCCCGTGCTGGAGACGGATGAAAGCGCCGCTGTCGCCGGCACATATGCCATCTCCGAATATCTCGCGGAGACCATCGATACCGGCTGGAGTACGGCGACGCTTTTTCCTGGTGATGCGCGGGCCCGGGCCGAGGTCCGGCGGCTCGTCGATTGGTTTCACATGAAACTGGATGTCGAGGTCACCAGCGAGCTTCTCAAGGAGAAGCTTTACCCCCGGCTGCAGCCTGAGCTTGGCGGACATACGCCCGACATCGCCCTGGTCCGTGCCATCAAGTCCAATCTGCGCTACCATTTGGCCTACATCAACCATCTGGCCGATCAGCATTCATGGCTTGCAGGTGACGTGTTGAGCTTTGCCGATCTTGCCGCTGCGGCCCATCTGTCCTGTATCGACTATCTCGACGAGATGCCCTGGGAGAGCAATACGGTTGCCAGAGATTGGTACGCCAAGATCAAGTCCCGGCCGTCGTTTCGTGCCCTGCTGGCCGATCGCGTCCCCGGATTGCCGCCGCCCATGCACTATGGCGATCTCGACTTCTGAGGGAGCGCGCGGTTGCCCGATATTGCACCGTTAGCAGAGCCCCTGCCGGCCACGACCCTAAGGCAGCTCGTTGAGCGTGAAAGCAAGGCGGCGGGGTTTGAGGTCGCGCGCGTGGCGCGTATTGCTGATCTTGGCGAAGGAGCCGGGCTTCACTTGCGGCGCTTTCTGGCCGAGCGGCTGCATGGCGACATGGATTGGCTGGAGCGAACCGCGGACCGCCGGCAGCATCCGCATGTGCTGTGGTCCGATGCCCGTTCGGCGATCCTCCTGGGCCTGTCCTACGCGCCAAGCCATGATCCATTGGCGGCCCTGGCAATGAAAGACCGCGGTGCGATTTCGGTCTACGCTCAGGGCAGTGATTATCATGATGTGCTGAAGCCCAAGCTCAAGCGCATTGCCGGCGCCCTGCAGATGGCCAGTGGTGCGGATGTGAAGGTGTTTGTCGATACGGCGCCGCTGATGGAAAAGCCGCTGGCGGTGTTGTCTGGGCTCGGGTGGCAGGGCAAGCACACGAATCTCGTATCCCGCGACCATGGGTCGTGGCTGTTTCTCGGCGCCATCCTGACCTCGGCGGATCTGCTTGCCGACGAGCCTGAGATCGATCATTGCGGACGTTGCCGCCGCTGCCTGGACGTCTGCCCGACGGCCGCTTTCCCGGCGCCCTACCGGCTCGATGCGCGACGCTGCATCTCGTATCTGACGATTGAGCACAAAGGGCCGATCGACCGCGCCCTGCGCCCTCTCATGGGCAACCGGATCTACGGATGCGACGATTGTCTCGCAGTTTGCCCGTGGAACAAGTTCGCCGGGCAAGGGCGGGAAATGCTGCTTCATGCGCGGGCCGAAACCGACACTCCGCCCCTGAGCGAGCTTCTCAAGCTTGATGATGCTGCTTTCCGCAAGCGGTTCGCCAAGACGCCGATCAAGCGTACGGGCCGCGCGCGTTTCGTGCGCAATGCTCTGATTGCGGCGGGAAACTCAGGCAGTCCGGACTTGGCTGCGTCGGTTGAACCTCTGCTAAGCGACGACTCTGGGCTGGTGCGCGGTGCTGCGGTTTGGGCAATGGCGCGGCTTGCTGACAGGCCACGATTTGCGGCGCTGGCGACGTCGCATCGGTCCGAAGAGTCCGACCCGTCGGTCCTTGCAGAATGGGCCGCGGAGATGCCCGGATGAGCCACCAGCTGTGCTTTGGGCTGGGCTACAGCGCCGGGTATTTGGCCAAGCGGCTGTCTGCGCAAGGTTGGACGATCAGTTGCACAACGCGGACACAAGATGCTGCCGATCGCGTTCGCGCTTTGGGTTATGGGCCCATAGACACCCAAAGCTCTGCCGCAAGTCTGCAGCCTGCATTTTCGACTGTGACACACCTGCTGGTCTCCGCACCGCCGGATTCACAGGGCGATCCCCTTCTGCTCAGACACGCGATCGACGTTGCAGCGGCTCCGCACTTGACCTGGATCGGTTACCTTTCGACGATCGGCGTCTATGGCGATCGGAACGGCGGCTGGGTTGACGAAACGTCGGCGACAGCGCCGATGTCGGATCGCAGCCGATGGCGTCTCGAAGCCGAGACTGCCTGGCTCGCGCTCGGCCGATCGCATCGCGCTCGTGTCGAGATCTTCAGGCTGCCCGGCATCTATGGGCCGGGGCGCAGCGCCATCGACAATCTGCGAGCCGGCACGGCCCGGCGCCTCGTCAAGCCCGGCCACGTCTTCAATCGCATCCATGTCGCTGATATCGCCAATACACTGGCGGCAGCCATCACGGCAACGGCTCGCCATGACATCTACAACGTCACCGATGACGAGCCGGCAAGCTCCGAGGATGTCTTGCTTTACGGCGCCCAGCTTTTGGGTATGACACCGCCGCCAGCTATACCGGTCGCGTCGCCCGATCTGTCACCCATGGCGCGCAGTTTCTATTCCGAGTGCAGGCGCGTTTCAAACCAGCGCATCAAAAAAGACCTTGGCGTGAAGCTGATCTATCCGACCTTTCGCGACGGGCTGCGAGCCATCGCCGACGCATCACCCTGAGCAAAAATTCACGGGTCATTCATCAGGCGTCCGCTTTCCTGACGAAATTATGTCGCACCTTTTGCTCTGACGTGGACCAACCAAGGGCCGGTCCGGCCAGTGTTGTTGTGGTCGCGTAGCGGTGTCGGGGAGTGTCGCACATGCGGGAAGCGGCTCTGTTGAGGCGGTTGTGCAGCGCAGCCGCTGGCGCCGCCGGTGTCTTTCTGCTTGCCGGGTCTCTGGTTGGAGCGCAGGGCGACACCACGGCCCACGATATTGCCGAGAAATTCGCCCAGGAGGCGGGCAAACCCGACGCTCAGACCCGCAAGCGTGCCGAGGCCGACAAACGCAAGGCCCACGACGCCCGCCGCAAGGCCGAAGAAGCGGACATGCTGGCGCGCGCACGTGCCGAGGCCGAGCTGCGGCGCGAGGAGATCCTGAAGGCGCGGGAAGCTGTCGAACTGGCAGACGCACAGCGCCGGGCGGAAGAAGAGAACATTCAGCGGGAGGCGAAAGTCGCAGAGGAGCTTCGTCAGGCCGAAGCCGTGCGCAAAGCTCAAGACGATCAGCGCCTTGCAGAGCAGCGGGCTGCAGAAGCCCTGCGCCAAGCCGACGCGCAACGCAGAGCCGAGGAGGAACGGCGCCTTGCAGAGATGCGCAAGGTTGAGGAAGAGGCCAAGCTTGCGGCCCTGCGCCGCGAGGAGCAGGCGCGCGCCGAGGCGGTCCGGCAGGCTGAAGCTCTGAGCAAGGCAGAGGAAGAGCGCCGATTGGCGGAGGCGCGCCGGGCCGAGGATGAGGCAAGGCTGGCGGCAGCGCGCCGCGCCGAGGAAGAGCGGCAGATGGCCGAGCGCGCTCGCGAACAAGAGCAAAAGCGCGCCGACATCGCGCGTGCCAATGAGCAGGCGCTCCGCTCCAGGCTGGAGGCCGAACGTGAACTTGAAGGTGAGCGGTTGGCGGATCGTTTGCGTCAGGCTCGCCTGCAACGAGAGGCGCGGGTGACAACGAACTCAACGGCCGTCCCTCCGCGCGACGTCATCGAGCAAGGCTCGACAGCCGATGCCGAGCCAGTGGGCTTGGTCTACGACCCACGTGCGACGCGTGTTGCGGTGTTGCTTGTGATGCAGCCGGGTGATCGCGGCATCCGGCGCCACAATAAATCGGCCGATCCGGTGCTCTGCGGGGAAGGCGAGTGTTATATCAGCAATGGCTCGGGCCGTGACGCCAATCTGCTGCCTGCGCGCAAAGCGTTGGGCTTCTTCCGCACTTGGGGGCAGCGCGCCGGCGCCTGCAGCAATTCGCTCGGCTGTGTCTTCAGGGGCGTCGATCTGGCGAGGCTTGACCGGCTGCTGATGCCCGTCGACATGCGCGTCGTGCGCCACGATCGCAGGGAAATGCGCGAGATCATGGCCACATCCAAGTGTCATCTGGAGCGGGGCCGCCTCGCCTGCGCCGATACGGTCCATTCGGATGACTATATGATGTGGATCGTGCCGGAAAGCCTGGCGGTCAAAGCCGGTGTGGAGGCGCTGGAGCGTGCGCTTGTCGACGGTCTCCCTACCGGGCAGACGGCGTTGGCGCCGTCGCGCACTTTCTGACAAGTCATTGAGGCTACGCGATCAAGCCATCCAGAATGGTTGTCAGGCGTTCGAGATCTTCCGGCCGGGACAAGCGGTGGTCGCCATCCGGCACCGCGGAGACCGTCGTCCAGTCTCCGGATAGGTGAGCGACCAGGTCGAGCGTGTGCTCCCACGGGACATCGGGGTCCTGCAGGCCGTGCAGGATGTGCACGGGCCGGTTTGGGTTGAACGGTGCAGCACCAATAAGGTGGCGAGCACCTTCCTCGATCAGCGTTCGCGTAATGGCATACGGCGCATCGCCGTATTGCGACGGGCGGAGATAAACTCCTTCCGACTGAAGGGCTTTGCGAGCCGATTCTGGAAAACGATTCCACATCAGCCGTTCGGTCATGTCCCATGCTGGCGCGATCAGGACCAGCGCAGGGATGCGAGCCGCCTCAATGGGCTGTTCCTGCATCAGCTGCCGCAGCAGGAGAAGGGCTATGTAACCGCCCATGCTGGAGCCGACGAGGATCTGTGGCCCAGCCGTGAGACGGACGAAGACGGCGCAAGCCTCCTCCAGCCAGCGCCCGATCGTGCCGGTCTCGAAGGTCCCGCCAGACTGGCCGTGGCCGGAATAGTCGAAGCGGGTGCAGGACACGCCGCGCAGCTTTGCCCAGTCCGACAATACCGACGCCTTGGTGCTGGTCATCTCGGACTTGAAGCCTGGAAACCAGATCACGCCGGGGCGTCCGTCGCGCAATCCGGGCTCTGTCAGGCAGGCGATGCGGCGCTCGGCCACGCCGGAGCCGACCGTCAGGAATTGAAGTGATGAACTGCCCATTCTATGACCATCGCACGCCGGGGAGGCGCTCCTTTGTCCTACAAGCCGCCGACCATACTGCAGATCATTCCCCATCTCGATACGGGCGGTGCGGAACTGTCGGCGGTAGAGATCGCCGAAGCGCTCGCGCAGGCGGGTGCACGAGCGTTGATCGCAACAGAGGGCGGGCGCCTGGCCGACCGGGTGCGGCGTGCGGGTGGCGAAATCATCCCGTTTGCGGCGAGCTCCAAGAATCCGCTGCGCATGCTGGCCAACGTGCGGGCGCTCGAAAGTTTGATCCGGGAACGCAGCGTCGATCTGCTGCACGCGCGCAGCCGTGCCCCGGCGTGGAGCGCGCTTGGAGCTGCACGTCGCACGCGTGTGCCGTTCGTGACGACTTATCACGGCGCCTACAACGAGAATGGCCGCCTCAAGAATCTGTACAACAGCGTGATG
>JBKKCB010000180.1:0-7591 GCA_046713545.1 Hyphomicrobiaceae bacterium | reverse complement strand
TGCGGTTGGAGGTGGAGGCGATGCGCTCGCCGGGTTTCCCGGTCTCGCCGTTCACGCCGATGCACATGGAGCAGCCGGCGTGGCGCCACTCGATGCCGGCATCCTCGAAGATGCGGTCGAGACCTTCCGCCTCGGCCTGCTCCTTGATGATGCCGGAGCCGGGCACGACCCAGCTCGGCACGGCAGCCTTGCGACCTTTCACGACTTTCGCCGCCATGCGCAGGTCCTCGATCCGGCTGTTGGTGCACGAGCCGATGAACACGCGATCGATCTTGATGCCGTCGATGGGCGTGCCCGGTGTCAGGCCCTGATAAGCGAGTGCACGCTCGATGCCTTCGCGCTTGGCGACGTCGGGTGCGGACGAGGGCTCGGGGATGCGTGCGGTGATGGGTGCGGCATCCTCGGGGCTCGTGCCCCACGTCACCATGGGCGCGATGTCGGCACCGTCGAGGGAGAGCTCGCGATCGAACGTCGCGCCGTCGTCGCTCGGCAGGTCGCGCCATTGTTTCAACGCCGCATCCCACGCGGCGCCCTTCGGCGCGAACGGTCGCCCGTTGATGTACGCGTAGGTCGTGTCGTCGGGCGCGATCATGCCGGCCTTGGCACCGCCTTCGATCGACATGTTGCAGACCGTGAGGCGGCCCTCCATCGAGAGCGTGCGGATGGCGCTGCCCGTGTATTCGATGACGTGGCCGACGGCGCCTGTTGCGCCCATCTTGGCGATGATGGCGAGGATCACGTCCTTGCCCGTGATGCCGAAGCCGAGCTGGCCGTCCACGGTGATGCGCATGCTCTTGGCCTTGCGCTGCCACAGCGACTGCGTGGCGAGCACATGCGTGACCTCGGACGAGCCGATGCCGAACGCGAGGGCGCCGAGCGCGCCATGCGTGGAGGTGTGGCTGTCGCCGCAGACCATGGTGAGGCCGGGCAACGTGATCCCCTGTTCGGGGCCCATCACGTGCACGATGCCCTGCCGCTTGTCGCCGACGTCGAACACGGTGACGCCAGTCTCGGCGCCGTTCTGCGCCATCGAGGTGACAAGCAGGCGCTGGCGGTCGTCGGTGATGTCGGCGACGTTGCGCGTGCTGGTGAGCACGTAGTGATCGGGGGTGCCGAAGCTGCGCTCGGGGCGGCGGACCTTCTGGCCGATTTTTTTCAGGCGCTCGAAGGCGAAGAACGAGCCGTCGTGCAGGATGTGGCGGTCGACGTAGAGCAGCGTATAGCCGTCCGGCCGGTCGACCACCACGTGGCGGCGCCAGATCTTCTCGAACATGGTGGCTGGCTGAGACATGATTCGTTCTCTCGCTGGCTTGGCGCGCTATTCGGCGGCCTGCTTCTTGTCGGTGCGGTAGGCGGTGCGGCGCTGGTCCCATGCATCGGCGCCGAAGCGGTTGAAGAACTGGCGCACGGGCTTCATGGCGTTGGCGGGCGGCAGGCCGGTCTCGCGCAATTCCTTCAGGGCCGCGTCGCAGACCTCGACGACCGAGCGGGTGAGCAGCCCCGGAACGATGGTGAGGGCGTAGCCGAGCTTCTCGGCCGTGGCCATGTCGACCATCGGGGTCTTGCCGCCGAGCACGATGTTGAGCAGGCACGGACCGTTGACGCGCTTGGGAACGGCCGTCACTTCCTCGAGCGTCTGCGGGGCTTCGACGAAGGCCATGTCGGCGCCGGCCGCGATGGCTGCGTTGGCGCGGCGGATCGCCTCGTCGAAACCCAACACGGCGCGGCTGTCGGTGCGCGCGATGATGGTGAAATCTTTCGACTGGCGGGCATCCGCAGCAGCGCGGATCTTGGCGACGTAGTCGTCGAGAGGAATGACCTCCTTGTCGTCGAGGTGACCGCACTTCTTCGGGAATACCTGGTCCTCGAGATGCACGGCGGCAACGCCAGCACGCTCGAATTCCTGGATGGTGCGGTAGACGTTGAGCTCGTTGCCGTAGCCGGTGTCGATGTCGGAGACGAGCGGGATGGAGAGGGCGTCGCAGAGCCGGCGGGCGTTGGCCACCATCTCGCTCATGGTGATGAGGCCGAAGTCGGGATAGCCGTGGGCGGCGGAGGTGCCGGCGCCCGTCATGTAGGCGGCGGTGAAGCCCGCCTGCTCCGTGAGGCGTGCCGTGATGCCGTCGTAGACGCCCGGGGCAACGATCATCTTGCGGGACGCCAGCAGCTTGCGGAACTGCGCGGCCCGGGACTCCATCGGCATTGCGTGCTTCCTCCTCGTGCCGTCTCGGCGGACGTTGATTGTCGACTGTAGGACTGGCGACGGAGCGCAGCAAGGGTTACGGTTGGGTCCTGTGTCGAGCCCGGGTGTGCCGTTGCTGACCCAAAAGGCTTGCAACAAGAAACGTCAAGTCAGGAGCGCGTGCATGAGGAGGAAAGTCGCAATCTCGGGGGTCGACCTTGAGATTGTGGAGACGGGAACAGGCCGGCCGCTGCTGTTTCTCCACGCGGGCGAAGGCCTGGCGCCCGAGAAGCCGTGGCTCGACAAGCTCGCCGCGACGCATCGGGTCATCGCGCCGTTTCATCCGGGCTTCGGCGGGTCGGCGCTGCCGGACTGGTTCGGCTCGGTCGATGATCTGGCCTATCTGTATCTGGATCTTGCCGATCACCTCGACCTCAAGGACGCTGTGCTGGTGGGCGCGTGCTTCGGCGGATGGGTGGCGGCCGAGATGATGGTGCGCTCGGGCGCGCGGTTCTCGCATCTGGTGCTGGCCGATCCGCTCGGCATCAAGGTGCGCGGGCGCGACGACCGGGACATCGCGGACATGCACGGCATGCCGCAGGCCGAGGTCATGACGCTGGCCTGGGCCGACCCGAAGGCCGGCGAGATGGACTACACAGCGTTGCCGGAGACGGAGCTGGCGCAGATCGTGCGTGGCCGCGAGGCGTTGGCGCTGTACGGGTGGAAGCCGTACATGCACAACCCGCGGCTGAAGCGATGGCTGCATCGTATCGATCGCCCGACGATGCTGTTGTGGGGCGACAAGGACCGCATCGTCGATCTGACCTATGCCGAAGGCTGGCGGGGCGAGATTCCCGGCGCCAGGCTCGAGGTGATCGCGAATGCGGGCCATTATCCACACTGGGAGCAGCCGAACGAGTTCGCCAAGCGCGTCGCGGCCTTTGCTGCGAGCTAGCACTGTTTCAAGCCGGAGATCTGCAAGATGCGCGTCTGGTACTTTTCGGAAATGGCCTATCACCCTGCGTGGCAGGAGGGACTGAACCGCGGCTCGCTGCGCGTGGTGCTGCCGAACGGCCAGTTCGATCCCCAGGTGGGGCATGGGCTGCTCAATCGCTACCTCGACGAGTTCGCCTACGCGGACGAGGTCGGGCTCGACATCATGGTCAACGAGCATCACAGCACGGTGACGTGCCTGACGGTGTCGGTGCCGATGGCGCTGGCCATCATCGCGCGCGAAACCAAGACAGCGCGGCTGCTGACGCTCGGCAATCCGATCGCCAACCGGCCCGATCCGGTACGTGTGGCCG
Source organism: Hyphomicrobiaceae bacterium (assembly GCA_046713545.1). Lineage (GTDB taxonomy): Bacteria > Pseudomonadota > Alphaproteobacteria > Rhizobiales > Hyphomicrobiaceae > CADEFX01. Next base: position 4,102 of record JBKKCB010000180.1, on the reverse strand, counting down.
AGGAGATGGCGTGGCTCGACGTGCTGTCGGGTGGGCGGCTGGAGATGGGGCTTGTCAAGGGCGCGCCCTACGAGATCGCGCCGGCCAACAGCAATCCGGCGCGGCTGATGCGGCGCTACTGGGAGGCGCACGACCTGATCCTCAAGGCACTGTCGAACACCGACGGGCCGTTCAACTGGGAAGGCGAATACTTCCACTATCGCAACGTCAACATCTGGCCGCGGCCGCTGCAGCAGCCGACGCCGCCGGTGTGGATGACGGGGCTCAGCGTCGACACCGGCAAGCTGGCGGCGGAGCGCGGGCATGTGGTGGCGACGCTGCTGTACGGCAGCGTGGCCAAGCCCATGTTCGCGGCCTATCGCCAGCGTGCGGCAGAGCTCGGCTGGACGGCGGGGCCGGACCGGCTCGCGTATGCGGCCGTCATCGGCGTCGGCAATACGCGCGAGGAAGGCCTCAGGCGTGCGGACCTGATCGCGGGCTACGTGCGCACGGCGCCGATCGTGCTGGAGCCGTTCACCAATCCGCCGGGCTACAATTCGGTGGGCGCCAACGTGGCGATGCTGAAGGCCGGGCCCAATGCCAAGCCGCCGACCAAGGACCGGGACGGCAACACGGTCGATTTCACCAAGGCCAGCATCGAACAGCTGATCGCGTGCGACGCGGCGTTTGCCGGCACGCCCGATGATGTCTACGCTCAGATCAAGGATTTCAACGATCGCGTCGGCGGCTTCGGGCATCTGCTGTTCTTCGGCCAGGGCGGCTTCCTCGATCATGCCGACACGAAAGAGAACCTGCGCCTGTTCGCCAAAGAGGTGCTGCCACGGCTGCGCGATCTCAATCCGGAGTCGAAACGGGTGGCAAAGGCGGCGGCTGAATAGTCAATACGACGGGGCTATTTTCGGAGAGTGATGATGACTGACCGCTTCCTGCGCACGGGGGTTTTCCTGGCGCCCTTCCATGCGCTGAACGAGAACCCGACGCTGGCGATCGAGCGCGACATGGACCTGCTGGTCCATCTCGACAAGCTCAACTATCACGAGGCGTGGGTGGGCGAGCACCACTCGGGCGGATTCGAGATCATCGCCTGCCCGGAGATGTTCATCGCCGCGGCGGCCGAGCGCACGAAGCACATCCGCCTCGGCACGGGCGTGGTGTCGCTGCCCTATCACAACCCGTTCACGGTCGCGAGCCGCATGATGCTGCTCGACCACATGACGCGCGGGCGCGCCATGTTCGGCGTGGGGCCGGGATCGCTCGTGTATGACGCTGTGAAGATGGGTCTCAATCCGGCCGACCAGCGGCGCAAGCTCGACGAATCGCTCAGCGTCATCGTGGAGCTGATGCAGGGCCGCACGGTGACGAAGAAGACCGATTGGTTCGACCTGCAGGAGGCGCACCTGCAGCTTGTCGGCTATTCACGGCCCATGATGGAGATGGCGGTTGCCAACTCGCGTTCGCCGGTCGGCGCGGTGGCGGCGGGTAAGAACGGCATCGGCATGCTGTCGATCGGCGGCACGTCGGATGAAGCGCTGAAAGCGCACACAGCCAACTGGGGCATCCTGGAGGAGAGCGCGCGCGAGCACGGCAAGAGCGTCGACCGCTCCAAGTGGCGCATCGTCACGTTCGCGCACGTGGCGGCGACGCGCGAGCAGGCGCGCAAGGACGTCGAGTTCGGGCTCGCCAATTTCGCCCGCTATTTCACCGAGGTCGCGACATTTCCGATCATTCCGGCCGGGATCGAGAACCCCTGCGACTACCTCATCGATGAAGGCCTCGCCTGCATCGGCACGCCGGACGATTGCATCCGCCACTTCGAGCGGCTGTGGCATGGCTCCAATGGCGGCTTCGGGGCGGTGCTGCTGCTCGCGCACAATTGGGCCGACTGGGCGGAAACGCAGCGCAGCTACGAGCTGATGGCGCGCTACGTCCATCCGCACTTCCAGCGCGGCTCCAACAGCATGCGCGTGCACAGCTACGACGATGCCAAGGTCAAGCACGAGACGGCGGGCAAGGAATCGCAGGCGGCGATCCAGAGGGAGATCGACAAGTACCAGGCAAAGAAGGGCGGGTAGGTTGGCTTAGGCGTCCGCCAGCTCCAGCCTTTTTTCGATGCGATCGAGGCGCGTATCAATTTTATCCATGCGCGTCGAATGCTCGGCCAGCGTCACTTGGATATGACCGAGCGAAACCTGCACTTGAGCAAGACTCATTTCGAGGCGGCTCACACGCGTCTTAAGCTCCGACACGTCACCCGCCACGCGATCCACCGTCCCACGGATGTGACGCAGGTGCTCCAACACGAGGTTTTCGGTCTCCGCGGTCATGACACCCCATCATACCCGAGGTCTGTTCGCTTCGCCAGCGCCTCCCCGCTCGCAAGGACGTAAGGCCTGTGCTGTTCAGCTCCAGAGATCAATGGCTTGCCCAGCCCATCAGACCTCCCGTAGGCTTGGTATGACGCAACCGGACCGCCATCATGGCCAGCAAGATCCTCGCTCTCGACCAGGGCACGACGTCGAGCCGCGCCATTGTCTTCGATGAGGCCCTGAATCCGGTTGGGTTCGGCCAGAGGGAGTTTCCGCAGCACTTTCCGGTGTCAGGCTGGGTCGAGCACGATCCGGAGCATATCTGGTCGACCACCGTTGCGACGGCGCGCGAGGCGATCTCGAATGCCCGCACGATCGCCGCCGATATCGCTGCCGTCGGCATTTCCAACCAGCGCGAAACGTGCGTGATCTGGGACCGCAAATCGGGCCGGCCGATTCATCGCGCCGTCGTGTGGCAGGACCGGCGCACAGCCGACGTGTGCCAGAAGCTCAAGGACGAGGGGTGCGAGCCGGGCGTCACGGCGAAGACGGGTTTGCTGCTCGATCCGTACTTCTCGGCCACGAAAATCGCATGGCTGCTGGACAACGTGAGCGGGGCGCGGGCCGCGGCCGACAAAGGCCAGCTCGCGTTCGGCACCATCGACAGTTTTCTGATCTGGCGTTTGACGGGCGGCAAGGTGCACGCCACCGATGCCACCAACGCGTCGCGCACGCTGCTCTATGACATCCGCAAGGGCGAGTGGGACGACGAGCTGCTGCGGCTGTTCTGCGTGCCGCGCAGCGTGCTGCCGGAGGTGCGCGACTGCTCGGCCGACTTCGGCACGATGGTGCCGACGATCCTGGGCGCGGCGCTGCCGATCCGCGGCGTGGCGGGTGACCAGCAGGCGGCCACCATCGGCCAGGCCTGCTTCACGCCCGGCATGATGAAGGCCACGTACGGCACAGGCTGCTTCGCGCTGCTCAACACGGGCGCGCAGCCCATCGTGTCGAGCAACCGCCTTCTCACGACCATCGCCTATCAGCTGCGCGGTCAGCGCACCTACGCGCTCGAAGGCGCCATTTTCATCGCCGGCGCCGCGGTGCAGTGGCTGCGCGACGGCCTCGGCATTATCGCGTCGGCTTCGCAGAGCGGCGACCTTGCCGCCAAGTCTGATCCGGCGCAGCGGGTATATCTCGTGCCGGCGTTCGTCGGGCTCGGTGCGCCCTACTGGGAACCGCATGCCCGGGGCGCCCTGTTCGGCATGACGCGCGCGACCAGCGCCGCCGAACTCGCGCGCGCGGCGCTCGAGTCGGTGTGCTATCAGACGCGCGATCTCACCGAGGCGATGCGCCGCGACTGGGCGCCCACGGCCGGCATGGTGCTGCGCGTCGACGGCGGCATGGTGGCGAGCGACTGGACCATGCAGTGCCTGGCCGACATTCTCGATGCGCCGGTCGATCGACCGATGGTGCTTGAGACGACGGCGATGGGTGCCGCCTGGCTCGCCGGCCAGCATTCCGGAGTGCTGCCGGACATGGAGGGCTTTTCCGAGCTGTGGAAGCTCAACACGCGGTTCACGCCGAAAATAGATGCCGGGGAACGCGAGTCGCGATACGCGGACTGGCGGCGCGCGGTGAGATCGACAATTGCCTTTGCAAAGGAATGAACGCATGGAAATCGGCAGTCTGGCGGAGCTGAGACGGATCTACGAGCAGCCGACCGAGCTTGCGGTGCGCAAGGAGCTCGATCACTGCGACAAGCACTGCCGCGACTTCATCGGCCGCTCGCCGTTCGT
>JBKKCB010000179.1:0-11081 GCA_046713545.1 Hyphomicrobiaceae bacterium | reverse complement strand
GGCGTCGGCCGCGTTTTCGAGGATCAGGCGGAGGCTGATCTCGCCGCGCACAGCGACGAGACGCGGATCGAAGCGCAATCGCACGGCTGGCAGAAAGGGCTGATGGCCCTCATTCCACCCGGGCTGCTCGTGTTCTATGTCATCGCCGTCGAGCGTTTGGGCTTCCTGCTGACCGCCGCCGCGGTTGTGCTTGCCGCCGCACTGGCGCTGGGTGCGCGTTGGCGTCTGGCCGTGCCGCTGGCCTTGATCGCGCCAGCCTTCGTCCATCTCGCGTTCGCCAAACTGCTGCGTGTGCCGTTGCCTTTCGGCCTCCTCGCGTACCCGTGGTGACGCGCACATGAACGTCTATATGGATGCTTTCGCGCTGGTCTTTCAGACCGATGTTCTGATTGCCATCCTGCTGGCGTCGATCTATGGCCTCGTGGTCGGCTCGCTGCCGGGCTTGTCCGCGACCATGGCTACCGCGTTGCTGGTGCCGGTCACCTTCTACCTCTCGCCCATCGCCGCCGTCGCGACAATCATCTCCGCTTCCGCCATGGCGATCTTCTCGGGCGACATTCCCGGCGCCCTTCTCCGTATTCCCGGCACGCCCGCCTCTGCCGCCTACACCGACGAAGCCTACGCCATGACCCGCAAGGGTCAGCCCGAGATGGCGCTCGGCATCGGCCTGTGGTTCAGCGCGCTCGGCGGCATCGCGGGCACGCTCTCGCTCATGCTGCTGGCGCCGCCGTTGGCCGAGATTGCGCTCAGTTTTTCTACCTACGAATACTTCTGGCTGGCCTTCCTCGGCCTGATGTGCGCGACGCTGGTGGCGCGCTCATCGCCCGTCAAGGCCATTGCGAGCATGCTGATCGGCTTGCTGGTGGCCTTCATCGGCATCGAGAATCCGGCCGGCACGCCACGCTTCACGTTCGGCCTCACTGATCTGCTGGGCGGCATCGAACCGATCCCGGCCCTGGTCGGCGTCTTCGCCGTCGCAGAGGTCATGCGTGCCATGTTGCAGCCCGAGCCGCCCAGGCTGGCCGTGCGACGGTTCGGCAGCATTCTCAAAGGCCAGATCGCGCTGACCCGCCAATACGTCAAGCCGCAGATCCGCGGCAACATCGTCGGCATCATCATCGGCGTCCTGCCCGGGGCCGGCGCCGACATGGCAGCCTGGGTCAGCTACTCCATGTCCAAGCGCTTTTCCAAGACCCCGGAAAAGTTCGGCACCGGTCATCCCGAAGGCCTGATCGAGGCTGGCGCCAGCAACAACGCCAGCCTGGCCTCCGGGTGGGTGCCGGCCCTGCTGTTCGGTATCCCCGGCGACACCATCACCGCCATCGCCATCGGCGTGCTCTACATGAAGGGCCTGAACCCGGGGCCGACGCTGTTCACCGAGCGCGCCTCCAGCATGTACGCGCTCTACATCATCTTCATCCTCGCCAACATCATCATGATCCCGCTCGGGCTCATCATGATCCGCCTGGCGAGCCGCATCCTGCGCGCGCCCCGGGCGTCGATCATGCCGGTCATCGTCCTGCTGTGCGCCGTCGGATCGTTTGCGACCGGCAACAACCTGTTTGCGGTGCTCACTGTCGCGGCCTTCGGCGTCTTCGGCTTCGTCATGGAGCGCAACGGCTACCCGGTCGCAGCCATGGTCCTCGGCATCGTCATGGGAACGATGGTGGAGCAGAGTTTCGTGACCTCCCTCATCAAGTCCGACGGCAGCCTCCTGCCGTTTTTCAGCCGGCCGGTGGCGTCGATCCTGGCGGCGATGACCATTGCCGCGTTGCTGTGGCCCGTCGGCGTGTGGCTCCTGAGCCTGCGCCGCCGCACGACGGTCGGCGGCTGAGTGGGTGGCGCCAAGAGAGCCGGTGAGGTATGCGTCCTCCCCATTCCCCTATGGAGATCCCAATGACACTCGCGCCCAAGATTATCGAAACGCTATCGGCGGTCTCCACGGCCACCGTCACCACCATCCTGCTGAAGAAGGGCCTGCGCAACGTGTGGATGCGCGGCACGCGGCCGCTGGCGCCGGGTCAGCCGCGGCTCGTGGGGCGCGCCTTCACGCTGCGCTTCGTCCCCTCGCGCGAGGATCTGGCGACCCCTGAGTCCTGGTCCTCGCCGACCTCGACGCGGGCCGCCATCGAGGCCATGCCGGCCGGCTGCATTGCCGTCGCGGACGCGATGGGCGTGACGGATGCCGGCATCTTCGGCGACATCCTGTGCGCGCGCATGAAGCAGCGCGGGGTCGCCGGTCTGGTGACCGACGGCGTCGTGCGCGATGTCGCCGGCGTCCTCGGCACCAAGCTGCCGGTATGGTGTCAGGGCGGGGCCGCGCCGCCGTCGGTTGCCGGTCTCACGTTCGTCGGTTGGCAGCAGCCCATCGCCTGCGGCGGCGTCGCCGTGTTTCCCGATGACGTGGTCGTCGTCGATGACGACGGCGCGGTGCTCATCCCTGCCGCGCTCGTCGACATGATGGTCGAGCAGGGCCCCGAGCAGGAGCGCATGGAAGCCTGGTCATGCGCGAGGTCGACAAAGGCGCGGCGCTGCCGGGCCTCTATCCCATGAATGCCGAAACCAAGGCGCGCTATGAGAAGGAGAAGGGCTGAAGCTCAGCTCTTCTTGCCGTAGTTCAGAAGTCCCGGCGGCGCCTTCGGCGGGCGTGCCCGCACAGCCTCCTCGTTGGGATCGCAGCCCCAGCCCGGCGCGTCGGTCATCACCAGATGACCGTCCTCGATCTTGGGCAGCGTCATGAACAGCTCGTGGTCCCACGGCAGCCGGTCGATATCGATTTCCATGATGCGCAGGTTCGGCACGGCGGCGGCGAAGTGTGCGTTCTGCATCGTGCACAGATGGCCGTAGAAGTTGTGCGGCGCGACGTTGACCTCGTGCGCCTCGGCTGCCGCGGCAATCTTCATCGACTGCCACACCCCGTTCCACGGCGTATCGACGATCGCCACGTCCATGGCCTGCTCGCGGAAGTAGGGAAGAAATTCGCGCAACCCCAGCAGCGTTTCGCAGGATGAGATGGGATGCGGGCTCTGGCGGCGGATGTAGCCGAGCGCTTCGGGAGAATAGGTGTCGATCTCGACCCAGAACATCTCGATGTCCTCGATCTCGCGCAGGATCTTGAGATAGCCCTCGGTCTTGGCGTTGAAGTTGAGATCCAGCAACAGGTCGACATCGGGGCCTGCACCGTCGCGGAATGCTTCCAGGTGCATGCGCAGATTGCGCAGCACCGCCTTGTCGACATTCAGCTCGGGATAGAACGGCGCGCCGAAGCCTGGGCGCCAGCCGCGCGGATTCTTCTGCCCGTCCTCGTAGATGAAGATGTTGGTCTTGAGCGCGGAGAAGCCCTTTTCGCGCACCTCGCGGCCCATGGCCTTCACGCCGTCGAGATCGGTGATGGCGGGTTTGTAGAACGTCGGATGATTGATGCGCCACGTGGCGCAATGCGACCAGTACAGGCGAATGCGGTCGCGTACCTTGCCGCCGAGCAATTCGTAGCATGGCACGCCGAGCGATTTGGCTTTGGCGTCGAGCAGCGCGTTCTCGATGGCACCCATGGCCTCGGCTACGACGCCGCCCGCGGCGGGTCTGGTGGCGCAGTAAAGCTCTGCATAGATGCGCTCGTGTGCGTTGGCCGATTGGCCGACCACGCGCGGGGCCAGCCGTTCGATCACCGTACCCACGCCAGGGGAGCCGAAGCCTTCGTCGAACTCGCTCCAGCCGACAATGCCGCTGTCCGTGGTCAGCTTGACGAAGTGATAGTTGCGCCACCCGGCATCGCAGTGCAGCGTCTCGATCCGCTCGACCTTCATCGGCGTGTCCTCCCGGCCGTTTGCTCTTATGGGGTGAAGTTTAGCCACGGCACACGGCCCGACGCCATGGCATTTCCCTCAAATCTCGTCCTTGCGCCAGCAGGCGACGGTGTGGCCCGGCGATGTCTCTTCGAGGCGCGGGGGTTCGCGGCGGCAGATGTCGGCGGCGTGCGGGCAGCGCGTGTGGAACACGCAGCCCTTCGGCGGATTGGCGGGGCTCGGCAGCTCGCCCGAGAGCACGATGCGCGCGCGCTTGGCGTCGGGATCGGGCACCGGCGTCGCCGACAGGAGCGCGCGCGTATAAGGATGTCGCGGCCGTGCGTACAGCTCGCGTGCGGGGGCCAGCTCGACGATGCGCCCCAGATACAGCACGATCACGCGGTCGCTCAGGTACTCCACCACCGACAGATCGTGCGACACGAACAGCATGGTCAGCCCGCGCCGCCGCCGCAGGTCCGCCAGCAGGTTGACGATCTGCGCCTGCACCGACACATCAAGCGCCGACACCGGCTCGTCCGCCACGATGAAATCCGGGTCCGATGCCAGCGCGCGGGCGATGCTGATGCGTTGCCGCTGGCCGCCCGAGAACTGATGCGGGAAGCGTGTCAGATGCTCAGGTCCAAGCCCCACCTCCGACAGCAGCTCGGCGATGCGTTCGCGGCGGCGCGCGCCTGATGCCAGCCCATGAATATCGAGGATGTCGCCGACGATGTCTTCCACGCGCTTGCGCGGATCGAGGCTCGCATACGGGTCCTGAAACACGATCTGCATGTGCCGGCGAAGCTTGCGCAGTGCGCCCGAGGACACCTTGCTGATGTCGTCGCCCCGGAAGCGCACTGTCCCACTCGTCGGTTCGACGAGGCGCAGCAGCGTGCGCCCGATCGTGCTCTTGCCGGAGCCTGACTCGCCGACGAGGCCCACGACCTCGCCCGGTTCGATGTTGAAGCTCACATCCTCCACGGCGCGGATGGGCGGCGCGCTCCAGGCCAACAGCCCGCGCTTGCCGGCGAAATGGCGCGTCAGATTCTCCACCTGGACGAGGGGCGCGGTCACAGCTCGCTCCATCTCAAACACCGGGAGCGATGGCCTTCGCCCACGTCCGCGAGCGCCGGCACCTCGACGCGGCAGGCCGGCTGTGCCATGTCGCAGCGCGGCTCGAACGGACAGCCCGGCGGCAGATTGAGCGGGCTTGGAACCTGTCCGCTGATGGCGCGCAGCGGCGGCCGGTCGCGGCTGTCGAGCTGGGACACGCCGGCTTCGGGCATCGAGGCAAGCAGCCCGCGCGTGTAGGGATGGCGCGGCCGGCGGAAGATGGCGCGCACGTCGCCTTCCTCCATGATGCGCCCGGCGTAGAGCACGATCACGCGGTCGGCGAGCTCGGCCACGATGCCGAGATTGTGCGTGATGAACATCATGCTCAGCGGCCGGCCTGAATCGGTGCCCAGCGTCCGCAGCAGATCGAGGATCTGCGCCTGGATCGTCACGTCGAGCGCCGTCGTCGGCTCGTCGGCAATGAGCAGCACGGGATCGCAGGCCAGCGCCATGGCGATCATGGCGCGCTGCCGCATGCCCCCGGACAGCTGATGCGGAAAGTCATCGACGCGGCGCTGGGCATCCGGAATGCCCACCGAGTCGAGCAGCCGGGTGGCTTCGCGGTGGGCTTCGATGCGGGACATGGCGCGATGCCGCCGGATGGCCTCGCCGATCTGCTCGCCGACCGAATACACCGGATTGAGGCTTGTCATCGGCTCCTGGAAGATCATGGCGATCTCGTTGCCGCGTACCCCCTGCATCCCGGCCTCGTCGAGCTGCACCAGATCGCGACGCACGCCGTCGCGGCCGGTGAAGACGATGGACCCAGCGGCGACGCGGCCTGAAGGCCTCGGCACCAGCCCGAGGATCGACAGGCCGGTCATCGACTTGCCCGAGCCGGATTCGCCGACGACGGCCACCGTCTCGCCGCGCTTGATCGCGAACGACACGCCGGCCACGGCTTTGAACGGCCCGTCTGCTGTCTCGAATCTTGTCTCGAGGTCACGCACCTCGAGAAGCGGCGTGGTGTCCGTCGCGCGCGCGATGTCGGCCATGCCGCTTGCGCAAGGCCGGATCAGCGCGTCGGCCATCGTCGCGTGCGGGGCCAGCGACGTGAGCCGCGGGTCGAAGGCATCGCGCAACGCATCGCATAGCCTGTTGACGGCGAGGATGGTGAGCACGAGCGCGGCGCAGGGCCACAGCAGGAGCAACCAGTTCTGCTCCATGGTGGCGCGCGCGCCGCGGATCATCAGGCCCCAGGACGGCGTCGGCGGCACCACGCCGAGGCCGAGGAAGCTCAAGCCGGACTCGATAACGATAGCCGCGCCCACGGTCAGCGAAAACTGCACCAGGATCGGCGGGAACACGTTGGGCAGGATCGTGCGGCCGAGCACACGCAGCGGCGTTGCGCCCGATGCGCGCGCGGCTTCGACGTACTCCAGCTGCCGCGCCGACAGCACCTCGCCGAATGTCACGCGTGCGTACCCCGGAGCATACAGGATCGAGAGCGCGAAGATCAGCGTCCCTGCGCCCGGCCCAGCGAGTGTCACGATCAGCAGCGCCAGCAGGATCGGCGGAAACGACAGGATCACGTCCGTCAGGCGCACCGTAAGCAATTCCGCAACGCCACCGAAATAGCCGCCGATGAGCCCGATCGTCACGCCGATGATGGCCGCGATCACCGCCGACATCAGCGCCACGGCCAGCGACGCGCGCGCGCCCCACAGCAGCCGCGAAAGCACGTCGCGCCCGAACTCGTCCTGGCCGAGCCAGTGCTGCGCCGACGGCCCGGCCAGCCGCGCGTTGACGTCCATGCGCACGGGATCATGCGGCGCAATGACGGGAGCCAGCAGCGCCAGCACCACCAGCAGTGCGACCAGCGCCACAGGCCAGCCGATGCGCCGCCAGGGAAGGTGGGCGAGGCTTGCCAGCATGGCCTCAACCATGCCGCACGCGCGGATCGAGCACCGCGTAAAGCAAATCCACCGCGAGATTCAGCAGGACGAACAGGGCGCAGATCACGAGCACGATGCCTTGCACCTCCGGATAGTCGCGCTGCTCCACGGCGCGCACGAGAAAGCCCGAGAGGCCGGGCCAGTTGAACACGTACTCCACGAGCACCGTGCCGCCGAGCAGCGTGCCCATATGCAACCCGATCACGGTCAGTACGGGCCCAAGCGCATTGCGCACCACATGCCGGCGAATGACCTGCTCCTCCGGCAGGCCCTTCGCGCGCGCCGTGCGCACCCAATCGCGGCTCTGCATTTCCAGGGTTGTCGTGCGCACCATGCGGAATACCACCGCCGACAAGCCCAGTGCGATGGTGATAGCCGGCATCAGCAGGATCTTGAGATGCGTGAAGGGGTCCGTCGTGAACGCCACGAACCCGCCCGCCGGCACCCATCGCAGCTTCTGCGCAAAGAGCAACACCAGCAATGTGCCCGTCACGAACACCGGCACCGACATGAAGAAGCTCGAGAGCGTGGACAGCACCTGGTCGAGGGGGCGCCCGCGGCGCAGCGCAGCCGCGACGCCCAGCGGCAGTCCAATCAGGATCGACAGGACGGTCGCAGAAACCACCAGCTCAAGCGTCCGCGGCAGGCGGCGCACGATCTCGTCGATGACGGGCCGGTCATCCTGCATGGAATTGCCGAGATCGAACCGCAGGAGCCCGCGCAGAAATGCGCCATACTGTTCCAGCACCGGCCGCTCCAGGCCCAGCCGTTCCCGCAACTCCGTCACGGCCGCAGGGTCGGGCGCGACGCCGCCGCTCGACAGCAGCATCTCCGCCGGGTCGCCTGGAATGAGACGGAGCACCGCGAAGATCAGCGTGGCGACCAGCCAGATCAGGACGAGGGATACACCGAGGCGGCGGAGCACATAGGCCATGCGGATACCGTTGGATGCTCCTTGGAGGAGAGACGCTTGTCCCCTCTCCCCATTCTTCATGGGGAGAGGGGACCAGTCGTTCACCCAAACGCCAAATCCTCCAGCGTGATGCCGGAGAAGAAGGTCAGCGCGCCCGGCAGGTTTTTGAAACCCTTGCCGGACTTCTTCAGGCCATAGCCTTGCGACCGCCACGCAAGGCCGACGAGGGCAGCGTCCTGCAATGCCACCGTCTCGAGCTCGCGATAGATCGCCTTGCGCTTGTCCGGGTCGAATTCGGCGCGGCCCTTGTCCAGCAACTCGTCCACCTTGGGATTGGAATACCCGAACGAGCGCGCGTAAGAGCCGGTCTGCCCGCCGGCCAGCAGCGACGTCAGCGCGTCGGGATCGTTGAAATCGCCGGCCGTGCCATTGATCGCGAACTCGTATTGTCCGCGGTTGCCGAGATTGACACGCGAGGCCCAGTCAGGCACCGCCAGCGTCACCTCGATGCCGAGGGGCTTGAGGTTCTGCTGGATGACCTCGGCCGCGTCCTTGTGCATCCCGTATGTACTCGTGGCAAGCAGCGTGGTCTTGAAGCCGTTGGGCTGCCCGCCTTCCGCCAGCGCTTTCTTGGCTTTGTCCAGATCGGTCTTCCAGTGATTGGCTCCGGCGGCGTTGGCGTAGGGCGAGCCCTTCGCAAACGGCAGCCCCGCGAGCGGCGAGCCTCGCCCAAAGAACGCGGCCTTGACAATCTCGTCGCGGTTGATGGCGTAGGCGATGGCTTCGCGCAATTTTGCGTTGGCGAACGGCCCTTGCTGGGTATTGAACACGACGTACAGGAACGGCCCGTCCAGCGTATCCAGCGTGAGGTTGGGGTTCCTCTCCACCGCCGCCATGTTCTGCCACGGAATGTATTCCGAGATATCCACATCGCCGGCCTCGAGGGCAGCGACGCGCAGGTTCTCATCCTGGTAGGCGATGAAGCGCAGCTTCTTCGTCGCCGGCTTGCCTTTGCGGTAGTAGCCGTCGAACGCCTCCAGATCGATGCGTGTGCCGCGCTCCGTATCCGTGATGCGGTAAGGCCCGGCACCGGCCGGATTGGCCTCCGTCGATTTGGGCGAGATGATCGGCATATGCGGACTGGCCAGCAGATATGGCCACGTCACGGACGGCTGCTTCATGACGAAGCGCACGGTGCGCGCATCAGGTGTTTCGATCTTGTCGAGCAGGGCGTTGACGCGGGCACGAAAATAGGCCGACGACTTCTCATCCACCATTGTCTGGAAGCTGGTGCGCACGGCCTCGGCGTTCACAGGTTCGCCATCGTGGAATTTGGCGCCCTCGCGCAACGTCACCACCCAGGCCGAGGTGCCGTCCTGCTTCCAGGACTCGGCCAGCTCGCCGCGCAGCTCCCCCGCCGCGTCATAGCCCAGCAGCCCACGCATCGTCTGCAGCTTGACCGTCACGGCGGCGGTGCCGGTGTTCGCCCACGGCCGCAATGATGGCGGATAGCTCGACAGCGCGAACACGATCGTGTCCTTGGCCTGCGCGCGTGCGGGGGTCAAGAGCATCGGGCCGGCCAGCGTGCTGGCAGCCGCGCCCTGAAGCAACCGGCGCCGCGAAACCAGATGACGGGTGTTTGGGTCGTGCTTGATGTGAGACATGACGGATCCTTTTTTATCTAGTCGTCCAGACCATAGGCCTTGCGTGCGCTGTCCGCGGATATGCGTCCCTCGCGCAGATCCTGTCGCACGGCCTCGCGCTCGCGGTTGCCGGGATCGCCGTAGCCGCCCGCTCCCGGCGTCGTGATGTAGACGCGCTGCCCTGATTGCAGCACCGCCCGCGCCTTGGCGGGAAACTGCACGCCCTCGTCGAAATCGAAGCGGGCACAGCCGCCGTCGTGACCACCGAACAGTCCCCACGGTCCGCGCGTGAAGCGGGAGCCGTGAATGTACGTGCGACACTCGTGATCCTCGATCCGCACCTGCCGGAACAGACCCATGCCGCCGCGATACTGACCCGCGCCGCCCGACCCATCGACCAGCTCGTACCGCTCCAGCACCAGCGGATATTCGGTCTCGAGCGCTTCCACCGGCAGGTTGGACGTGTTGGTCAGATGCACGTGCACGCCGTCGAGTCCGTCCTTGGTCGCGCGTGCCCCGAAGCCGCCGCCGATGGTTTCGAGATACACATAGAACTCGCCCGTGCGCGGATTGATGCCCGTGAACGTGGAGTTGATGCAGGCCCCATTACACGCGGCGATGATGCGGTCGGGCAGGGCTGGCGCCAGCGCTCCGAAAATGAGATCGACGACCCGCTGTCCCGTATGCAGGCGCGAGTTCACCGCGCCGGGCGGCGCCGCATTGAGGATCGTGCCCTTTTTCGCCGTGACATGAATGGGCCGGAACAGACCGGCGTTGGCCGGGATCTCGGGACCGATCAGCGCTTTGATGGCGTAATAGACCGTCGCCAGCAATCCGGTTTCCACGAGGTTGATTCCCGCCCGCACCTGCGGCGGGGCATCAAAATCGAGATGAATCTCGTCACCCTTCACCGCGATGCGCGCCTTGAAGGTCAGTGTACCATCCAGTTCATTGCTCTCGTACACGTCCTCGAACGTATAGACGCCGGATGGGATCGTACGGATACCGGCGCGCGTGAGTCGTTCGGCATAGTCGAGCAGCGCGTCGCCGGCCGCAAGCAGCAGGTCCTTGCCATAGCGATCGCAGAGGTTCTTGAAGCGCTCGATGCCCTGGCGATTGGCGGCCATCTGCGCACGCAGATCGTTCAGGCGTTCGCGCGGCACCTGCAGATTGAGCAGGACGAGATCAAGGATGTCCTGCACCAGCTTGCCTTCGCGATAGAGGCGCACCGGCGGAATGCGGATGCCCTCCTGGAAGATGTGCGCGTGGCTGCGGTCGACGAAGTCGGCATGATGCGCCGTGTTGGTCGCCCACGCCACAAGCTCTCCCTTGTAGAAGATCGGCTCGGCGAGAACGATGTCGGGCAGGTGCGTGCCGCCGCCGGTATAAGCGTCGTTGCCCATGAACACGTCGCCTTCGCGGATGTCCTTGAGGTCGAACCGCTTGGCGATCTCGCCGACGACACCAATCAGCGATCCCAGATGGATGGGAATGTGCGACGCCTGGCACAGCGTCCTGCCGTTGGCATCGAACAGGCACGTCGAGCTGTCGCGCCGCTCCTTGATATTGGTCGAGTAGGACGCGCGCACCAGCGTCTCGCCCATCTCCTCGACGATGGAGGCGAGCGCATTGCCGATGACTTCGACGGTGATGGGATCGATCGGTCCGGAGACGGCCGTTTTGGGAGCGGAAGCAACCGCGGTCATCGCTGTCTAGCCCTCGACGATGATGT
>JBKKCB010000178.1:0-7589 GCA_046713545.1 Hyphomicrobiaceae bacterium | reverse complement strand
AGACCACACCCGGCGTGATCAAACTGCTCGAGGCCGGTCAGGTGCGGGCTTTCCCGGCCTGGCCCGAAACCGTGCGTATCGTGACCGAACTCGGCAAGCTGTATCGTGTCGACACCCGTCCCATCCTGACGCGTATCCGCGATCAAGTGGGCCCGGCCGGACTGGAGCAGGTGCCTGCCACCCAGTCGGAGCCCGGTATCTCGGCAAAGGCAGTTGCCGCCACGCTCGATAGGAGACATCCGCTGGTGCGGGCGATGGCTCGGGGACGCCGCAAGAGGCAGGCATTGCAAGACCCGACGACGACGCGCCGTGTCAAACGCCGGACCAGGCGCGCCGCCAGGACCCTGTTCGCGCTGTCCGCGCCCGTCGCCCTTATCGGGGCCGTGATTTGGCTTGCGCAGGCGCAGCCGTCACTGATCATGCGTGCCGTTTCGGCATTGCCCGAGCCGGTCGCGCAGGCGGTCCGCCCGGCGGCGAACGCCTTGATTGTCCATCTGGCGCCCTGGCGGGACGGGATGCGCTGGGTCGAAGTCGGAGATCCACGCTTGCGCAAGTCTGACAAATTGCGTCAGGCTTCGCGTTAGGACTAGAGTCCGCGTCCGCTGCTACAATCGGCCTGAGCGACGTAGTGACCTGAGCACCAAGCACACACAATGTCTTCGATACCACGCGACAAGCTCGACCGTCTGGTCGAACGATGGGAGGCTGTCCAGGCCGAGCTCAACAGGGGTTCGGGACAGGCGACGTTCGTCAAGCTTTCCAAGGAGTTTGCCGAACTCGATCCTGTGGTGACGACCATCAATCAGCTGCGCCGCATCGAGCGCGAACGCAAGGATCTGGATGCGATCCTGAGCGCCCCTGCGCCCGACCGGGAACTTGCCGAAATGGCCCGGGAGGAGCGCGACGCGCTCGGCGCGCGCACGGCCGTGCTCGAGGACAAGCTGAAGATCCTGCTTCTGCCCAAGGATGCGGCCGACGAAAGAAGCGCCATCCTCGAAGTCCGGGCGGGCACGGGCGGCGACGAGGCGGCCCTTTTTGCCGCCGACCTGTTTCGCATGTACAGCCGTTATGCGGAGCAGCGCGGCTGGACGACTGAGCTTATCAGCGCGTCCGACAACGATCTGGGCGGCTACCGCGAAATCATCGCGTCGATCTCGGGAAAAGGCGTGTTTGCGCGGCTGAAGTTCGAGTCGGGCGTGCATCGCGTGCAGCGTATCCCGGTCACGGAAGCGGGCGGACGCATTCACACGTCGGCCGCGACGGTGGCGGTGCTGCCAGAGGCCGAAGACATCGACGTGGACATCAAGGCGGAAGATCTGCGCATCGACACCATGCGGGCGGGCGGGGCCGGCGGCCAGCATGTCAACAAGACCGAATCGGCCGTGCGCATTACGCATCTTCCGACCGGGATCATGGTGGTTTCGGCGGAGAAATCGCAGCACCAGAACCGGCGGCTGGCCATGCAGGTTCTGCGCTCGCGCATCTACGAGCTGGAGCGTCAGCAGGCGGCCGACGCGCGGGCGGCGGCGCGCAAAGGGCAGGTCGGTTCGGGCGATCGGTCGCAGCGCATCCGCACATACAACTTCCCGCAAGGCCGCGTGACCGACCATCGCATCAATTTGACTTTGCACAAGCTTGGCGAGGTTCTCGAAGGCAATGCGCTGGATGAACTCGTCGATGCGTTGATCACCGAACACCAGGCGGGCCAGCTCGCCGATATGAACAGTGCGGGCAATGCGTGATCCTGGGCGATCCGCGCCGGCGGCGGAAACGGTCGGAGGCGCCGTGCGTCGGCTGGCGGCAAAGTTCAGGGGCGCCGGCGTCGACACGCCGGAACTCGATGCACGCATTCTGGTGGCAGAAGCCGCAGGGATTTCGCGCACGGCGTTGATTGCTGGTCCGGAGCGCCCTCTTTCGCAATCGGATCTCGCCTTGATCGCAGAGTATGAGAACCGCCGCCTGCAACGCGAACCCGTCTCCCGCATCCTCGGTCGTCGAGAGTTTCGCACGCTGTCGCTCGAGATCGATGCAGCCACGCTCGATCCGAGGCCCGATACCGAGATTGTCGTGGACGCCGTTGTCACTCTTGCAAACGAGAACGTGGAACGAAGGCCGTGTCCGCATGTGCTGGACCTCGGGACCGGATCGGGGGCGATTCTTCTCGCGGCTCTGACGGAACTGCCAGGCGCGACTGGAGTTGGAACGGACATCGAACCAGGGGCGCTGCAGGTCGCAATGCGAAATGCCGAGCGGGCAGGTGTGGCGCATCGCGCCGAGTTCCAATGGGCAGACTGGCTGACAGGCGTGACGGGCACATTCGATATTGTGGTGAGCAATCCTCCCTACATAGCAGGGGGAGATATAGCTTCGCTGGAACCGGAAGTTGCTCGCTTCGATCCGAGCTTGGCCCTGGACGGCGGGCCCGACGGAATGTCTGCCTATCGAGCCATTCTCGCCGGCGCCGGCCCGGCCTTACGCCCAAAAGGGTGGGTTGTTCTCGAGGTCGGAAACGGGCAAGCCCCGGCGGTTATCGCTTTATGTAGACGTTATGGTTTTGGCGCCGATGAGCATCCCCGTATCTGGGTTGATCTTGGAGGCAGGACGCGCTGTGTGGCCGCCCGGTCACGCTAATGACCATATCCAAAAAAAAGCTTGGAATTGCTGTGCATTCGGGCTACCGTTTGAGAGGTGAAAGTGACTAAGGTGTTCCCGAGCCATCTCGGCCGATTGAAAAGTCGGCACCACGTCGGGACATCAGACGGTGAGACCCACGGCGAGCGCGAAGCGCTAGCAACGGGCTTTGTCGGTACCACCGAATTTCCGAGATGACAGTAGCAATCATTTCAATGTCCCATGGCCAAGTGGCTTCTGGCCCGCTTGGGTGCGTCAATCGACGAAGATAGGTCTGGCAGCGACGCATAGCTGTGAGCAGGGGATATTGAGCGCTTGGGGCGCTTTGCCGGAAACAGGACGATTTTACAACTAGCGTGAGAATGGGAGCCCATGAGGCAGGGACAGCAGCATCGCCGCGGCCGTGGCCGGAATAATAATAACAACAACAACAGTCATAACCAAAATTACAGCCACAATAATAATCATCGAAAGGGTAACAATCCCCTATCGAGGAGCTTCGAGTCCAATGGACCCGAAGTGAAAGTCCGGGGGACGCCGGCCCACGTGGCGGAGAAATACCTTTCGCTGGCGCGCGATGCCCAGTCGTCAGGGGATCCGGTGCTGGCTGAGAACTACCTGCAGCATGCCGAACATTACAACCGCATCATCCTGGCGTACCGCGAGCAGCAGGTGCAGTCCGGCGAGATGAACGGCGGAGGCGTCGGGCCTCGTGCGCGACCCGATGGGATGGACGGGGACGAGAGCTCCGACGATCAGGGCGACGATATGGGCCAGGGCGATCAGCCGCCGATGCCGCGCCATCAGCAGGATCAGCCGCGCTTTCAGGATCAACAGCGCAACGATGATGGCCGGCAGCAGCAGCATCGTGAGCATCGCAGCCACGACCAGGGGCGCTTCCGGGACCGCAACGACCGCAACGATAGGCAGCAGGACCGTCAGCCGCAGGAGACCAGGCAGCCGCAGGAAGCGCGCCAGCCGCCGCCGGATCGCGCTGCCGAACCCCAGCCGACGATCGATAGCGGCCCGCCACCGGCTCGCGCGGACAATCCCGGCCGGCGCCGCGAGCGCTTTGGGCCTGGTAACGAGCAGCCGGAGTTTCTGCGCCGCCCCGTACGCCGCCCGCGCCGAGAGGCCAGTAACGGCGACACCGACGCGGTGGTCGAGGTCGAGCGCGACGAGGGCTCTCAGGACAAGACACCGGTCTGACGGTTGCCCCGTCAGTCGATGCTGACGGCATCGCCCGTCGAGATTTGCCCGCCCTTGATGACCTTGGCGTAGACGCCGAAGTCGGTGTGGCCCCAGCCGCGCTGCAAGGTTGCTGGAATGGCCATGTCCCGTGCGCCCGTATTTGGGTCGACATCGGTCGCCGCGCACCGCTGCGTTCGCGTGAAGATGCGAAGTTGCGTCGTGCCGACGCTGACAGTCTTGTCGAGCCAACTGAATTCGGCCCAGGGTTGCAGGCCGTCGATGTAAAGGTTGGCCCTGAAGCGCAAGGGATCAACGCTGCGGCCGGCCTGTCGCTCCACCTCACGTAGACTTGCAAGGTTGACGATGTGAACGCACTTGACGCTCACATCCGAGAAACTGTGGCCGGGGGCACTGACGATCTTCGGTGACCCGCGCAGTTCGGCCTGCATATAGGCCGCGAGAAATTGCTCGATAAGCGTACGCCCGATTTGCGTGGACAGCTGACCGCGCGCCACCTGCTTGCCATCCCGGAACAGGCTGAGGGTCTCGGTGGCCGTATCGAACTTGGCCGTCAGCGTCGCCAGCCGCTCATCGCGCATCAGCATCAGAAAATTAATCTTTGGAAGATGCTTGGGCTGGTCCGGGTCGAACCGGCCCTGTCCGTTCTCGATGGCGTAGGCGCGGTCGAAAGGGATGGTCTGGCCAGCCTCGATCGCGACGGTTTCGAGCCGTTCGGGCGATAGCCCTTTCACCGGATAGCGGCAAAGCGTGACGAGGTGCGGTGTCGTGGGCGCTGCCATCGCGGCTCCTGAAAAAAAGCTTAAAGATCTATCTGGTACGGTGGTTCTTTTGAACCCGGCGTGGCGGCACTATATCAGGATCGACACGATCTCCGAGGGGTGCCGCATTGGGCCCGGAGGCAGATCGCGGTTGTATCGGACGGTTCTGGTGGCGCTCTTGCGAGGCACAGGGCCGGGCTCAGGAGGTATGACATGAATTTCGAGATCTATTCCGACCGCGCCAAGGGTTTTGTCCAGGCCGCACAGAACTTGGCTCTGCGCGAAGACCATCAGCAGTTCACGCCGGCCCATCTCCTCAAGGTGCTGCTCGACGACGAGCAGGGCCTCGCGGCTGGGCTCATCGAGCGTGCCGGCGGCCGGCCCAAGGATGCGCTGCAGGCCGTCGAGAGAGCGCTCGCCAAGCGCCCGAAGGTGTCCGGCGGCGGTGCCGGGCAGCTCTACATGGTGCCGGAGATGGCACGCGTCTTCGATACCGCTGAGAAGATCGCGGAGAAGGCCGGCGACAAGTACGTGACGGCCGAACGGCTGCTGCTGGCTCTGGCCGTGGAGGCATCCAGCGACACCAGCGGCATTCTCAAGGACGCCGGTGTCACGGCGGCCGGATTGAATACGCAGATCAACGACATTCGCAAGGGCCGCACGGCTGATTCGGCGTCCGCCGAACAGGCCTACGACGCCTTGAAGCGGTATGCCCGCGACCTCACCGAGGCGGCCGCCGAAGGCAAGCTCGATCCGGTCATCGGCCGTGACGAGGAGATCCGCCGCACCATCCAGGTGCTGTCGCGGCGCACGAAGAACAATCCGGTGCTGATCGGCGAACCGGGCGTCGGCAAGACGGCCATCGCCGAAGGCCTGGCGCTGCGCATCCTCAAGGGCGACGTGCCCGAGAGCCTGAAGGACAAGAAGCTGCTGTCCCTCGACATGGGCGCGCTTATCGCGGGCGCCAAATATCGCGGCGAGTTCGAGGAGAGGCTGAAATCGGTGCTGCAGGAGGTGCAGGCTGCCGCTGGCGGCATCATCCTCTTCATCGACGAGTTGCACACCATTGTCGGCGCCGGGAAGTCGGAGGGCGCCATGGACGCCTCGAACCTGCTCAAGCCGGCGCTGGCCCGCGGCGAACTGCATTGCGTGGGGGCGACCACGCTCGACGAATATCGCAAGCACATCGAGAAGGACGCAGCTCTGGCACGCCGCTTCCAGCCGATCTTCGTCAACGAGCCGACCGTGGAGGACACGGTGTCGATCCTGCGCGGCCTGAAGGAGAAGTATGAGCTGCATCACGGCGTCCGCATAGCCGACAGCGCGCTCGTCGCAGCCGCAACGCTGTCGCACCGCTATATCAGCGACCGCTTTCTGCCGGACAAAGCCATCGATCTCATGGATGAGGCCGCGTCGCGCCTGCGCATGCAGGTCGATTCCAAACCGGAAGAGCTCGATGAGCTCGATCGGCGACTGATCCAGCTCAAGATCGAACGTGAGGCGCTGAAGAAAGAGCAGGACGCCGCGTCACGCGACCGGCTTGGGAAGCTCGAGGCGGAGCTTTCCGATCTGGAGGAGAAATCGCGCAGCCTGACGGCGCGGTGGGAGCGGGAAAAAAGCAAACTCGGCGAGCAGCAGAAGCTGAAGGAAGATCTGGAAGCTGCGCGCCTCGAGCTGGAGCAGGTCCAGAGGCGGGGCAACCTGGCGCGGGCCGGAGAGCTTGCCTATGGCCGCATTCCCGAATTGGAAAAGAAGCTCAAGGCCGCCGAAGCCGGCGATGGCCGCGCCGCCATGGTCGAGGAGGCCGTGACGCCGGACCATATTGCGCAGGTCGTGTCGCGATGGACGGGTGTTCCCGTCGACCGGATGCTCGAGGGCGAGCGCGACAAGCTGCTGCAGATGGAAAAGCAGATCGGCAAGCGGGTGATCGGTCAGGAGGAGGCCGTGCAGGCGGTGTCCACGGCCGTGCGCCGCGCGCGCGCCGGTTTGCAGGATCCCAACCGGCCGATCGGCTCGTTCATGTTCCTCGGGCCCACCGGCGTCGGCAAGACCGAGCTGACCAAGGCCCTGGCGGCGTTTCTGTTCGATGACGAGACGGCGCTCATCCGCATGGACATGTCCGAGTACATGGAGAAGCACTCGGTTGCGCGCCTCATCGGCGCGCCGCCGGGATACGTGGGCTACGATGAAGGCGGCGCGCTGACGGAGGCCGTGCGGCGGCGGCCGTATCAGGTGGTGCTGTTCGACGAGATCGAAAAAGCACACCCGGACGTATTCAATGTGCTGCTGCAGGTGCTCGACGACGGGCGGCTGACCGATGGGCAGGGCCGTACGGTCGACTTCAAGAATACGCTCATCATCATGACGTCGAACATCGGCTCGGAGTACCTCGTCAATCAGAAGGAAGGCGAAGACACCACGGCGGTGCGCGAGTACGTGATGGCGGAAGTGAAGTTGAAGTTCCGGCCGGAATTTCTCAACCGCGTCGATGAGATCATTCTGTTCCACCGCTTGAAGCGCGAGCAGATGGCCGCGATCGTCGATATCCAGATCGGCCGTCTGCAGAGATTGCTGGCCGACCGCAAGATCACGCTGAAGCTGGATGATGCCGCACGGACGTGGCTTGCCAACCGCGGCTATGATCCGGCGTATGGAGCACGGCCCCTCAAGCGCGTCATTCAGAAATATGTGCAGGATCCACTCGCCGAGCAGATCCTGGCGGGACACGTGCTGGATGGCGCGGCAGTCGACCTCACCGTGCGCGACGGCACGCTCGCCATGAACGGCGAGCCCGTCAAGCAGGCCGCTTGAAAGATGCGGGATCCCTTCCCCGAGTGGGAAGGGATCTCGGTTTCAAGTCGCTGGTGTCGCCTCAGCCGGTGTCGCGAAAAGTTCAGTGGAAAGATAGCGGTCGGCGGCAGACGGGGCGAAGGTCACGATGATCTTGCCGGCCATCTCGTCACGTGATGCCAGCGTCAGGCTCGCGGC
>JBKKCB010000177.1:0-4735 GCA_046713545.1 Hyphomicrobiaceae bacterium | reverse complement strand
TTCTGCGTCGACGCGGCCGCGATCGCGCATCGGACCGATGCACCCGAGGAGGAATTGTCTGGCCTCGTCTGGATGACGATCGAGGAGGCGCGCAGTCTCGATCTTCCACCCATCACCCGCGTGATCCTGGAAGACCTGACGGACCGGCTCAAATCCGGCGAGCTGCACGACGCCAAGGCGCCGGTGCCCTACTATCACAACCGCAACGGCAGCTTCCGCCGCGAACTCCTGACGCCGGAGCGGGCAGCCGGGTCGTGAGTCAGTTTCAACCGGGATCGGCGCACCACGAATACGTGACTGGCCCATCATTCTTGCTGGTGGCAGTTTATCGCTCAGCAGCGGTATAGGAGCGAGCCATGCGTACCATTCTCTTAGCGGGTGCCTTCACCCTGGCCTTGGGCGGGACGGCCTTCGCCCAGATGTGCGGAAGCATGCAGCAGCAAAGCAGTACGACCGCTCAGGCTGGCGGTATGAGCTGCATGGGTATGCAGCAGGCCCAAGCCAACGATCCCATGGCCGACAAACCGGGGGACAAGCCCATGATGAGTGGTGGCATGTGCCCGTGCTGCAAGAACATGGCGATGATGGGCGGCATGAAACAGGGCGGCGACGCTCAGCCCAAGCACGAGATGGCGCCGAAGCAATAACCCGGCCTGCTGGCCGAGGATGACCGCCGACCGGCTCGCCTTGACATCAGGGCATCCGGCGATAGAGTGCGGCCCATTCCACGTCATCAATCCATAAGGTAAGAGGGCGCAATGGCGAAGCCCGCCACGACAAAGATCAAGCTTCTCAGTTCGGCCGGCACAGGCTTCTTCTATGTCACGAAGAAGAACCCACGCACGTCGACGGACAAGCTGAGCTTCAAGAAGTACGATCCGGTTGCAAAGAAGCACGTCGCTTTCAAAGAGACCAAGATCAAGTAGACCGCTGGTCGCTTCTTGGACCGGGCCATCCCGGTTTCCCCACGTGTTCATATGCGTCGCTACCGGCACACGCGGCCGGGGCACAATGGTGTTCGTGAGGGCGGCCCTCGGCCGGGCCTGTGACCAATCTCGGCAGCGGGGTTAACGAAACCGAGCGGATCACAGACCACGGCACTAGACCAGATGGAACCAAAGAGGGCGTTGGCGGTCCACCTGGCTTCCAGCCGGCTTTACGTGGCATCAACGAGGAGGCCACTCCAGCCACTACAGCCGACCGGCACCACTCGATGCTCGGGAGATGCGGCGGACCCAAGCCTCGAGAGGATCTTGATTGTTGATTTTCAGATGCGCACCGGCCGCAGCCCGGTGCTCGTCCCCTATTTCAGTGGCCTTAGGATGGCAGAAGTTTCTGCCCCCTGCAACACGTTGCACACGGAACGTTAACTCAACTGTGCGGCGCAAGCGCGTCGAAACAAAGGATTTCTCGCGGTAACAGCAACGCCGGCAGGCGCCCGGCTGCGCGCGCATGGCATTAAGATGACATCGCAATACTCTGATATTGCATATCATTTGGCGGAACGAGGGCCGCGCGAGCGGACCGCAGGAGTCACGCGGCGGCGGTCATGACGCGGTTGCGGCCTTCGCGTTTGGCCGCGTAAAGGGCCTGGTCGGCGCGTTTGAACAGCGTCTCGGGCGTATCGAGGCGGCTCTGCAGGGTCGCGAGGCCGACGCTGGCGGTCACCCGCAGCGTACCCCTGCCCTCGGCGTCGAACAGCTGTCCGGCAACGCAGGCGCGCAACCGCTCACCGACCTGCAGCGCGCCCTGCATATCCGTATCGGGCATGATGCCGAGGAATTCCTCCCCGCCCAGCCGGCAGGCGAGATCGATGCCGCGAATGTTGCTCTTGAAGCGCATGGCGAACTCTTGCAGCACCTTGTCGCCAATGTCGTGCCCCCAGGTATCGTTGACGGCCTTGAAATGATCGATGTCGGCAATCAGCACGGACAGGGGACGGTCGAACTGGATCGACTGCGCGACCAGGGTCTTCAAGTGACCTTCCATGTAGCGCCGATTGTGCAGGCCCGTGAGAGGATCGATGATGGCAAGCTCGACGCTGCGTTCCAGCCGCATGCGCAGCTGGTCCGCGTGCCGCTTGCGCTTGATCTGCGTGCGCACGCGCGCCAGCATCTCGTTGCGGTCGATCGGGCGCATCAGGTAGTCGTTGACGCCCATGTCCAGCGCCCGCAGGAGACGCGCATCGTCGCCCGGATCGAGCAGGACGATCATCGGCAGATGGCGCGTCCGTTCCAGCGAGCGGACCTGCGAGCACAGCCGCAGGCCGTCGGCACGGCTGAGATTGAGGCTGACCATGAGCAGGTCGCAGCCGACATCGGCCACTTTCAAAAGCGCTTCCTGCAGATCCACCACCACCATGACGGAATGCGACCGCGCCAGCGCCTCGCGCATGCGGGCGGCGCTGCGCTCATGATCCTCGACGATGATGATGCGGCCAGGTTCATCGACGGTGTCGGGCGCGGCAGCATGAGCAGCGGTTGCCAGCCCCATCTCGCCTGCCGTCAAAGAGCGCATGGCAAGCTCGTCGCCGAGCAGTTTCAGGCGCGCGAGATTCTTGACCCGCGTCACCAAGGCGATGTCGTCGACGGGCTTGGTCAGGAAGTCGTCGGCGCCGGCATCCAGGCCCTGAACCTTGTCGGAGGGCTGGTCGAGAGCCGTCACCATGATGACGGGCACGTGCATGGTGCCCGGTGACTGCTTGAGGCGCCGGCAGACCTCGAAACCGTCCATGCCCGGCATCATGACGTCGAGCAGCACGACGTCGACGCGTTCACGGGTGCAGATGTCCAGGGCCTCGGTACCGCTGTAGGCGGTGAGGATCTCCAGATATTCGGCCGACAGCCGCGCTTCGAGCAATTTTACATTGGCGAAGACATCGTCGACGATGAGGACGCGGGCTGTCATGGCGTGCCTCCCCGGCCCAAATACCCTAGTGTCCCGATTCCGAAGTTCGCCGAAGGTCTCGGCTGGGTTCGGGAGCGAAATTCGAAATAAAAAAAGGCACTAGAACCACAATCTTGCTCGTGTGATTCAGATCGAGAAATTCGCTCTGAGAGGTCGTGCAAATACCGGCGAATTTCTCGATCATCACACTGGCTCACGCCTCGCCGATGAAGCGGCGAACGGTCTCGATGAACATGACGACGGAAATGGGTTTGGAAATATAGGCCTCGCATCCCCCCTGCCGGATGCGCTCCTCGTCGCCCTTCATGGCGAAGGCCGTGACCGCGACCACAGGAATCTGGCGCAGGTCGTCGTCCTCCTTGAGCCACTTGGTGACTTCCAGGCCGGAGACTTCGGGAAGCTGTATATCCATCAGGATGAGATCGGGGCGCTGCTCGCGGGCGATGCGCAGCGCATCCATGCCGCTGCGCGTCTGCAGTGTCCGGTACCCGTGCGCGTCGAGCAGGTCGTGGAAGAGCTTCATGTTGAGCTCATTGTCCTCGACCACCAGCACGGTCTTTGCCGTCCCGGCGACCCGCGGGCCACGACCGTCGATCGTGCGCATCGTTTCCTGGTACGTCATGGAGCCCCGTCAACCCTGCGCCGCACCCACCCTCTTGCACTGATTCGAGGGAACTGCTGCTGTGCACTCTCCACCAAAACGCTAACCAACTGTTTAAGACCCTGGAAGGCAGTTAAGAGAGGGTTTCCATGTGGCCGCCGAGAGACAAAAAGACGGCAATGTCCGTCGGTCGGGCAGAGGAGATCGCGGCCAACGCGCTGGCGTTCCTGGCGGCGGACGCCGGGCGGATGATGCAGTTCCTGCAGGCGACGGGCGTGAGTCTCGACGACCTGCGGCGTGACGCCGGCAGTTCTCGCATACTGACGGCGGTGCTCGATCACGTGGTCAACGACGAATCGCTGCTGCTGGTGTTCAGCTCGTCCATCGGACTGCCGCCCGAAGACATCGAGCCGGCGCGCAACATACTTGCGGAGGACGCCGGCGCTGGGACGCAGGAATGAGCGCCAGCGCACAGGGCCTTCGCATCGGCATCGACCTCGGCGGCACGAAGATCGAAGGCGTGGCCATGACGCCGGACGGCGCCGAGGTGGCGCGGCATCGCATGCCGGCGCCGCGAGGCGATTACGCAGCGACCATTGCGGCCATTTGCGAGCTCGCCGGACGGCTCGAGGACGCGGCGGGACGGCAAGGCACAGTCGGAATCGGCATGCCGGGTTCCCTGTCGCCCGCAACGGGCCTGGTGCGCAACGCCAACTCGACGTGGCTCAACGGCAAGCCACTCCAGGGCGATATCGAGGCGCGTCTCGGCCGGGCCGTCCGTCTCGCCAACGACGCCAACTGCTTCGCCTTATCGGAAGCCGTTGACGGCGCGGGCGCGGACGCGCGCCTGGTGTTCGGCGTGATCCTCGGCACGGGATGTGGCGGCGGTCTCGTGCACGACCGGCAGGTGCTGGATGGACCGCTGCGCATCGGCGGCGAGTGGGGACACAATCCCCTGCCCTGGGCGACGCCGGACGAGCATCCCGGCCCGCACTGCTGGTGCGGACGCCGCGGCTGCATGGAAACGTGGGTATCGGGCCCGGCCATCGCTGCCGATCATGCGCGTGCGACGGGCGGGAGCCTCCCGCCGGAAGACATCGTGGTGCATGCGCAGGGCGGCGATGCACAAGCGCAGGCGACGCTCGATCGTCATGCGTCGCGACTGGCGCGCGGACTGGCGGGCGTGGTCAACGTGCTCGATCCCGATGTGATCGTGCTGGGCGGCGG
>JBKKCB010000176.1:0-3362 GCA_046713545.1 Hyphomicrobiaceae bacterium | reverse complement strand
GGTCGATGGCGATGGCGACCGCGGCCAGCAGCTGCAGCTCCTCCCCCTGGGCACCGCGCGCCTTGAAGCCGCCCTTGAACTCCTCGGCGATGAAGCCTGTCGAGAGCCTCCCCTCGCGCCAGCGCGGGTGCTGCATGAGTGCGGACAGGAAGGGGATGTTGTGCTCGACGCCGTCGATGACGAAGGCGTCGAGCGCATCGGCTTGCAGGTCGATCGCCGCTTCGCGCGTAGGCGCATGCGTCACCAGCTTGGCTATCATGGGATCGTAGAACATGGAGATCTCGGCGCCCTCGAACACGCCGGTGTCGTTGCGGATGGTGCCGCCGAGCGCGGAGCCCTCCTGCGGCGGCCGGTAGCGGCTGAGCCGGCCGATGGAGGGGAGGAAGTTGCGGTAGGGGTCCTCGGCATAGACGCGGGACTCGACCGCCCAGCCGGAGAGCTTCACGTCAGCCTGCTTGAGGCTGAGCTTCTCGCCCGCGGCGACGCGGATCATCTGCTCGACGAGGTCGATGCCGGTGACGAGCTCGGTGACGGGATGCTCGACCTGCAGGCGCGTGTTCATCTCCAGAAAGAAGAAGGAGCGGTCCTGGCCGGCCACGAACTCGACGGTGCCGGCGCTGTCGTAACCGACGGCCTGGGCCAGCGCCACGGCCTGCGTGCCCATGGCCCTGCGGGTCTTCTCGTCGAGGAGCGGCGAGGGCGCCTCCTCGATGACCTTCTGGTTGCGGCGCTGGATGGAGCACTCGCGTTCGCCGAGATAGATGACGTTGCCGTGCTTGTCGCCCAGCACCTGGATCTCGATGTGCCGCGGATTGACGATGAACTTCTCGATGAAGACGCGATCGTCGCCGAAGCTGGACTTGGCTTCCGAGCGCGCCAGCCCGAAGCCTTCGGCGCACTCCTTGTCGTTGTAGGCGATGCGCATGCCCTTGCCGCCGCCGCCGGCCGATGCCTTGATCATCACGGGATAGCCGACCTGGCCGGCGATCTTCACGGCCTCCTTGGGGTCGGCGATCTCGCCGAGGTGACCCGGCACGGTGGAGACCTTGGCCTTGGCGGCCGCTTTCTTGGATTCGATCTTGTCGCCCATGGCGGCGATGGCACGCGGGTTGGGGCCGATGAAGACGATGCCGGCCTTCTCGAGCGCAACGGGGAAGGCTTCGCGCTCGGAGAGAAAGCCGTAGCCCGGATGCACGGCTTCGGCGCCGGTCTGGCGGCAGGCGGCCACGATCTTATCGATGAGGAGATAGGATTGGGCCGCGGGCGCGGGACCGATGTGGACGGCCTCGTCGGCCATCTCGACGTGCAGCGCGTTGCGGTCGGCGTCGGAATAGACGGCGACCGTCTTGATGCCCATGCGGCGGGCGGTCTTGATGATCCGGCAGGCGATCTCGCCGCGGTTCGCGATCAGTATCTTCTTGAACATTGCAGTGCCCGGCCCCGCCTGTGTGGCATCCTTGTGTCATTCCACTTTGGCCGGGACAAGCCTTTCCGCAAAGCCCTCTCTTTTATCCTTCAATGAAGACGGGGACCCCACAGCACATGCGGCACGGCCCCACCCAACCCACAAAGTGGTATCCTCGGGCTTGCCTGCCCTCGAACTTGTTCCGAGGGTCCCGAGGACCCATCTGTCCCCATCACGTGCCGGCGTAATGCATTCCCAGACTAGCCCCACGCCCCCCTGAGGCATGGTTTCGCCGTGACCCTCTCCCCGCTTGCGGGGAGGCATCGGGAGAGGGGATGAAAGGATCGAGCGTGTCTGAGCGCCTCGGAAGCCGAGAACATCTTAGCCGGCGCGCTTCGACGCCTGCACAGCTGCTTCCAGCGCCTGCAGGAACTGCGAGCGGTCCTGCCGCGTGAAGCTGGCGTTGTAGCCCTTGCTCTCGCCGGTCTCGCGCAGGTGACGCGAGAGGTCGCGCATGGCGAGCGCCATGCCGATACTGGCTTGAGTGAACGGCCGCCCCGTCGGACCGATGGCCTGCGCGCCCTTCTCGAGCGACCGCGCTGCCAGCGGAATGTCGGCCGTCACGACGATGTCGCCGGCGCCCGCATGCTCCACGATCCAGTCGTCCGCCGCATCGGGCCCATCCTGCACCACCACGCGCTTGATGAGCGGCCCCTGCGGCAGCCGCATCCACGCGTTCGACACGAAATGAATCTCGAGCCCATGCCGCTCCGCCACCCGCACCGCCTCGTCCTTCACGGGGCACGCATCGGCATCGATGTAGAGGGTGATGGGCATGGCAGCTCTCAATCGCGCGCTTCGCGGCCGTGGAAAATGCGCAACATCACCAGGCGTTCTCCGTCAAACCAATATTGGAACACGTAGGGTGCATTGAGCACCTGCAACACAAGCTGGCGATACTCTGTCCTTCCGGCAATCGGACGGCCCAGCCGCGGAAAGGCCGAAAGCGTTTGGGCCTTGGCGATGATCTCGTGTGCCACGGTGCCAGCGAGATCCGGATGCTGCTCTTGAAGAAAAACAGCGAAGCGATCGAGGTCGGCGAGTGCGTCTTGCGACCACTCGATGTCTACCGGTCGCGCCATGGCTTGAACGCAGGCGTGGCCCAAGTCTCGAGCCAGCGCACGACCGCCCCGTGCTTGACGGTCTCCTGGCCTGCTTGGACGGCCGCCCAACGCCGGTCGAGTTCGGCGATCTGGTCTGCATCCACGCCCACCGGCGCGCGATCTTCGTCCAAATAGGCCGCAACGAGGTTTGGCACGGTCAAGCCGCGCTCCTCCGCCCGCTCCTTCAGCGCCGCCACAGTGGCACTATCGAGTTCGATGCTGTCGGTCTTTGACGTCATGGCGAATAATAGCCCAGGTCGATTGCCCCGAGAAGGGCCCGCGCCGCCACCCGCACCGCCTCGTCCTCACAGGACAGGCGCCGGACTCACTCCCCCCCACACCACTTAAAACCATTGCACGGTGATATACCGGACCCAATTTCGTGACTCATTCCACGTCATGGCCGCGCAGGCGGCCATCCGTCCCGATCGGCAGGACCCTCCAATATCTCTCCCGTCTCTCGTCGAAGAGATCTTGCCATTCCGGGTTCATCTGCTCGATGAGTCGAACTTTCCACGCCCGTTTCCATTTCTTGAGACGTGTCTCGCGCAAAATGGCAGCGTCCATCGTCTCGTGCATCTCGTAATACACCAGTCTATGGACGGCATATTTCTTGGTGAACCCATCGAATAGCTTCTGCCTGTGGATGGTCACGCGATCGGCGAGATCGCTCGTCACGCCGATGTAAAGGACACCATTTGGCTTGCTCGCCAAGATGTAGACAGCGGGCTCTTTTGGCCGCCACTCCTGCATACATCGCTCGTGGAATTTGATCCTGCTGCATGAGCCTGCGC
>JBKKCB010000175.1:0-3162 GCA_046713545.1 Hyphomicrobiaceae bacterium | reverse complement strand
GCCTTGATCTTGATCGCTTCGCCGGTTGCAGGGTTGCGCCCCATGCGTGCCGGCCGCTTGCGCACTTGCAGAATGCCAAGGCCGCCAATGCGAATTCGCGCGCCCTTCTTCAGGTGCTTGGTGATGTCCGCAATCATATCCTCGAGCATGGCCTGGACCTGCTTCTTGGAGAGTTCATGGTTCTCCGAAAGCGTCGTGCCGAGCTGCCGCAAAGTAACTGTCTCCGGCTTGGCCGGAGCGGAAGGCGATTTAGCCATTTGTGCACCCCTAGAGAATCGTTAACGGCTGGAGCATACACGAACTGTACCCGCACGCTCCTAGTGATATTCGGTCCAAGCCAATAAAACCGGGCCGAACTTGAACGGCGAGCCGGTCCCTGTGGGTCCAATCCATCGCCTTTCAAGAGCGCGTCCAACCAGTGATCAGGGGTTTTGTCAATCCTGCTGATTTACGCTTCTTCGGTCCTTACGTGCTAAACTCCCGCACCTTCAAAGCTATATGCCTCGTCAAATGAGATCCGAACCAAAGCGCATTTTGCTCATCATGGGCGGCGGAATCGCCGCCTACAAATGCCTGGAACTGATTCGCCGCGCGCGCGAAGCAGGCTTTGTCGTGCGCGTGATCATGACCAAAGCGGCGACACAATTCGTGACCCCGCTGTCGGTAGGGGCCCTTTCGAACGAGCGTGTTTTCACCAATCTTTTCGATCTCGACGAGGAGCGCGAGATCGGTCACATCCGGCTCGCACGCGATACCGACCTCATCGTCGTGGCCCCCGCAACGGCCGATCTTATGGCCAAGATGGCCGGCGGTCATGCGGACGATCTGGCAAGCGCCGTGCTTCTGGCCACCGACAAGCCCGTACTGGCCGCACCCGCGATGAACCCGCGCATGTGGATGCATTCCGCGACACGCCGCAATCATGCGCTGCTGCAGGCTGACGGCATTCGGTTCGTCGGACCCGAGGCCGGTGAGATGGCCGAGGCAGGTGAAGCTGGCGTCGGGCGCATGGCAGAGCCGGCGGCGATCCTCGCAGCCATCAAGTCGTCCCTCGACGGTGGCACGCAGCAAGGTCGTTCAGCGCTGCCGCTAAAGGGCCGCCACATCCTCATAACGTCTGGGCCGACACATGAGCCCATCGATCCCGTGCGCTACATCGCCAACCGCTCCTCCGGCAAACAGGGCAATGCCATCGCTGCGGCGGCGGCGCTCCTCGGCGCACGCGTGACGCTCGTGACGGGCCCGACGCATCTGCCGGACCCGAGCGGTGTCAGCACCATCCACGTCGAAACGGCCGAGCAGATGCTGGCTGCGGTGCGCAGCGCACTGGAAATGGACGTGGCCATCTTCGCTGCAGCGGTTGCCGATTGGCGTGTCGCCAACGCAAGCGATCAGAAGATCAAGAAAAACGGCAAACAGGATAGCCCGTCGCTCGATCTGGTCGAGAACCCGGACCTTCTCAAGACGATCGCTCACGAAAAGCCGGGCGTGCGGCCGGTGCTTGTCATCGGTTTTGCCGCAGAAACCCAGCATGTCATCGAGCATGCCAAGAAAAAACGTAAATCCAAGGGCTGCGATTGGATCGTCGCCAACGATGTTTCGCCGCGCACCGGCGTCATGGGCGGCGACCGCAACACGGTGCACCTCATCAGTGCAGCCGGAGTCGAGTCCTGGCCGGAGATGGGCAAAGCCGAAGTTGCCGAACGTCTGCTGGCGCGCGTGATCGCGCATCTCGCCGCGACCACGGACAAGGCATGACGGTCCCGACGAGGCGCCGTGCCACGCAGATCAAAGTCGTGCGACTGCCCCACGCTGACGGCCTGCCGTTGCCCGCGTATCAATCCGACTATGCTGCCGGCATGGATCTCCTGGCCGCCGTCGACACCGCCGAACCGCTTCGTCTGTTGCCCGGCGCACGCGCGCTCGTGCCCACTGGGCTCATCCTGCAGTTGCCGCGCGGCACCGAGGCACAGGTGCGCCCACGCTCGGGCCTGGCCCTTCGCCATGGCATCACGGTCCTCAACAGTCCCGGTACGATCGATTGCGATTACCGCGGGGAAATCCAGGTCCTGCTTGTCAATCTCGGAGATACGCCCTTTGACGTGACGCGCGGCGAACGTATTGCGCAGCTGGTCGTAGCCCGCGTTGCGCGTGCGGAGCTGCGCGAAGTGCGGGTGCTCGCTGCGACCAAGCGCGGCCAAGGCGGTTTTGGATCGACGGGCGTTCGTGCCGCGCCGGCCAAGACGGGCAAGCCGACGTCGTCCAAAGCTGGGGGCAAGAAACTCCGGGGCCCGAGTCACCGTTCGAAACGGCGCGAGCAAACGTGATTTGACGTCCGCCCAATAGACTTGTTCCTCCAATGCCGGTTTGCGGCCCGGTGCCTGCACGCCATATATGGCAGGCGGCCGGTGCCAAGTACATCGCTGCGGCCACAGTCAAAGGCGAGGTCCCATGAGCGACGTTCCCAAGATCAAGACGCTGGACGCGTTGGGCCGCCTCGGGCGCGGCCGCGTTTACAACGACGTCACCGAGACCATCGGCAATACACCGCTCGTGCGGCTGTCGAAGATCGCTGCGAGCGCCGGCGCCAAAGCCGAAATCCTGATGAAGCTCGAGTTCTTCAATCCGCTCTCCTCGGTCAAGGATCGCATTGGCGTCGCCATGATCGATGCGCTCGAAGCCTCCGGACGCTTGAAGCCCACCACCGTCCTGGTCGAGCCGACGTCGGGCAATACAGGCATAGCCCTCGCGTTTGTGGCGGCCGCCCGTCGCTACCGCCTCATCCTGACCATGCCCGAATCCATGTCGATCGAGCGGCGTCGCATCCTCGAGCATCTGGGCGCCGAACTCGTGCTGACGCCGCGCGAGCTTGGCATGAAGGGGGCTATTGCGCGCGCCCAGGAGCTGATGCAGGAGCTGCCCGACACCGTCATGCCGGGCCAATTCGACAATCCCGCAAATCCCCTGATCCACGAAAAAACGACGGCCGAAGAAATCTGGGCCGACACGGATGGCAACGTCGACGCGCTCGTGGTCGGCGTCGGTACCGGCGGCACGCTGACGGGCGCGGGCCGCGCGCTCAAAGCGCGCAAGCCCGGCCTGAAGATCATCGCCGTCGAGCCGGCCGCCAGTCCCGTCCTCTCCGGCGGCCAGCCCGGACCG
>JBKKCB010000174.1:0-7282 GCA_046713545.1 Hyphomicrobiaceae bacterium | reverse complement strand
GCGTTCGGCAACCTCTCCTACATCACGCCGACGACGCGCACAGTGATGGACACAGCGCTGATGCTGGAGGCCATGTCCGGCTGGCATCCGAGCGATCCGCACTCTTACGGCATGCCGACTTCGGGCTTCGTCGCGGCTGCGCGCCCTGAAGGCGACCTCAAAGGTCTGCGTGTCGGCTGGCGGCCCTATCTCGGCAACACAGCGATCGACACGGAGACCCTCGCACTGTGTGAGGAGGCGTCCGATAGCCTTGGCGACCTCGGCGCCATCATCGAGCCCATGGGCGACGACATGGAGCCGACCGAGCCGATCTGGCTGGTGCTGTCGACGGCGCTCTGGAACGCGCGCTTCGGCGACCTGCTGCCGAAGTGGCGCGATCGCATGAGCCCGACATTGGTGCGGCAGATGGATGGCGGAGAGAAGCACACGGCCGAGATGCTGGCACGCGCCTACGTCCAGCGCACACGGGTCTATCGCCAGGTTCAGTCGTGGTTCGAGCGGTTCGACGTCATCGCCATGCCGACGCTGACACGCACCGCTCTCCCCATCGAGCAGCGGCTGTTCGAGCCTATCGAGATCGAGGGCCAGCCGGTCGATACGCCGCGCAGGGCCTGGTTCCCCTACACGCACCCCTTCAACATCTCCGGCAATCCGGCCGTGACGGTGCCGGCCGGTCTGCACAGCGACGGGCTTCCCGTCGCCATCCAGCTCATCGGCCGTCGCGGCGAGGATGCCAAGCTGTTGCGCGTTGCGGCGCTGTTCGAGCAGGCTTTGCCGTGGGGTGAGCTGCGGCCGTCGATCGACGGTCTCACCTGACAACCAATCTGCAGTTGCAGGCATCACATTTGAATCAGAACAGGTGGAGGCTTGACTGGGTCCCGGGCCATTTCCGCATATGCGCCATTTGCGTATATGCGGGCCCGGGATGACGCCAGTTGTGAGGCAGCGCGCCACCCCACCTGCGTCATTCCCGCCCCGCATGCGCGCCAAACG
This sequence comes from Hyphomicrobiaceae bacterium, assembly GCA_046713545.1. Taxonomy (GTDB): domain Bacteria; phylum Pseudomonadota; class Alphaproteobacteria; order Rhizobiales; family Hyphomicrobiaceae; genus CADEFX01. The sequence continues at coordinate 6,289 of JBKKCB010000174.1, read as the reverse complement.
GCGCGTATGCGGAAGTGGGCGGGAACCCAGACGCGAATCAGCGAATGAGGCGTGCGCTGCAAGAGCGCAGCGTTGACGCTAAGCCGCGGTGGCGGGCTCCTGCTCGGCTGACAACGGCGTGCGGCCGAGGATCAGATCCGAGCCCTTCTCGCCGATCATGATGGTGGCGGCGTTGAGGTTGGCCGAGAGCATGGTCGGCATGATGGAGGCATCGACGACGCGCAGGCCTTCCAGGCCGTGGACACGCAGCTGATCGTCGACCACCGCGGTCGGATCGGTGCGCGGGCCCATGCGGCACGTGCCCATCGGATGGAACGTCGTGGTGCCGCGCTGCTTGGCGGCGGCGAGCAGCTCGTCGTCGCTCTTGACGTTGGGGCCGGGAAAGTCCTCGCGGTCGTAGTACGGCTTCATGGCATTCGACGCGAGCAGCTTGCGGGCGAGCTTCATGGCGGCGAGGAGGACGCGCCGGTCGCCTTCCAGAGCCAGATAGTTGGACTGGATGATGGGCGCATCGAAAGGATCGGCCGAGCGGGCACGCACGTAGCCGCGGCTTTCGGGACGCTGCTGCCAGGAGGCGACCGTCACGCCGGGGAAATCATCGAGCTGGGACTGCACGCCTTCCTTGTAGCTCGCCGGCGTAAAGGTGAGCTGGATGTCGCTGTTGGCGACGTCGGGATGCGAGCGCCAGAAGCAGTAGATGAGCGTGGGATTGAGCGACAGGATGCCCTTGCGCGACAGCATCCACTTGGCGACCTCGCCGACGAGACGCGGACCGCGAGCCAGCTCGTTGATGGTGATGCTGTTCTTGATGCGGGCGACGAAGCGGGGGGCGTAGTGGTCGCCGAGATTCTCGCCGACGCCGGCGAGATCGTGGCGAACGGGAATGCCGAGCGACTGCAGCAGCGATGCCGGCCCGATGCCGGAGATGTGCAGCACCTGGGGCGAGTTGTAGGCTCCGCCGCACAGGATCACCTCGCGGCCGGCGCGGACTTCCTTCGGCACGCCGTGCATGCCGCCCTGCATGTAGCGAACACCGACGGCGCGTTTGCCCTCGAGGACGATCGCGGTGACGTGCGCCTCGGTGCGCACACGCAGATTGCCGCGCTTCATCGCCGGACGCAGAAATGCGCGCGCCGAACTCATGCGGCGGCCGTTGGCAATGGTGCGCTGAACGTAAGAGACGCCTTCCTGCTTGGCGCCGTTGTAGTCGGGGTTGCGCGGGATGCCCAACTCGACGGCGCCCTGGATGAAGGCCTCGCACAGCGGATGGCGCCAGTCCATGTCCGTGACGGTGAGACGGCCTTCGCGGCCACGATACGTGTCCTCGCCGCCGATGCGGTTCTCGGCGCGCCGGAAATACGGCAGCACGTCGGCATAGCCCCAGCCACGATTGCCACGCTGCGCCCAGGTGTTGAAATCGAGCGGCTGGCCGCGATTGTAGACGTGGCCGTTGATGGAGCTGGAGCCGCCCAGCGTCTTGCCGCGCGGGGCCAGGATGCGACGCCCGCCGGTCCATTCGTTGGGCTCCATCTGATAGAGCCAGTTGATGCGCGGGTTCACGAACGTTTTCATGAAACCAGCGGGAATGTGGATGAACGGGTCCCAGTCGGCCGGGCCCGCCTCCAGGACGCAGACCGTGAACTTGCCGTCCTCGGTCAATCTGTTGGCGATGACGCTGCCTGCAGAGCCTGCGCCGATAATGACGTAGTCGAATTGATCCGTTTCCATCCCGCCTTCTCGCTTATTGTCGTTTATGCGCTGAGCTCTCTCAGGTCGCAGAACGTGCCGCGGAAATAAATGAGCGGATCGGCGCCGTCGCGGCTCCTCCCATCCCTGACCCGGCCGATGAAAATGGAGTGCGTGTCGAAGCCGTGCTCATCGACGAGCTCGCAATCGATGCTGGCGAGCGCATGCTTCAGCACGGGGGCGCCGGTCGCCAGGGTCGTCCATTCCTCAGCCGAGAACCGGGCCTCGCCTTCGAGACCGGCCTTGCCTGAGAAGCGCATGGCGAGCGGGAGCTGGTCGCGCGCCAGCAGGTTGATGCTGAAGGCCCTGGTCGCCTTGATCGGCGTGTGCGCGCTGGCACTGCGGTTGACGCACGCCAGCAGCGTCGGCGGGGTGTCGGTGAGCGAGCAGACCGCCGTCGCCGTGAGCCCGGTGCGGTTGCCGGCGTCGCCGACGGCAATGATCGTCACGGCGCCAGCCTGCTGGCGCATCAACGAGCGATAGATATTCGAGTCCATTCAGTTCGCGAGCCTCCAGTCGCCGATCTCGGCCTTCGGCAAGTCGAGATTATCGCGCAACGTCGGCCCCTTGTACTCCTTGTGGTGTAGGCCGCGGCGCTGCAGTTCGGGCACGACGTAGCGCGTGATGTCCTCGTAGGTTCCAGGCAGGGATGATGCGGCAAAGACGAAGCCGTCACAGCAGTTGTTGAACCATTCCTCGAGCTGGTCGACAACCTGCTTGGGCGTGCCGGAAAAACAGGGATGCTCGCCGATGGTGCCGCGCTTGGAGAATTTCACGAAGTCTCCGAGCGAGGGATTCTTGTTGCCGGACAGCAGGATGACGCGATCGAGAATGCCGCGCAGGCCGGAAATATTCTTCAATTCATCGTCCGTGAAGGGCTGATCCATGGGCTTGGAGGCGAAGTCGAAGTTCAAAGCCTCCGACAAGAGGGCCAGTGCGTCGATGGGCTTGGCCATCTTTTCGATGAGCGCGCGCTTGTCCTCGGCAATCGTCTGCGTTTCGCCGACGATGATGTAGGTGGCCGGACAGACGCGGACGCTGGCGGGATCACGACCGTAGGCGGCGATCTGGTCCTTGAAAGCCTTGTACTGCTTTCGGCCCACCTCGATCGACGGGTAGACGCAGAAGACAAGCTCGCCCCACCGCGCGGCGAAGTCGCGCCCGCGGCCCGACTGGCCGGCCTGGATGATCACCGGCCGCCCTTGCGGCGAACGCGGCACGGTGAACGGTCCCTTCGAGCGGAACCAGCGCCCATGATGGCCGAGCTGATGGACCTTCTCGGCATGGGCGAACAGGCCGCTCTCCTTGTCGACGACGAGGGCATCGTCCTCCCAGCTGTCCCAATGGCCGAGCACGACCTCCATGAACTCGTCGGCCTTGTCGTAACGCAAGTCATGCGCGGGATGTTCGGCCTCGCCGAAGTTCTGGGCTTCCGACGAGTTGAGCGAGGTCACGACGTTCCAGGCGGCGCGGCCGCCGACCATCAGGTCCAGCGTGGCGAAGACGCGGGCGACGTGGAAGGGCTCGTAATAAGTCGTGGAGTAAGTCGAGCCGAGGCCCAGGTGCCTGGTGGCCATCCCCATGCAGGTCAGGATGGTGCAGGGGTCCATCTTGACGACCCGGACGCCGTTGCGCACCGCCTCGACGTGGCTGTGGCCGAGGATGTCGGGCATGGCCAGGCGATCGTCGAAAAAGCCGAGATGAAACTTGCCCTCCTCGAGGGCCCGGGCAATGCGCTGGTAGTATTCAGGCCCCAGGAAATCGGTCGCGGACCCGGGATGGCGCCAGGAGCCGACATAATTGGAGCAATTCTGCGCCTGCAGAAAGCCGACCAGCGTCATTTGCCGCGTTTTGCCCATAGGCCCGTTTATCCTTCCAGGTGCGCCGGATCAGATTCCGCCCCGCCGCGTTTAATGTCCGGACAACCTACTAGCGCGTTTGTGCGGAGTTTGTCATCCTGCGCGGGTGCCAGCAAAGTATAGAGCGCCCGGGCCGGCAGCCCGGGCTAATATGACCATAATCGCCAAGCCGAGGAAGCGCCGATGCTGATGTCCGCCGCCGACTATCGGGAAAGCCTGCGCCGCTACAAGCCGCGTGTGTTCGTGAACGGCCAGCGTATCGAGAGCGTGGCGGATGAACCCCTGCTGGCGCCGGGCATCGCGGCAACCGGAGTGTGCTACGACTTTGCCCTCGCCCCCGAGCATCGGCCGCTGATGACGGCGCGCCAGGCGACCTCGGGCAAGACCGTCAACCGGATGGTGCACATCAACGAAAACTCTACCGACCTCTTGAACAAGCTGGAGGCGGTGCGGCTGGTGTGCCGCGAGTCGGGATGTGCGATGCGCTACCTGACGCATGATGCCGCCAACGGGATCTTCCAGGCGACCAAGCAGATCGAGGCCACCTTCGGAACCGAGCATCACGCCCGCTTCGTGGAATACCTGCACAAGGTGCAGGACGCAGACCTGACCCTTGGCGTCGCCATGACGGACGCCAAAGGCGACCGGTCCAAGCGGCCGGGCCAGCAATCCAACCGCGACAGCTATGTGCATATCGTGGAACGCCGGCCGGACGGCATCGTCATCCGCGGCACCAAGGCGATCGTGACGGCGGCGCCCTACGTCCACGAGTTCCTGGTGATGCCTTGCCGCACGATGACCAAGGAGGAATCCGACTTTGCCGTCTGCTGTGCGGTGCCGGTGGACGCGGAAGGCGTGACGATCATCTCCCGGCCGGCGGGCCGGCCCGGGGACAAGGGCGCCAGGTTCTCCGCGAAGTACGGCCAATCCACGGGCGTCGTGATGTTCGATGACGTGTTCGTGCCGTGGGAGCGGGTGTTCGCCGATGGCCAGCACGAGGAAACGGGGCTGCTGACGACGAGCTATGCCACGCACCACCGGCATTCGTGCATCGGCGCGCGCGCCGGGTTCGGCGATCTGCTGATCGGTGCCGGCGCATTGATGATCGAGGTCAACGGACTTGATCCCGACAAGCACGGCCACGTGCGCGACGCGATGGTCGATCTGATCAAGATCGTGGAAGGATTTTTCGCGTGCGGCGTGGCCGCCTCGGTGTATGCCGTGAAAGACGCAATCGGCACAGCCATGCCCGACGCCGTGTTCTCCAATATCGGCAAGCTGCTGCTGGCGACGCAGATCTACGACATGCACCGGCTGGCGCATTACGTGTCGGGCGGCCTGGTGGTGGCGCTGCCCGGACCCGACGAGGATCACAATCCGGAAACGGCGGGCTCGCTGGCGGCGGTCCTGGCCGGGCGGCCCGACATTCCGGCCGCATCGCGCATGGAGGCCGCGCGCCTGGTCGAGGACCTGACGGCATCCCATACGGGCGGCTGGATGTCGCTGATCTCGCTGCACGGGGGCGGCAGCCCTGAAGCCATGAAGCGGGAGATCTGGCGCAACTATCCGGTGGGCGAGAAGGCCGCGATGGTGGAAAAGCTGCTGGATCGCGGCATCCTCGACGAGGGACAGCGCGTCTCCAAGCAGCCAGGCCGCTGCTGCGCCACAGGATGCGAGGTGCCGAAGGTGGCCCGCCTCGAGGACGCCGCCGAGTAGCGCTCACACCTTGGCGAAGCGGCCTTTCAGATCCTTGATGATCTCGCGCGCGGCGTTGTGGCCGGGCAGGCCCGTCACGCCGCCGCCCGGATGCGCGCCAGCGCCGCACAAATAAAGGCCCGGCAGCGGCATGCGGTAGTCGGCATAGCCGAGGACGGGGCGTGCCGAGAACAGTTGATCCAGTGACAACTGGCCGTGGAAGATGTCGCCGTCGATGAGGCCGAAGCGGTGCTCGAGATCGGCCGGCGACAGGATCTGGCGCGCGATGATGGCGCTGCGGAAGTTGGGCGCATGCTGGGTGACGGTGTCGATCACCAGATCGGCGAACGCGTGCTTCTCGGCGATGTTGCGCCAGCTGCGGCCTTCGGGCAGATGCGGGGCCACGTGCTGCACGAACAGGCTGGCGACGTGCTTGCCTTTCGGAGCGAGACTGTCGTCCAGCGTCGAGGGGATCAGCATTTCGATGACGGGCTTGGATGACCAGCCGGTGGCGCGCGCATCGAGCCAGGCGCGCTCGAGATAGTCGACGGTGGGGCCGATGACGATACCGGCGCCGTGGTGGTCCTGCTGGATGACGCCCGGCCGGCAAAGAAAGTTCGGCAGTTCGGCCAGCGCCACGTTCATGCGGAAGGTGCCCGAGCCGGTCTTGATCTGCTTGAAGCGGCGAACGATGGGATCGGGCACGCTGCCGTCCGGGATCAGATCACGGAACAGCAGTTTCGGGCCGACGTTGGCGGCAATGCGGCGGGCCCGCACCGCTTCGCCGCCGGCCAGAGCGACGCCGGTCGCATGACCGTCTTCGACCAGGACCCGGTCCACTGCCGCACCGGTTCGGATGATCGCGCCGAAGGCCTCGGCGGAGCGGCGCAGGGCCTCGCTGATGGCCCCCATGCCGCCGATCGCATGGCCCCACACGCCCGTCTTGCCGTTGACCTCGCCGAAGCAGTGATGCAGCAGCACGTAGGCGG
>JBKKCB010000173.1:0-14838 GCA_046713545.1 Hyphomicrobiaceae bacterium | reverse complement strand
GCCCGCAAGAATTGCACCGCCTCCTCGGGAGAGGTGGCACGGCCGGCGGTTATGTCGGTCATTTCAAGGATCCACGCGTTTTTCCGGCGCACGCTGACCCCAAGGCATCCGCCCGTCAACGGCTATTTCCGCTTGAGGCAGGTGCCCGGAACGCATGTCTACGAGCAAGAGGCCCACGCTGGCTAAAGGGTCTGTGCCCGGCCTAAACTGAATTGGCACATCGAACGGGGAACGAGATCCATGTCTGCCTCAAGACCTACGCTTGCGACACTTGCCGAGGATCTGGCCACCGACCGCACCACCAGCCGCAAGCTGGTCGAAGAATGCCTGGCCAGGATTGCAGATCCACAGGGCGAAGGCAGCCGGGCTTTCATTTCCACCGATGCCGCAGGGGCACGCGCGGCAGCGGATGAGATGGACCTCAGGCGCAAGGCGGGCAAGGCACCCACTCGCTTCGCCGGCATTCCGATTTCCATCAAGGATCTGGCGGACATCCAGGGGCAGACGACGACGGCGGGATCGCGCGCGCTGGCCGACGCAGCGCCGGCCAAAGCCGATGCTCCGGTCGTCGCGCGATTGAAGCACGCTGGGTTCATCGTCATCGGCCGCACCAACATGACCGAGTTCGCCTACTCCGGTCTCGGCATCAATCCGCACTATGGGACACCGCTGTCGCCGTATGACCGTGCCAGCAGGAGAGTGCCTGGCGGTTCATCATCGGGCGCAGCCGTTTCCGTGGCGGATGGCATGGCACACGGTGCGCTCGGCACCGACACGGGCGGCTCGTGCCGCATCCCCGCAGCCTTCTGCGGCATTGTCGGGTACAAGCCGACGGCCCATCGCGTGCCGACGGCGGGAGCTGTGCCGCTGTCCACGACGCTCGATTCCATCGGCCCGCTTGCAAGGTCGGTCGCGTGCTGCGCATCCCTCGATGCGGTCATGGCAGGCGAGCCAGAAGCCGAGTTGAAGCCCGCGGCACTGGCTGGACTGAGGCTGTTCGTGCCCGAGACATCGGTACTGGATGCGATGGATCAGCATGTGTCGGCGGCGTTCGACGCGGCGTTGGCGCGCCTCTCAAAGGCTGGGGCGAAAGTCACACGCGCGTCCTTTCCGGTCTTCGACGCCATTCCCGATCTCGTGCGCAAGGGCGGCTTTTCCGCCTCCGAAAGTTACGCCTGGCACCGTGAACTCATCGCAAAGAAGCGCGACACCTACGACCCCCGCGTCCTCGCGCGTATCCTGCGCGGCGCAGAGCAGACGGCAGCCGACTACATCGATCTGCTGGACCGGCGGCGGGCAGCCATCGGCGCATTCGCCACCGCGATGGAAAACGTGGATGCCCTCGTCATGCCGACGGCTCCGATCATTCCGCCGCGCATCGATGATCTCGAGCGCGAGGAAGACTACACGCGGCAGAACCTGCTGATCCTGCGCAACCCACTTATCATCAACATCCTCGATGGCTGTTCCATCTCGCTGCCGATGGGCACGCGCGACGGTCCGCCGTGCGGCCTGATGCTGTCGGCCCCGTGCGGACGCGACCGGCAGCTCTTTGCGGTGGCTGGCGCGGTGGAGGCAGCACTGTCCCTGAGCGTGTAAACCCATCGGTTTGCCGAGCAATCCGGCTTGACGCCGAACCTCGTTGGCGCCCAAGCTCCCTGCAAGGATCAGTCAAGGGAGAGACTTGATGTCGCGTCGTACCTGGCCGTCTATCGCGCGCTTCGTGCTGTCTGTCGTTGCCACAACGTCGCTGGGTGGAACCGTCCTCGCGCAAGCATGGCCCACCAAGCCCGTGACCGTCATCCAGGGTTTTCCGGCCGGCTCAGGCCTCGATATTGTCGCCCGCGTGATACAGGAGTCGCTTGAGAAGGATCTCGGGCAGCCGATCGTGTTCGACTACAAGGTGGGCGCCGGCGGCAACAACGCCTCGACGTTCGTCACCAAGGCAGCTCCCGACGGCTACACGTTGCTGATGGGCACCGCCGGGACGCACGGGATCAATGCTGCGCTCTACAAGAAGATCCCGTTCGACGTGGAAGCCGATTTCACGGCCATCGGGCCAGTCGTCGACGTGCCCAACGTATTGACGGTCAATCCCGAGGTCGTCGACGCCAAGGACGTCAAGGACTTCATTGCCAAGATCAAGGCGGAGCCCGGCAAGTACAATTTCGGCTCCACCGGCAACGGCACGTCTACGCATCTCGGCTTCGCGCAGTTCAACACAGTGGCCGGACTCGACATGGTGCATGTGCCCTACAAAGGCAGCCCAGAAGCCATCCAGGCCATGATTGCCAAGGAAATCTGCTGCATGACGGCGCAGCTGCAGACCATCCTCGGGCAATGGAAAGCCGGCAAGGTGCGCCTGCTGGGCGTCACCACCAAGGAGCGCGTCGGCATTATGGCCGACATTCCCACCATCGCCGAGGCCGCTCTGCCGGGCTTTTCGAGCGTGACCTGGTATGGCTTCTTCGGACCGAAAGGCCTTGATCCGGCCATCACAGCTCGATTCAACGCCTCGCTCAAAAAGACGCTCGAGACGCCGGCCGTACAAGAAAAATTCACCTCGCTTGGCAACTCGATCCGCGTCGAGACGGTCGAGCAGTTCCGCGAGACGGTGAAGAAGGATCGAGCGATGTGGGCCGAGGTTGTCAAGAAATCCGGCGCCTCGATCGACTGACCCATGGAGAATAAGGCTGCCTCCGCGCCGTCTGGAACCGCAACCGGGTGGCTAGGCCGCGCCGACTTCCTTACCGGCGTCATGTGTCTCGCCCTTGCCGCGCTCGTACTCTGGGAGGGCGCTGACTATCCCATGGGCACAGCAGGCCGGGTCGGCCCTGGATATGTGTCGCGGCTGCTTGGCCAGCTCATGACAGGCATTGCCGTACTGCTCATCATTCGGAGTTTCTGGAGCGCAGAACAGGCCGATCGCACGATGGCGCCGCGACCGATCGTATTTGTCCTCGGGTCAGTGTTCTCGTTTGCACTTGTGTTTGGCTGGTTCGGCCTCGTCCCGGCAATCCTGGTGGCCGTCGCGATCGCCAATTTCGCGGCGCCTGACAACCGCTGGACCACGGCGATCGGCATAGGCTGCGTGCTAGCCGTTTTTTCCTGGGCGCTGTTCGTTGTGGCTTTGAAGCTTCCTCTCCCGGTCTTCCGCGTGTGACGGACCTGGTCGCAAATCTCACGTTCGGCTTCGGCCTGGCGCTGTCCCCACAGAACCTGCTGTTCTGTCTCATTGGTGCGTTGCTCGGAACGCTGGTCGGCGTGTTGCCCGGCCTCGGTCCGGTGGCGACCATCGCCATGCTGCTGCCGATCACGTTCACGCTCGAGCCGGTGCCCGCGCTCATCATGCTGGCAGGCCTCTACTACGGCGCCCAGTACGGCGGCTCGACGACGGCGATCCTCGTCAACATCCCGGGTGAAAGTTCTTCGGTCGTGACCTGCATTGACGGTCACCAGATGGCGCGGCAGGGCCGTGCCGGTGCTGCCTTGACCATCGCCGCTCTCAGCTCGTTCTTTGCCGGCACGGTTGCGACCGCGGTCGTCGCCGCTTTCTCCGCGCCCCTCGTAATAATCGCCAACACCTTCACGTCACCCGACTACTTCGGTCTTCTGGTGTTCGGCCTCATTGCCGCGGTCGTGCTGGCGCAGGGATCGGTGTTGCGCTCCGTCGCCATGGTGGTAGCCGGCCTGATCCTCGGGTCTGTCGGCACCGACATCGCATCAGGGCAGATCCGTTTCACGTTCGGGATAAACGCATTGGCCGACGGGATCGGCTTCGTGCCGGTGGCCATGGGCCTGTTCGGCGTGGCGGAGATCATCCGCAATCTGGAAGCGACACGCGGCCGCGCCGTCATGCAACCGCTGACGTCGCTCTGGCCCACGCGAGCGGAAGTGCGCGCTGCTTGGCCGGCGGCGATGCGCGGCACGGGCGTCGGCTCCATCCTCGGCGTGCTTCCCGGCGGCGGGGCGCTGATCGCTGCGTTCTCCTCCTACGTCGTCGAGAAGAAGATTGCCCGCGAGCCTGAACGTTTCGGGCGCGGCGCCGTCGAAGGCGTGGCCGGGCCGGAGGCGGCCAACAATGCCGGCGCGCAGACATCCTTCATTCCGCTGCTGTCGCTCGGCGTACCGCCCAATCCGGTGATGGCGCTGATGCTGGGAGCCATGACCATTCACGGCATCGTGCCGGGACCCAAGCTGATGATTGACCGTCCGGACCTGTTCTGGTCGATGATCGCCTCCATGTGGGTCGGCAACCTGATGCTCGTCGTCATCAATCTGCCGCTGATCGGGATCTGGGTGAAGCTGCTCAGCGTGCCCTACCGCTGGCTCTATCCGGCGATCCTCATCTTCTGCTGCATCGGCGTTTACTCGGTCAACAACACGGTCGACGATGTCATCCTGATGTGCGTGTTCGGCCTCGTCGGCTATGTGTTGCCCAAGATCGGCTGCGAGCCGGCGCCCCTGATCCTGGGCTTCATCCTGGCGCCGATGATCGAGGAGAACTTCCGGCGGTCGTTGATCGTATCGCGCGGCAACTGGATGGTGTTTCTGGAAAAGCCGATCTGCGCGGGATTTCTCGCGTTGAGCGTGCTGTTCCTGCTGGCGGTGCTGCTGCCGGCCATACGCTCGCAGCGCGACGAGGCTTTCAAGGGCTAGTAATGCGAAGCTAATTGCGCGGTACGTATCTGCCCGTCGGCTTGAGTTCTTCGTCATCGAGCGCTTGCAGGACCGCCCGGTGATGCGTGATGTCCTTGGCGAGGAAATCGCGGCACAAGGCTTCCGACAGGCGATTAACGCCGATCGCCAGGCCGGGGATGTCGCCCGCCAGGGCGCCGTGTGAGAGCGTCACGCCCCAGTTCAGGACGTGGATGTTGGCAAGGCCGGGCTCGCTGCCCGGGTCACGCGCCATGAGCTCGAAGCCCGGCCCGACATACGGAAAGCGCGCGCATTCGGGGTGCTGGGCTGCTTCGTCGGGCGATACCCGGTCACGCCAGAGGAGAATGTTGTCGCGAAACGCGGCGATCTCGGGCCGCAGGGCCAGATCGACATCGATGCCCGTTCCCAGGATCGCGGCCGCAAATTCCAGCGTGCCGGCGGGTGTGTGAATGGTCACGCCGTCGGACCGGGGGACAACATCCGTCCACGCCTCTCCGAACCTGATGGAGAAGTTGGGATGCGCGTCGCAGCGCAGGACCGATTCGTAGGGCGGCGGGATCTGTTCGCTGAAAATGTAGGTGTAGAAGCTCCAGCGCGTGGCGTCATCCAGGCCGGCGTAGCCCTTGAGAAATCCTGGAAACGCGGTCCATTTGGACTTGTTGACCTGCGGCAGATGCGGCCGGCGCAGGTACTGGACCACCTCGGCCGTGCCTGCTTCGAGCGCCGTTCCCGCGCAGTCGAACGCCGACGCACCAGCACCCAGCACCGCCACGCGCTGGCCGGCCAGCGCGGTGAAATCGATCTCGTCGGATGCGTGGAAGACGCGGCCGTGCCGCTGGGCACCATGGGCGAGGCTTGGAAATTGCGGCAGGCGCGGGCCGCCCGATCCGTCGCGGCCGCCGGCCAGAACAACCTTGCGGGCATGGACCACCTCGGAGCCGATGGCGGTTTTCAGCTCAACGCGGACGCCTGCCGCTTCCGGCTCAATTGCAACGGCCTCGACGCCGTTTTCGACGGCAATGCCGACCGTCTCACGAACCCACAGCAGATAATCGCGCCAATCGAGCCTTCCGGCCTTGTGCAGCGCCTCCCATCCGGCGTCGCCATGCTGCGCCTCGTACCAGGCGCGAAAGGTCAATGACGGCACGCCCAGGTCGGGCCCCGTGAGATGCTTGGGAGAGCGCAGGATCTGCATGCGCGCCGTTGTGCCCCACGGGCCTTCGCGGCCAGGCGGATTGCGGTCGACGATGCGCACGTTGCGGATGCCGTCGCGCATCAAGGCGAAGCCGAGCGTCTGGCCGCACAGGCCAGCGCCGATGACCAGCACGTCGAGCATGTCGCGGCCGTCGGGGCCGCTCATCGCAGGCACCCAGTTGGCGGCGGGAAAACAGAGCCGATCGAGATCTCGCCTTGCCTCGCGCGCGAGTGCGTCGAGGCGATCCTGATGCCGTTCGCTCTTCACGCCTGTCCAGATCTCGGCCATGCTTGCTCACTGGTTCTTGGTGCCACTGCGCGAGTTTGCCCGATGATCGAGCTGCACTGCTACTACAGTCTCTCCTCGCCCTGGGCGTACTTCGCCGGGCCCAAGCTGCAGGACATCGTGCGCCGGCATCGGCCGAAGCTCTGGCTCAAGCCGTACGATTTTCAGGCCGTCGTGCCGAAGACAGGAGGCGTGCCCTTGCGGACGCGGCCGGAGCCGCGGCACCGCTATCACGATGCCGAGCTCGACCGCTGGCGGCGCTATCTCAACATGCCCCTCGCCCTCAAGCCGAAGCACTATCCGTGGGTCGTGACCGATCCGGACTGGAACAAGTATGCGGGCTGGATGGTGATTGCGGCACAGGATGGCGGCAACGATGCGCTGCCGCTGTCGCATGCGCTGCTGCGTGCGCTGTGGGCCGAGGAGCGCAACACGGCCGACGCGGATGTACGCCGTCAAATCGCCGACGAAAACGGGTATGACGGAGCAACGCTGGTGGCGCTCGAGCGAAGTGCCCGCGTGCAGGAGCTCTATGCCCGGTTCACGCAGGAGGCCGAAGCGCTCGGCGTGTTCGGCGCACCGACGTTCGCCCTCGACGGCGAGCTGTTCTGGGGCCAGGACCGGCTGGACTTCGTCGATCGCGCGCTCGACCGGCTGCGGACCACGACATAGCCGGCTGGCGCCCTGGGGATAGCGGGGACAGTTTGCCGATACAGCCCCTTGCGCGCGGTCGAATCACCCTACGATTCGCTGTCAGTCGGGCCCAGATGCCCGCACCTCTTTGCTCGGCGCAGCGAACAAGCAATAGCCGAGGCAATCGCAGGGTTCGTTCTCTCCTGGGCGGACTCAAGACCTCGCAAGGGCGCCCCATCAGGGGCGCCCTTTTTTACGAACGGCGCGAAGGATCTGGCCCTCGCTGCGCCGCTCCCCTAGTCTCGCCGTCAGAGCGTGCCGGGCACATGGCACCTCGCTGAGGCAGGAGACCCGGGGAATGCAGGATGACGGTGCCCAGGGCTCGGGCAAGGACTGGCAGCGCGAACTCGACGAGCTGACGCTGCGGCAGAGCCATGCCCGGGCGATGGGTGGAGCCGACAAGGTGCGCCGTCAGCACGACGGCGGCCGCCTCACCATCCGCGAGCGCATCGATCGCCTCGTCGATCCCGGATCGCTGCGCGAAATTGGCTCGGTCGCTGGTGTTGCAAGCTACGACGCCGAGCAGAACCTGCAGTCGCTGATACCGGCTAATCGCATCTCGGGCCGAGCCACCATCGACGGCAGGCCGGTGATCGTGTCGGGGGACGACTTCACGGTGCGCGGCGGCTCGGCCGACGCGACCATCCCCGAGAAGACCGTGATCGCCGAGCAGATGGCCAACGAACTACGGCTGCCGATCATCCGCATCGTCGAAGGCTCGGGCGGCGGCGGATCGGTGAAGACCATCGAAACCACGGGACGTGCCAACCTTCCGGGTGGCCTCGGCGGCTCGTCGCTGCGTTACAAATACATGACCGACAATCTGGGGCTTGTGCCGGTGGTGGCGCTAGGCCTCGGGTCCGTGGCGGGACTCGGCGCTGCGCAGGTGGCGGCCAGCCACTATTCCATCATGACGAAATCGACATCGGCGATGTTCGTCGCCGGGCCGCCGGTGGTGGCCAGGATCGGAGACAAACAGAGTTTGGACAAAGGTCAGCTCGGCGGCTGGGAAATCCAGTGCGCGGCGGGCGCCATCGACGATGCCGTGGACACCGAGGAGGAAGCCTTCGCGCGGGCGCGTCGCTTCCTGTCGTACCTGCCGTCGTCGGTGTACGGCGTTTCTCCGCGCGGGGCCCGTGATGATCCGCCGGACCGCCGCGAGGAGCGCCTCTTCGCCACGGTGCCGCGCGACCGCAACCAACCCTACAAGATGCGGCCCGTGATCCAGGCGGTCGTGGATCGGGACTCGTTCTTCGAAATGACGCCGCACTTCGGCCGGCCCATCATCACCGGCCTGGCGCGGCTCGACGGACTGCCGGTCGCGATCATGGCCGGCGATCCGTTCCACATGGCCGGTGCCTGGACGGCGGATGTCTGCCAGAAGGTCGTGCGCTTCGTCGACCTCGCCGAAACCTTTCACCTGCCAGTGGTGCATCTGGTGGACTGCCCGGGCTTCATGATCGGGCTGGAGGCCGAAAAGGCCGCCACGATCCGCCACGGCGTGCGCGCCATGGCCGCGATCAACCAGTCCACCGTTCCGTGGTGCTCCATCATCGTCCGCAATGTGTTCGGTGTTGCCGGCGCAGCGCATGTGCCCGCGGGCCGGCTGTCGCTGCGGTACGCGTGGCTGTCGTCGTGGTGGGGATCGCTGCCGCTGGAGGGCGGCATCGAGGCTGCATATCGGGCCGAAATTGAAGCTGCCGATGATCCGAAGGCCAAGCTCGCGGAAATCGAGGCACGGCTCAACGCGCTCCGATCACCGTTCCGCACGGCCGAAACGTTCGGCATCGAGGAGATCATCGATCCGCGCGAAACGCGGCCGCTCTTGTGCGAGTTTGCAAATCTGGCCGAACCGCTCCGCACCCCGGGCCCGCGAACATTCGCCATGCGGCCATAACAAGTTGCCGATCCCCCGGTGATCCGGCAAAGTCGCGAGCCAAACCCATCCACAATGACGCCGATCAACAGGAGGAAATTTCATGATCCATGAACTGCGAACCTACACGCTGAAGCACGGCACAACGGCCGAGGTGGCAAAGAATGCCGGCGAAGTCGGGCGCGCTATCCGCGGCGACAATTTCGGGAAGCTGGAGGGCTACTGGGTCACCGAAATCGGACCCATCAACCAGGTGATGCACCTGTGGAGCTATCCCGATCTCAATGAGAGACAGCGTTTGAGAGGCGAGCTTGCACGCAACAAGCGTTGGACCGGCGAATACGTGCCTCTCATTCAGCCCAATCTCATTCGGCAGGATATCCGGCTGCTCAATCAGGTCGTCGGTCCGATCAAGCCCGCTCGCGACGGCAACATCTACGAATTCCGCAATTATCGGGTGAAGCCGGGCGGCATCAAGAAGTGGGTGGAGCTGTTCACCGCGGCACTGCCGGTGCGTGAAAAGTACTCCAAGATCGTGGGTTTGTGGACGACCGAAGCGGGCCAGCCCAACGAAGTCTGCCACATCTGGGCCTACCCCGATCTCAATGCGCGGCAGGAGGCTCGGGCCGGTCCCGGTAAGGAACCCGCCTGGCAGGAATTCATGAAGCAGGGCGGCCCCCTGCTTGAAGAATTGAATTGCTGCATCATGCTTCCGGCTGCGCACTCACCGCTGAAATAGCAACGGTGCCGGCACTGTTTGACGGCGAGCGAGGCCCCTCGCTCGCCGTTGTGCGTTGAACGAGGACGGCTGGCGTCATGACGGCAGAGGCAGCACAGACTCCATCCGGCGGCAGCTACGTGCGCCGTCAGTTCGAGGCTGCCCTTTTGGCGCCGGTTCGAGCCTTCCGCTGGAATTATCTGCCGCTGCTGATGGTGTATTTTGCCTACGGCGCGCTCGGCATCGTGGCTATTGCGCAGAGCTTCTGGGTCAAGACCGCGCTGACCATGACGCCGGCGGAACTGGCGGGGCTCGGCGTCTGGCTCACGCTGCCGTGGGCCGTCAAAATGGTGTTCGGCGAGCTGGTCGATGCCGTCCCAATCCTGGGATCGCAGCGTCGCATCTACGTCTTCATCGGGGCGACGCTCGTCGCGGCTGGCCTGCTGCTGCTGGCGGGGACTGCAAGCGGGGCAATCACGTTCATGAGCGCCGACACGGCCTTTGTCGTTGCCTCGCTGCTGTCCGTCACCGGCGTGGTGCTGCAGGACGTTGTGGCCGACGCCATGAGCACCGAAGTGGTGCCGCGCATCAATGCGGACGGCAGCGCTCGTCCCCAGAGCGATATCGATCGCGATCTCGGCATGGTGCAAGTGCTGGGCCGCCTGGCGCTGTCCGCGGGCATCTTCGCCGTCGCCGGGCTGGCGGGCTATCTGGCGCAGGTGCTGCCCTACCACGTGGTGTTTCTGATCGGCCTCGTCGTGCCGGTCATCTCCGTGTCAGGGGCCTTGCTGGTGAAGCTCGAGACGACGGAGCAGCGGCCGATCGACTGGCGCATCCTGGGCGGTGGCCTGGCATTCGGCGTCGGCGTCACGCTGCTGGGCATAACGGGTGTGCCCTACAGCCAGGAGATTGTTTTCGCCGTATCGATGGCGGTCATCATCGCCATGCTGGCCAGGGTGACGGGATCTATTTCACCCGAAACGCAGCAGCGGATCTTCTACGCGGCCGTCATCATTTTCCTGTTCCGGTCAACGCCGTCGGTCGGCGAGGGCTATCGCTGGTTCACGATCGACATCCTGGGGTTCGACGAGGGGTTCTATGGCATCCTGCGGCAGACGGGCGCCGCACTCGGCCTGGCTGCCGCATGGCTGCTGTCCGATGCGATCACACGCCAGCCGATCACCCGCGTGCTGCTGTGGCTGACGATCATCGGAGCGGTTCTGTCGCTACCCACGATCGCACTGGTCATGGGCGCGCACGAGTGGACCGAGCGCATGTTTGGATTTGGCGCGCGCAGCATCGCGCTGATCGATGCAGCGGCCGCTTCGCCCCTCGCGCAGATCAGCATGATTCCGCTGCTGACGCTGATTGCCGTGCACGCCCCCGCGGGCCACCGCGCCACCTGGTTTGCGCTCATGGCCTCGCTGATGAACCTCGCGCTCGTCGCAGGGGACCTGCAGACCAAGTATCTCAACCTCGTCTTTCACGTCGACCGGGGCGCCTACGGCAACCTGCTCAGTCTCACGCTGGTGGCCACCGTGATCGGCGTGGTCGTTCCCCTGGCTGTCATACTGGCCTTTGGCAAGCGGCTTGGAGGCGGAGGCACGCGCTCGGAGCAACCGTAATGTGGCGTTGTCATCACGCCGCATTCACGAGCGCGCGACCATGACCTTTTGCGCCTTGACCACGCCCCATTCCAACTCCAATTCCTTGGCTAACGCCTGACACCTGTGGCGTGGACAGCCACAAGATCGGTGCGACGGGATGGCCTAAGGGGGATCTACACGTGACCAACGTGAGTGACATTTCGGCGCCTCGCGCCTCAGCCATCCTATGGCGTGTCGTCATCGGGATCGTCGCCCTTATCCTCATTGCAGGCGGGGGCGCTTGGCTGACGCATGCCGGAATCGACCCCAGCCAGGAGGCTCAGGCGGCCTCCGAGATATCCACGTCGGCCCCTGGATCGCGGTAGCTCCGGGTATTCTGAGATCAGCCGATCTATCCAAGCGGACATGGGGCGACACCCCTTTGCCTCCACCCAGGAATGGACTAAGGAGGGCTGACTGCGGCCCGGGTAGACACTTGAGCGGGCGCGTCTGGAGCTCGTGTGATGATCGAGAAATTCGCCTGCATTTACTGCAGATCCTGGAGCAAATTTCTCAATCTGAATCACATTAGCAAGGCGAACTTCGGAATCGGGACACTAGCGTGAAACTCATCATGCTCGCCCGCAATCCGGGCCTGTACTCGCACCGGCGCATCGTCGAGGCAGCGCGGGCGCGTGGCCACCAGATCGACGTGGTCAACACGCTGCACGTGCATATGAAGATCACGTCGAACCAGACCGTGCTTCGCCAAGGTGGCAGGACACTGCCGATCTACGATGCGGTGATCCCGCGCATCGGCGCATCGGTGACGCACTACGGACTGGCGGTTTTGCGCCAGTTCGAGATGCAGGGCGTGTTTCCGCTGAACGAAAGCGTGGCCATCGGCCGGTCGCGCGACAAATTGCGCGCCTTGCAGCTCCTGGCCCGCGCCGGCGTCGGCCTGCCAGTGACCGCGTTCGCCCACGGACCGCGCAAGGCCGAGGACGTGCTGATGGAGGTCGGCAATGCGCCGGTGGTCATCAAGCTGCTCGAGGGTACGCAGGGCATGGGCGTGATCCTTGCCGAGACCGATGCCTCGGCCAAATCCATCATCGAGGCCTTCAGCGCCGCCAACGTCAATATTCTCGTGCAGGAGTTCGTCCGCGAAGCCGTCGGCAGCGACGTGCGCGCCCTCGTGATCGGCGGACGCATCGTTGCGGCCATGAAACGAACCGGCCGGAAGGGCGATTTTCGCGCCAATCTGCATCGCGGCGGCAAGCCCGAACCGATTGAGTTGACGGAACAGGAAAGTGCATTTGCCATCCGCTCGGCGGAGGCCCTGGGTCTTAACGTCTGCGGCGTCGACATGCTGCGCGCGAGCCGCGGGCCGCTGGTGCTGGAGGTGAACTCCTCCCCCGGCATCGAAGGCATCGAGGCGGCCACAGGCATCGACGTGGCCGGCGCCATGATCGACTTTCTCGAAACCCATGCCCGCCCGGGCGACACGGGCACGCGGGGCGAAGGCTGACCGCCACGGTCAACACCAGCACGGAGCCTCAACATGCCGCACAATGTTCTGATTGCTCCGTCGATCCTGTCGGCCGATTTTGCGCGGCTGGGCGACGAGGTGCGGGCCATCGACGCGGCCGGGTGCGACTGGGTGCATGTCGATGTCATGGATGGGCACTTCGTGCCGAACATCTCGATCGGTCCTGGCGTCGTGGCGGCGATTCGACCCCACACGAAGAAGGTGCTGGACGTGCACCTGATGATCCAGCCGGCCGATCCTTACATTGAGGCCTTCGCCAAGGCGGGCTCGGACATCATCACCGTGCATGTGGAAGCGGGCCCGCACCTCGACCGCTCGCTGCAGCTGATCCGCAGTCTCGGCAAGAAGGCGGGCGTGTCGCTCAATCCGTCGATACCGGAATCGGCGATCGAGCATGTCCTCGATCGGCTCGATCTGATCCTGGTGATGACGGTCAACCCAGGCTTCGGCGGGCAAGCATTCATTCCGGCCATGCAGGAGAAGATCGGGCGCATCCGCAGCATGATCGGGGCGCGGTCAATCCACCTCGAGGTCGATGGTGGAATTACACCTGAGACGGCGCCGATCGCCTCGGCGGCCGGCGCCGACGTGCTAGTCGCCGGTTCTGCCGTGTTCAAGGACAGCCACTACGCCCGCAACATCAGCACCATTCGCGCGGCTGCGACAGGCGCGTAGCCGAAGCTGCGTTCATTCCAGTGAGAGGTCATCAGGGCCATTACCGGCCGTGCCGATAATGCGGTCAACCTCGAACGCCAGGTCCCCGCGTGCCTTCTGCACCGAGCGGATGAGCTTGCCGCGCTGATCCCAGATGCGCCGGTGCGCTTCCTGCTCCTTGGCATCGAGGTCGGCCATCTTGCCTGCCTGCGCTTCCACCGACTCGAGCAATTGCTTGAAATTTTCCGAGGTCATGAAGGCGTAAAGCTCGTCCGATTTCTGTCCCCGCTCCTGCTCGCTGACGCGCAGCTCGTGCATGCGCACGACCTGGCCGCGCAGAATCTCCACGATGGCTAAAACCCGCGCAGGATTGGCGACAATCACGCCGTCCTGGAAGTGAACCTGATGCCGATCCTTGGGCAGCTTGTTGCTGGACAGAATGGCGTGGTCCGCGCCTTCGGCCAGCTTGTCGGCGCGCAGCTTGCTCGCAAACTCGTTCTGCCAGGCGTTGCGGTTCTTGGCGTCATAGATGATCTTGCCGCACACCTTGCCATTGTGAACCACCTCATGGATCACGTCAGCGCCGTTGACGCCTTTGGCGACGCGCCGAATGCGGTCCCCTTCGAAGGCGGTGCGGAGCTGCTCGAACAGGTCGATCTCCGACCCTTCGCCAAGCTCGTGGGCTGACTTGCCCTCGAGTTGCCGCTTCAAATCCTCGACTTTCGCCTGAAGCTTTTGATGCTCCTCAAATGCCCTGGTCTTTTCGGCCAGCAAAGCCGTGTCACGCTCCTGCTGCAGGGCGTTGCGGGCCTCCTGGAGGCGCGCGTTGAGGGCTTCCTCCTGCGCCTGCTGCAAGGCCGCCATCTGCTCCTGGGCCGATACCCTGGCCTGCTCGGCCTGGGCGAGCCTCGACTGGACATCGGCAAGCTTCGTCAGCATGGCCGTCTCGGCCGCCTGTCTGGCCTCGCTGCGAGCCGCCAGGACACGCTGCTCGGCCGCGGCAGCCGCTTCGGATCGGGCCTGCTCCAACGCGAGTTGGGCCTTCGCCTCCAGGGCCGCGGCCTTCTGCGCAAAGTCCTCGGCCAGACGGCGCTGGACGTCCGCATGCTGCTCACGCTCGCGCTGCTGAATGCGCTTGGTGATTTCCTCGAACTTGCCGTGCGGGATGGGCTGGTCGCACCAAGGGCAGTGCTCGCCCGCAACGTGGAGATGGCGCGCTGCCGCGCGCTGTGCGGAAGACTCGAAAAGTGCCATGGCCGATATCCCTCTTCGACTGGGAGACCCGGTTTAAACTGAGTCGCGGTGAGGATTGCGACCATTATGTTCTATATTTGTTCTCATTTCAAGCCCCGCGCTCAGCGGAGCTCCGGGCGACTGGATCGCACCGGAAAATCGTGCGATCACAGCGGCCTTCGGGCACAGGGCGGGCGATATGGCAGCGGATGTCGAGACGATTGTTGTAGGGGCAGGCGTTGTCGGCCTGGCCATCGGCCGCGCGTTGGCCATCAGCGGCCAGGACGTCCTCGTTCTCGAGCAGCACGATCTCATCGGGTCGGAGACCAGCTCCCGCAACAGCGAGGTCATCCACGCCGGCATCTACTATCCGCCGGGCAGCCTGCGCGC
>JBKKCB010000172.1:0-3466 GCA_046713545.1 Hyphomicrobiaceae bacterium | reverse complement strand
GCCATCCCCATTCGGCCCATCTGCTTCTCGGCAAAGACGTTCAAGGCACTGCCGAAGGAATTGCAGGATGCCGTCCTGAAGGCTGGCAAGGAGGCGGGTGCCTATGGCCGTAAGGTCGAGAGCTCGGAGGACGAGGAAAAGCTCGTCGCTCTCGAAAAGGCGGGTAAGCTCAAGCGCATCGCCTTCAGCGGGCGAGACGAGATGAAGAAGCGCGTCGATCCGGTCATGGAGACTTACGCCAAGGAAATCGGCGCGGAGGGCATTCTGCAGCAGATCAACGCTGTCAAATGAGGCTTATACTGGGGCCTTCCGCGAACCGTTGCGGAGGCAGCCGACGGCGGTTGTCTCCGCACACCTCAGTCAAGGCACGGCAATGATCGACGGCGCACCAGGCCCCACGTCCCGCGTCTACTTTTCCCAGCGCCTTAGGCTCCATTACGTGGATTGGGGAAATCCCGGCGCGCCTCCACTTCTCCTTGTGCATGGCGGCCGGGATCATTGCCGGAATTGGGATTGGGTCGCCGGCCGTTTGCGCAAGGATTGGCACGTCATCGCTCCGGACCTGCGCGGACACGGCGACAG
This sequence comes from Hyphomicrobiaceae bacterium, assembly GCA_046713545.1. Classification (GTDB taxonomy): domain Bacteria; phylum Pseudomonadota; class Alphaproteobacteria; order Rhizobiales; family Hyphomicrobiaceae; genus CADEFX01. The sequence goes on along the minus strand of JBKKCB010000172.1, from coordinate 2,884 downwards.
CCAATGGTCCGCCAGCGCCAACTACGGCATGGCCGGGTACATCTACGATCTCGCGCAGCTCATCCACCAGTTGAAGCTCGCACCGGTGACGATTGTCGCGCACTCGCTCGGCGGCAGCATCTCGCTGCGCTATGCCGGCATCTATCACGACAACGTCAAGCGGCTCGTCGCCATCGAGGGGCTGGGTATGTCGCCGCAAGTCCTGCGCGACCGCGGGAAAAAGCCCATCGACGAGCGCATGCGCAGCTGGATCGAAGAACAGCGGGCGCTCGCCGGCCGCCTGCCACGCCGCTACGCGTCGATCGAGGACGCCTTCAAGCGGATGCAGGAGGAGAACAAGCACCTGTCGCCGGAGCAGGCGCGGCATCTGACGCAGCATGGCGTGAACCAGAACGAAGACGGCACCTACAGCTGGAAATTCGACAACTACGTGCGCTTGTGGCCGCCCTACGATATGCCGCAGGCCAATGTCGAGGAGCTGTGGTCCCGCATCACGTGCCCGACACTGCTGATCTACGGCAAGGAAAGCTGGGCGTCCAATCCAGCGGAAGACGGCCGGCTGCGGCATTTCAAGGACGGGCAGGCGCAAGTCGTGTCGTTCGAACGCGCGGGGCACTGGGTGCACCACGATCGCCTCGAGACATTCATGCAGACGGTGCAGCCGTTCCTGGCCGGACAACCGGTGCCACCGATCACCTAGGGGGACGTATGGCTGAACCAAGTGTGCCGCATCGCAGCCTGTGGCAGCAGTTCACGGCGGCCTACGCCCGACTGCTTGAGATTGTGCTGGTGCTGTCTGTCGGTACCCTCGTGATCCCGGTCAGCCTGCAGATCTTCTCCCGCTATACCGCACTGATACCGTCGTACATCTGGACGGAGGAAATGGCGCGTTTCCTGTTCGTGTGGACCATCATGATCGGCGCCATGATCGGCGTGCGCGAGTCGACACATTTCGAAGTCGACGTCTGGCCGCGCCTGGGCGCCAGGGCCGAGGCCGCGGTCCGTCTCGGAGCCCGCATCGGCGTGCTGGCCGCAGCGCTGGTGTTCGTATGGGCGGGAATTGAGTTCACCAGATTTGCATGGAATCGGACGTCCGAGCTTGCCGATCTGCCGTTGTGGCTCATCCACGTTGCTTGGCCCGTTACGGGCTTCACCTGGATTGTTTTCCTCGGAGAGCAGGTAACGAGCGACATCGCGATCATCCGGGGGCAAAAGGCATGAGCGGCGCTGCATTGTCGTCCGGGTCGGCGGCACTGATTCTCTTCGGAATGTTCTTTCTATTTCTCGCGCTTCGCATACCTGTTGCCTTTGCCCTCGGCCTTGCCTGCCTGCCCATCCTCATCATCGAGCCGCGGCTCGATACGATGACGCTGATGCAGGAAACGTTCAATGCCTACAACTCCTTCATCCTGCTGGCCGTGCCGTTCTTCCTGCTGACGGCCAACCTGATGAACATTGGCGGCACGACCGATCGCCTGCTCAAGCTTTCGCGCACCATGGTTGGACACTTCCCCGGCGGATTGGCGCAGATCAATGTCGTGCTGTCGATTTTCTTCGCCGGCATCTCGGGGTCTTCGACCGCAGACGCGGCCAGCCAATCCAAAATCTTCATCGATGCACAGCGCAAGGAGGGCTACGACGACAGTTTTTCCGTCGCGATCACGGCCGTTTCTGCCGTGCTTGCCGTGATCATTCCCCCTTCGATCCTCATGATTGTGTGGGGCGGCATTCTCACGGTATCGATTGGAGCTTTGTTTCTGGCCGGCATCCTGCCGGGTCTGCTGATCGGCGTGGCGCAGATGGCGACCGTACATGCCTACGCCAAGGCGCGTGGTTACCCCACCTATCCGCGCTCGACATGGCGCGAGCTGGTGTGCGCAACCTGGGTCGCCGTCCCCGCGCTGATGACGCCGGGCATCATCATCGGAGGCAAGATCTTCGGCTGGTTCACGGCGACCGAGTCGGCCTGCATTGCCGTCCTCTATGCGGCCGTCCTCTCTCTCATTGTCTACCGCGAAATGGACCTTGGCGGTCTTTACCGCGCCCTGCTCGATACGGGCAAGCTGGCCGGCATTGCCTTGTTCTGCGTCGGCACGGCGAGCACGTTCGGCTGGCTGCTGGCTTACTACAAGATCCCGGAAGCCATTCTCGCCGGCGTGTCGGCCTGGGGTATGGGATTTGCGGCGACCGGTTTCTTCATAGCCTTGGTCTTCCTGGTCGTGGGCTGCTTTCTCGATGCCATCCCCGCCATCATCATCTGCGCGCCGATCCTGGAGCCGCTCTCCAAAGCCGTGTCGATGGATCCCGTGCACTTCGCCATGATCGGCATCGTCTCTCTTGCCTTCGGTCTCGTGACGCCGCCCTACGGGCTTTGCCTGATGATCGCATGCTCGGTGGCCGGGATGCGCATGCGGGACGCGATCAAGGACACCAGCATCATGCTCGTACCGATGTTGATGGTCCTGGCGTTGGTTATCATATGGCCCAAGGTCTCGCTCCTTTTGCCGAGCCTGATCTCTCCGGAATATCTCAAATAGGAAAGCACTCGACATGACTGAAAAACCGGTCGCCGTCGTTACGGGCGGGGCAAGCGGCATCGGCGAAGCGGCGGCGCGGCGGCTTGCGGCGGATGGATACGCCATCGCTGTCGTTGATATGAACAAGGCGCGCGGCGAGGAGGTTGCAGCGTCGATCTCGGCAAGCGGCACGCCTGCGAAGTTCTTCGCCTGTGATGTCGCGAACGCAGCCGAGGTGGATCGAGTCGCGGCCGACGTGGAGAAGCAACACGGACCGGCGCGCGCTCTGGTGCCATCCGCCGCGCTCAATACCAATACGGAATGCATCATGGAAAATGACAATGATGACCAAGATCGTATGTGGCAAA
>JBKKCB010000171.1:0-2325 GCA_046713545.1 Hyphomicrobiaceae bacterium | reverse complement strand
GCCGTGAGCGGCGAGGGCTCGCCCTCGGTGAAGCGGTTGACGCCGACCACGACCCGCTCGCCGGCCTCGATAGCAACGAGGCGCTCCGCGTTCGACTGGACGAGCTCGCGCTTCAGGGTGCCGTTGTCGATCGCGACCGCGGCGCCGCCAAGCCCCTCGATGCGCTTCAATTCGGCGCGCGCCGCCGCTTTCAGCTCATCGACCTTGCGGGCGATCTCGGTGGAACCGTTGAAGATGTCGCCGAATTCGAGGAGATCGGTCTCGTAGGCGAGGATCTGCTGCATGCGCAGCGACCATTGCTGATCCCATGGCCGCGGCAGTCCCATGGCCTCGTTCCAGGCCGGAAGCTGCACGGCGCGGGCGCGGGCGCCCTTGGACAGCGTGACGGCGAGCGTTTCGAGCAAGATGCGATAGACGTTGTTCTCCGGCTGCTGCTCCGTCAGTCCGAGGGAATTGACCTGCACGCCGTAGCGGAAGCGGCGCAGCTTGGGATCCTCCACGCCGTAACGCGTCTTGCAGATCTCGTCCCACAGCTCCGTGAAGGCGCGCATCTTGCAGATCTCGGTGACGAACCGCAGGCCCGCGTTCACGAAGAAGGAGATGCGTCCGACGATCTGGGGAAATTCCTCTTCCGGGATTTCGCCCGAGCGCAGCACGGTGTCGAGCACGGCCTGTGCCGTTGCGAGCGCGAACGCCAGCTCCTGCACCGGCGTCGCGCCGGCTTCCTGCAGATGATAGGAGCAGACGTTGGTGGGATTCCACTTCGGCACGTCGCGGCAGGAAAAGACGATCGTGTCCTTGATGAGCCGCAGCGACGGCGCGGGCGGGAAGACGTAGGTGCCGCGCGAGAGGTATTCCTTGATGATGTCGTTCTGGATCGTGCCCGTAAGCTTGGCGCGATCGACGCCTTGCGCTTCCGCCGCGGCCACGTAAAGCGCCAGCAGCCATGCGGCGGTGGCGTTGATCGTCATGGACGTGTTCATGCGGTCGAGGGGAATGCCCTCGAACAGCGCGCGCATGTCGCCAAGATGCGAGATCGGGACGCCGACTTTGCCCACCTCGCCGCGCGCCAGCTCATGATCGGGGTCGTAGCCTGTCTGGGTGGGCAGATCGAAGGCGATGGACAGGCCCGTCTGGCCCTTGGCCAGGTTCTGGCGATAGAGGGCGTTGGACTTGGCGGCGGTCGAATGTCCGGCGTAGGTGCGAAAGAGCCAGGGTTCGTCCCGACGCTGGTGCATAGGTCGCCTCTTTGCCGGCAAGCGATGCAATGACCTCGACGGCCAAGCTTGCTGCGCTGCAGTATCGCAGGTGCCTTGTCTCTAGGCAATCGACCCAAAGGGGCTTGTTCAACGGGGCTAAAGGCCGGACTTCGACTAAGGCAGGGCATGGTGCAGCGCAAAATTGATTTGGCGTCCGAACCGGAAATGGAGCAGGATTGTTTTTGCACTGCAATGATCTGTCCGGAGGGGACGATGCAACAGGAAGCACAGCCCAAGGCGGCGCAGCCTGAGACACTGAAGGACCTCTACGAGGTCGGCGAGATCCCGCCGCTGGGACATGTTCCCAAGCAGATGTATGCGTGGGCCATCCGCGAGGAGCGGCATGGCGAACCCGATCAGGCCATGGTCGTGGAAGTGGTGCCGACGTGGACGCTCGACAGCCATGACGTGCTCGTCCTCGTGATGGCGGCAGGGGTCAACTACAACGGCGTGTGGGCGGCACTCGGCACGCCGATCTCGCCGATCCGCGACGTGCACAAGAATCCCATTCACATCGCCGGCTCCGATGCCTCGGGCATCGTGTGGGCCGTGGGATCGAAGGTGAAGCGGTGGAAGGTCGGCGACGAGGTCGTCATCCATTGCAACCAGGACGACGGCGACGACGAGGAGTGCAATGGCGGCGATCCGATGTTCTCGCCGTCGCAGCGCATCTGGGGCTACGAGACACCCGACGGCTCGTTCGCGCAGTTCGCGCGCGTGCAGGATCGCCAGCTCATGGAGCGGCCGAGGCATCTGACGTGGGTGGAGAGCGCGTGCTACACGCTGGTGCTCGCGACTTCGTATCGCATGCTGTTCGGTCACCGGCCGCATATTCTGCGCCCCGGCGACAATGTGCTGGTGTGGGGCGCCAGCGGCGGCCTCGGCTCCATGGCCGTGCAGTTATGTGCCGCGGCCGGCGCCAACGCTATCGGCGTGGTCTCGGAAGACGACAAGCGCGACTTCGTCATGAGCCTCGGCGCCAAGGGCGTCATCAATCGCAAGAAGTTCAACTGCTGGGGGCAGATGCCGGCGGTGAACACGCCGGAGTACGCGGCCTGGATGAAGG
>JBKKCB010000170.1:0-5470 GCA_046713545.1 Hyphomicrobiaceae bacterium | reverse complement strand
TTGAAGTCCCAGGGCGTCGTGTCCGGCGACCAGACCCTGCAGTCCTGCTCGTAGGTGCCCATGAGAACACCGCGACCTTCCTGGCGCATGTAGATTTCGCCGGAGTAGTCGGTGGTCGGCAGCATTTCGCGCCCGAAAGAGACGATCTCTGGGATCTCCTCGGTGACAATGTACATGTGCTCCATGGCGAGCACTGGCAGCTCGATTCCGGCCATGCGCCCGATCTCGCGTGCCCAGAGTCCAGCCGCGTTGACGACGTGCTCGGCGTGGATCGTGCCTTTGTCCGTGGTCACGTCCCACGTGCCGTCGGCGCGTTGCTCCAGTCCGGTCACCGGCGTGAAGCGGTGCACCTCCGCGCCAGCCTTGCGCGCTGCCCCCACATAGGCATGGGTGACTCCATTAGGATCCACATGGCCGCCGTCCTTGCGATAAAGCGCGCCGATGAACTCCTTCTCGTCGAGCAGCGGATTGAATGCCTTGGCCTCGCGGGGGCTGATGAACTCCATCTCGAGGCCGAGGTATTTGCCTCGACTCGCCATCATGCGGATGTTGTCGAGCACCGTGTCGTTGGCAGCGAGCACGAGATTGCCAGTTGGATGGATGCCGCAGGACTGGCCGGAGGCGCGCTCGATCTCGCGATACAGATCGATCGTGTACTTCTGCAGCTTCGAGACATTGGCGTCGGAGTTGTAGGTGTGCACGCTCGCGGCCGCGTGCCATGTGGAGCCGGACGTCAGCTCGTGCTTCTCGAGGAGAACCACGTCCTTCCAGCCGATCTTGGTGAGGTGGTAAAGGACACTAGCGCCGACGACCCCACCGCCGATCACGACCGCACGCGCATGCGATTTCATGGGCAATTACTCATATGGCGGTGAACACCAGACCGGGTCGAGTGCAGTAGAGATAGGCTGCCCTGAACTCGATACATTTGTCACTGTCAAAGTTGTCACGAGTGACCGATACCTCCGAAAGTGGCAGATTTTGTTGCAAAGATCGCCAACGAGGTGCTGTGGGCGTCGCGATCACCGTTTGCGATCCCCAACCAGGGTGGCTGCCATCGCGCTTGCCAACAAGGTCGCGCATGGTTTGGGCCATGATGAGCAAGGACGAGCGCTACCCTGCCTTGGCGGCATAACCCAAGCTCACCGAAAGCGTCCCACTAGAATGTGCGGCACGCGCGAGGTCGTTGGCGCAAGTGAGCACCCGCACCATTGCAGGCTGGTCTGGTCTTCCCGATAGGCGTTAAACTTCATCAAGGTCGCCCACACAAGCGGCGGTCGGGGGAGGACAACTAGGTGGCATCCGTCGAGCTCAAGGGCCTGACCAAGCGCTTCGGCGCCGCGACGGCCGTCGACAACGTGTCGTTGACGATCGGCAACGGCGATCTCGTCTGCCTGCTGGGCCCGTCGGGCTGTGGCAAGACCACGACGCTGCGCCTGATCGCCGGCTTCATCGAGCCGACCGAGGGGGAGATCGTCGTTGGCGAGCGCGTCGTCTCCTCGCCGCGGCGCACGCTGCCGCCCGAGCAGCGCAAGATGTCGATGATTTTTCAGTCCTACGCACTTTGGCCACACATGACGGCGGCCGAGAACGTCGCGTACGGCCTGAAGATCCGCGGCCTCGACAAGGCCACGGTCGATGCGCGCGTCAAGGCGATTCTCGCTGTCGCCCGGCTCGAGGCGTTGGCCGAGCGCTATCCCTCGGAGCTATCGGGCGGCCAGCAGCAGCGCGTCTCGCTCGCGCGCGCGCTCATCGTCGAGCCCGAGACGCTGCTGATGGACGAGCCGCTCTCGAATCTCGACGCCAACCTGCGCGAGGAGATGCGCTTCGAGATCCGCCGCCTGCATGACCAGTTCCGCACGACGGCCGTGTACGTGACCCACGACCAGGCCGAGGCGATGACAACGGCAGACCTCATCGCGGTGATGAATGGTGGCAGGATCGAGCAGCTTGGCTCGCCGGAGGAAGTGTATGAGCGGCCGGTCTCGGAGTTCGTCGCCCGCTTCATCGGAGCGAGTAACGTGCTGAAGGGACAGGCGATCGACCGGACGCACGTTGCGATTGCGGGCATACCGGTCGCAACGACGGGGATAGCGCTCGAGCCCGGGCGCGAGACGGCCGTCACCATCCGCCAGCACGACATCCGCCTGGCGCCGGCCGGTGCCGGTACGCCGCCCGCGAACACGTTGCCCGGCGTTGTGCGTCGCCAGGTCTTCCTCGGCTCGAGCCGTGACTATAGTGTCGAGATCCACGGCGGTGCGGAGGTACGGATCGCCGCGCCCGCCGATCAGAGCATCGCGCCTGGCAGCGCCGCATGGATGCATTTCGATCCGGCAAAGTGCCGTGCGCTCCTGCGCTAAACGCAGCTGGCACGCATGAGGCCATGGGAGGAGCAGGCATGCGGGATATGATCCGACGTCCGAGCCGACGAACCCTGCTGACGGGGGCAGCAGCGGTCGCTGCCGGAGCCGCTGCCGGCTGGCCGCGCGTCTCGGTTGCGCAGTCCCCCCCCGCCTTGGAGATCACGCCGGCGCTGATCGAGGCCGCGAGGAAGGAGGGCAAGGTCAACTACTACACTTCCGTCGAGATCAAGGTCGCCGAGCGCATGGCCAAGCTCTTCGAGGCGAAATTCCCAGGCATCGCCGTCAAGGTCGAGCGCAGCGGCGCCGAGCGGAATTTTCAGCGCATCGGTCAGGAGTATGCGTCGAAGATCTACAACTGCGACACGGTCAACAGCTCGGACGCCGCCCATTTCATCGTCTGGAAGCGCGATGGCCTGCTCGAGCCCGTCCTGCCCGTTGACGTCGCCAAGCACTACGCGCCCGAATTCAAGGACGCAGACGGAACCCATGCGACCTGGCGCGTGATGCTCTCGGCGATTGCCTACAACAAAACGCTCGTGAAGCCCGAGGATGCACCGAAGGGTTTCCGCGACCTGCTCGATCCGAAATGGTCCGGCAAGATGGTCAAGGCCCACCCTGGCTATTCCGGCACCATCATGACGGCGACGCATCAGATGGCCCGCGATCTCGGCTGGGAGTATTTCGAGAAGCTCGCCTTACAGAAGATCATGCAGGTCCAGTCGGCCGCCGACCCGCCGAAGAAGATCGCGCTCGGCGAGCGGGCCGTCATGATCGACGGCGGGGACTACGTCGTCTCGCTCGAGATAGAGAGGGGCGCACCGCTCGAGATCGTCTATCCGGTCGAGGGGACGCCGCTGATCACCGGACCATCGGCCGTCATGAAGCGTGCCCCCAACTCGAATGCCGCGAAGCTCTTCCACCTCTGGAGCTTCACACAGGAGGCGCAACAGGCGATGGTCGACGTCGGCGCACTGCGGTCGGCGCACGCCCTCGTGAAGGACCGCCCCGGTCGCACGGCACTGAAGGACATCAAGCTCATGAAGGAGAATGCGGCCGAGGTAGAGCAGCAGGCCGACGACATCAAGAAGCGTTACGCTCAGTACTTCAAGGTGTGAGGACGTGCCGCACGCCCAGGTAGAGCCTGCCTCGGGCCGCCTGCGCCTTGACCTATCGGGGCCGGTGCTGGCGCTGTTCGCGGCGCTGCTCGTGCTTCTGGTCGTATTGCCGATCACGTGGATCGCCATCTTCGCGTTCTCGACCAAGGACGGCGTCGCGACGCTCGAGAACTTCGTTACCATCTTCGGCGATCCAACGTTTCAGGAGCCGCTCGTCACCACCCTCGTCATCGCGGTCTCGGTCGGCGTCATCTGCTGCTTGGTGGCCACGCCCATGGGTTGGCTCGTCGCGCGCTCCGATATGCCGGGCCGCGGGCTCGTGCGGACGCTGGTCACCGCCTCCTTCGTGACGCCGCCATTTCTCGGTGCCATCGCCTGGGAGCTGCTCGCTGCGCCCAACAGCGGCCTCCTCAACCAGGCCTGGCGCGCCATTTCCGGAGCATCCCCCGACCAGCACCTGTTCAACATCTACTCGCTCGGCGGCGTGATCTTCGTGATCTGCTGCTACACCTTTCCCTACGTCTTCGTGCTGGTCGCCAACGCGCTCGACCGCATACCCGGCGAGCTCGAGGACGCCTCGTCTATGCTCGGCGCGCGCTCGTGGCAGACGGCGCGGCGCATAACCATCCCGATGGCTCTGCCGGCGATCCTGGGCGGCGTTCTCGTCGCTTTCCTGCAGGCGATGAACCTGTTCGGCTCGCCTGCGATCCTGGCGATCCCGGCCGGTTTCCACACCATGACGACGAAGATCTGGAGCCTGTTCCAGTTTCCACCGAAGCCGGAGCTTGCCGCTGCCGCCGCGCTGCCCCTGCTGCTACTGACCGTCGTGCTGCTGCGGGCACAATCGGCGATTCTCGGCCGGCGGAGCTACGCCGTTCTCGGTGGCAAGTACGGCGCGCCACGTCCCGTTCCGCTCGGAGCATTGCGCTGGCTGGCGCTTGCGATCTGCCTCGGCCTGCTGATGCTGCCCGTGTTTCTTCCCTATGGCGCCCTGTTGAATGCGGCGTTCTCCAAGGTGCCCTCGAAGCTCATCACGTGGTCGACCCTGTCGATGCACAACGTGCACTTCACGTTCTTCGAGCTGTCGCAGACCTGGCCGGTGATGCGGAACACGTTTCTGCTCGCCGCGCTCTCGGGGACGCTCGGAACGCTATTGGCACTCGTCATCGCCTATCTTGTCGCGAGGAAGGCCGTGCGTGGTCATCGCGTGCTGGGCTTCCTCGCCACCGCGCCGATCGCAATCCCCGGCATCGTGCTTGGCGTCGGCCTCTTCCTCGCCTACACGCGGGCTTGGATCAGCATCGCCGGCATCGACATTCCGCCAATAATCCTCTACGGCACGCTCTGGATTCTCCTGATCGCCTACCTGACGATCGAGCTGCCGGCCTCATATCAACAACTCGGCTCTGCGATTCAGGCGGTCCACCCCGAGCTCGAGGAGGCAAGCCGCATCCTCGGCGCCACCCGGCTGCGCGGGCTGCGCCAGATCACGGCGCCGCTGCTGCTCTCCGGCGTCGTCGCGACCTGGTGCTTCATATTTGTCGCGGTAGTCAGGGAGTTGTCGGCGGCGGTGATCCTATTCACGTCCGACACCAAGGTGCTCTCGGTCCTGATCTTCGATCTGAAGGAGAGCGGCGACCTCGGCGCCATCGCAGTGCTCGGCCTGGTGATGCTGGCGATCACCACCGTCATCATCTGGCTCGCCTACCTGATCCCAGGGGCTGGCGGTGCGACGCGCCTCAGAAGCGGCGGATGATGTGTCGCGCAGATGTTGCGCCGCCAGCGATTGCGGGTTGAGGCTGAGGCTCAACACACATCTGAACGATGCCGTCCTGTCGCATCTGGCATGCCCACGAAAGAAACCTGGAACCACGCAGGCGATGCCAAGCCGCGGCGAGCTTCCTTCTCGCGAGCGAGGGTACCCACCAAGCCATCACCGTCCTTCTTAGTGCGGACTAGAGCATTTCAGTGTTAGGCGGAATCAAAGGATTC
>JBKKCB010000169.1:0-6422 GCA_046713545.1 Hyphomicrobiaceae bacterium | reverse complement strand
CCGCGCACGAGACAATGACCCGCGACGAGGCGCCAGCGGCGCTCGACTACGACGCCATCGTCATCGGTGCCGGCATCTCTGGCATGTACCAGCTCTACCGCCTGCGCGAGCTCGGCATGCGCGTGCGCGTATTCGAGGCCGGCACGAGCGTCGGCGGCACCTGGTACTGGAACCGCTATCCCGGCGCGCGTTTCGATTCCGAGAGCTATTCCTACCAGTATTCCTTTTCAAAAGAGCTGCTGGATGAGTGGAACTGGTCCGAGCATTTCGCGCCCCAGCCTGAGACGCTGCGCTATCTCAACTACGTCGCCGACAAGTTCGATCTGCGCCGCGACATTCAATTCCGCAGTCGCGTCACCGCCGCGCATTACCAAGACGAGGACAGGATCTGGAGCGTGACGCTGCGGGACGGCAGCCGGCACCGGGCACGTTTTCTGATCACCGCCATCGGTCCGCTGTCGGCTCCGACCATGCCGCGCGTCGCGGGCGTGGAGACCTTCGCCGGGCAGTCCTTTCACACCGCCACGTGGCCGCACGAGCCGGTGAGCTTCGTCGGCAAGCGCGTCGCCGTGATCGGCACCGGCGCCACCGGCGTGCAGACGATCGCGGAAGTTGCCAAGACCGCCGGCCACCTCACCGTGTTTCAGCGCACGCCGAACTGGTGCAAGCCGCTGCACAATGGTCCGATCGATGCGGAGACCCAGGCGCGGATCAAGGCCAACTACGACGAGATGTTCAAGCGGTGCAAGGAAACCTATGCCTGCTTCCTGCACACGCCCGATCCGCGCGGCACCTTCGAGGTGACGCCCGAGGAGCGCGAAGCTTTTCTCGAGAAGCTCTACGCGACACCGGGCTTCGCCATGTGGCAGGGGAACTTCCGCGATATGCTGACCGACCGCGAAGCGAACGCGATCGTCAGCGACTTCGTCGCGCGCAAGATCCGACAGCGAGTGAAAGATCCCAAGGTCGCCGAAAAGCTGATCCCCAAGGACCACGGCTTCGGCACGCGCCGCGTGCCCATGGAGACCAAATATTACGAGGTCTACAACCAGCCGAATGTCCGGCTCGTCGACATCAAGGAAACGCCCATCGAGCGCATCACGCCGGAGGGCATCAAGACCACCGATGCCGACTACGAATTCGACATCATCATCTATGCCACCGGCTTCGATGCCATCACCGGCAGCTTCGATCGCATCGACATGAGGGGCCTGGATGGGCTGAAATTGAAGGACAAATGGGCAAGCGGGCCGCAGACCTTCATGGGTGTCCAGGTCGAAAGCTTCCCAAATATGTTCATGCTGATGGGGCCGCACACGGCGCTGGGCAACATCCCCCGCAGCATCGAGTACAACGTCGAGTGGGTGACGGACCTCTTGGGCTACATGCGCGAGCACAATCTGACTCGTGCCGATGCCCGCCCCGAGGCCGTCGCCGACTGGACCGAGCACGTCAAGGCGGCCGGCGCGGGCCTGCTGTCCAACGAGGTCAACTCGTGGATGACCGGCATCAACACCAACGTCGACGGCAAGCAGATCCGCATCATTGCGCGTTATAGCGGCAGTGCTCCGGCCTACCGCGCCCGCTGTGAAGAAGTGGCCGCGAAGGGTTATCGGGAGCTGATGCTCGCGTAGCTCATCCCGTCATCCTCGCGCGAGCGTGCCGAAGGCATGTCGAAGCGCGGGGATCCAGCATAAGACTCGTCGAAGACGCATTGGATATGGAGCCTTCGTTACTCTTTTGCGCTGGATCCCCGAGGCGGCTCGCAGGCTCGCCGCTCGAGGATGACGGGATGGATGATCTCACCACTCGCAGGGCTTTCCTGTGCCGCGGATGAGTGCTTCACTCGCCGCCCCACAGGAGACCGCACATGCGCTTGTTCGCTGCCACGCTTGCCACTGAAACCAACACCTTCTCCCCACTGCCCACCAGCCTCGCGTCCTACAAGGAAAGCGTGTTCCTGCGCCCCGGCGAGCATCCGGAAGATGCGCCGCGCATGTGCACCGCGCCGCTGTTCGTTGCGCGCCGCCGCGCCAAGGACGACGGTTTTACCCTGATCGAGGGAAGCTGCTTTGCCGCGAGCCCCGCCGGGACAACGAACCGCAAAGATTACGAGACCATGCGCGACGAGATCCTGGCGCAACTGACAGCGGCACAGCCGCTCGACGCGGTTCTGCTCGGCCTGCACGGCGCCATGGTGGCGTACGGCTATGACGATGTGGAAGGCGACATCATCGAGCGGGTGCGTGCCATCGTCGGGCCGAAATGCATCATCGGGGTCGAACTCGATCCGCATTGCCACCTGACGCTCCAGCGCGTCGGCCTTGCTGATATCATCGTGCTCTACAAGGAATTCCCACACACCGATGTGGTAGAACGCGCGGAGGATGTGCTCGATCTCGTGCTCGCCACGCTGCGCGGCAAAATAAGACCGGTGATGTCGCTCTACGACTGCCGCCAGATCCAGAGCTATCCCACCACGCTGCCGCTCATGCGTGCCTTTGTCGACAAGATCAAGGCCATGGAGGGCAAGGACGGAATCCTGTCGATCTCGATTGGCCACTGCTTCCCCTATGCGGACGTCCCGGAGCTGTCCGCCCGTGTGCTGGTCGTGACCGACGGCGACAAGGCCAAAGCTGATGCCCTTGCGACCAGCCTCGGCGAGGAAATGGTCTCCATGCGCGGCAAGACCATGCCCGAATTCTTCGACACCGCTGGCGGCGTCGCGGCCGGGCTCGCCTTCAATGCCGCGCCGGTTGTGATCGCCGAACCCTCCGACAATGCCGGCGGCGGCGCTCCGTCCGACAACACCAGCATTCTGCGCGAGCTGATGGCCCGCAACGCCGACAACGTGGCACTCGGCCCGATCTGGGACCCGGTGGCCGTGCGCCTGTGCTTCGATGCCGGTCTTGGCGCCTCCTTCCCGCTCCGCTTCGGCGGCAAGATCGGCCCCACGTCGGGCGTTCCAGTAGATGCCACGGTTGAGGTCATCGGCCTCGCCCCGGATTGCTGGCAAAGCTTCGGCCCTACCAAGGTGCCGCTCGGCGACTGTGCCGCCATCCGTGTCGGCGGTATCGAGGTCGTGCTCATCACCAAGCGCACCCAGGCCCTGGGTCTCGAGCTGTTCACCAATCTCGGCATCGATCCGCGCGCCAAGAAGCTGGTGGTGGTGAAGTCCACGAACCACTTCATGGCGGCCTTCGGACCGATCGCCAAGAAGGTCATCTACATCGACAGCGATGCGCCGCTCACCCGAGACTATCGCAAGGTTCCCTATACGCGGGTGCAGCGGCCGATCTGGCCGCTCGACGAGAAGACCTCGCCCGGACTGATTTTCTGAAGCCGTGTCGGCGGCCGGTCACGTGGTGTGCCCGCGTATTGTGCCGCGCCCGGCCAGCTTGCATACTGCCGTCAGGCTTTCGGCATGGGAGACGACATCATGAGCTTTCGCACGCGGCACGCCTGGATGCGGTCCAGCCTGGCGCTTGCCGCCTGCTTCGCGGCGGCCCTTGTGGCGAGTTCGGCGGTTCACGCTCAGCAAAAGGTCCTGCGCGCGGTCCTGCATGCCGACGTGCGCACCCTCGATCCCATCTGGACGACGCAGACCATCGCCGGCATTCACGGCATGCTCGTGTACGACACGCTGTTCGGCAACGACGATAACCTCGATCCAAAGCCGCAAATGGTCGAGAAATATGAGATCAGCGCGGACAAGCTCACATATACGTTCACACTGCGCGACGGATTGAAGTTCCACGACGGCTCGCCTGTCACCCCCAAGGACGTGATCGCTTCGCTCAAGCGGTGGTCCGTCCGGGACAACGCCGGCCAGCGTCTCTACTCGTTCGTCGATCGCGTCGAGGCGGTGGATGGCAAGACCTTCCGCATGGTTCTGACCAAGCCCTACGGCATGGTGCTTGAAACCCTCGGCAAGAGCGGCACTTCGGTGGCCGTCATCATGCGTGAGCAGGACGCACAGACGGACCCGCAGCAGCAGATCAAGGAAGCCATCGGTTCCGGGCCCTTCAAGTTCGCCAAGGACGAATGGGTCCCAGGCAGCAAAACCGTCTACGTCAAGAACGCCGACTACGTGACCCGCCCCGCAAACGAGAAGGCCTCGTCGTTCGCCGGATCGAAGTTCGCCGGCGTTGATCGCATCGAGCTGGTGTGGATTTCAGATCCGCAGACGGCCATGTCGGCCCTCGTCAACGGCGAGATCGACTTCTGGGAGAACCCCAACATCGATTTCATACCGATCCTGGAAAAAGCCAAGGGCGTCAAGCTGCTGAAGACCGGCAACTTCGGCACCAACTCCGGCTTCATACGCCTCAATCATCTGCATCCGCCGTTCAACAACATCAAGGCGCGGCAGGCGATGTACCACTTGATCAACCAGGAGGACTTCCTGCGCGCCATTATCGGCAATCCCGAATACTATCAGGTGTGCCACGGCATGATCACCTGCGGCACCCCGCTTGCCAGCGATGCGGGCAGCGCCATGCTCAAGGACTATAATCCGAAGAAAGCACTGCAGTTGATGAAGGAGGCCGGCTACAACGGCGAGCCGATCACCATTCTCGCCGCATCCGATCACAGCACGATCACGCCCGCCACCCAGGTGCTGATCCAGGCCATGCGCGAGGCCGGCCTGAACCTCGACGTGCAGTCGATGGACTGGGGCTCGGTGGTTTCGCGCCGTGCAAAAAAAGAGCCACCGGCGCAGGGAGGCTGGAACATCTTCGTCACGACCATGGGGACGGTCGGCGCCAGCAATCCCGTGCTGCACTCCTGGATCGGTGCGGCCTGCGACAAAGGAGCGTTCGGCTGGCCATGCGACGCCAAGGTCGAGGAGCTCCGCAACGCCTACGCCTTCGCTCAGACCGATGCGGAGAAAAAGCAGATCGCGCGGGATCTGCAGGCAAACGCCATCGAGCAGGTGGTCTACGTGCCGTTCGGCCAGTGGGACTCGCCCTACGCCTATCGCGCTGACCGCCTGGAGGGAATCGTGCCGAACACCGGGCTGGTCGTGCTCTGGAACATCACCAAGAAGTAGGCCGATGACCGCTTACATCGTGCGCCGGCTGCTTGCCACCATTCCGGTGATGGTGGTCGTTGCGGTGTTCGTGTTCTTCCTGCTGCGCCTTGCGCCCGGCGATCCGGCCGCGATCATCGCCGGTGAGGACGCGACGACACAGCAGATTGCTGCCGTGCGCAGCAAGCTCGGCCTCGACCGGCCGATCATAGAGCAGTTCGTTGTCTGGCTTACCGGCATGCTGCAGGGCGATTTTGGCACCTCAATCTTCTCCAACCTTCCCGTGAGCCGATTGATCGTCCAGCGCCTGGAACCGACCGTGTCGCTCACGCTGTCGACGCTGGTGGTTGCCGTTGTCCTCGCGATCCCGTTGGGCGTGCTGGCCGCCTGGAAGGCGCGGCGGGCGGTGGACCGCATGGTGATGGCCTTTGCGGTGCTGGGTTTTGCCATGCCGGTCTTTCTCGTCGGCTACGTCCTCATCTACGTGTTTGCCGTCAAGCTCGGCTGGCTTCCGGTGCAGGGCTACCGGCCCATCAGCGAGGGCCTGTGGCCGTGGGCCGAGAGCCTGATCCTGCCGTCGTTTGCGCTGGGTATCACCTACATGGCGCTGATCGCCCGGATCACGCGCGCCTCCATGCTCGAGGTGCTGGCGCAAGATTACATTCGCACGGCCGACTCCAAGGGGCTCGCGACCAGCCGCGTGCTGCTGCTGCATGCGCTGAAAAATGCTGCCGTGCCAATCGTCACTGTCATTGGTATCGGCATCGCCCTGCTGATCTCGGGCGTCGTCATCACCGAGACCGTGTTCAACATTCCAGGCCTCGGACGCCTGACCGTGGATGCCGTGCTGAAGCGCGATTATCCCATCGTGCAGGGGCTCATCATCGTGTTTGCGGCCGCCAAGGTGCTCGTCAATCTCGTCATCGACATCTCCTACGTCTTCCTCGATCCGCGCATCCGGTACTGACCTCGTGACCCTGACCGCAACCGCAGACGATCTGCCCCGGGCGGCATCGCCGGTGGCCAGCATCGCGAATGCTATCCGGCGCAACCCGACCATCGCGCTGGGCGCACTCCTGCTCGTCGTCCTCGTGGCCATGGCGATTGCCGCGCCGTTCATCGCCAGCGATCCGTTCCGCCAGGCGCCCATCAACCGGCTGCGTCCGCCGTCCGAACGCTTCTGGTTCGGCACGGATCAGTTTGGCCGCGATGTCTACTCGCGCACGGTCTACGGCGCGCGCGTCTCATTGATCGTCGGTTTCGTCGTGGCCGCGCTCGCCAGCGTGATCGGCCTTGCCGTCGGTCTGGTCTGCGGCTACTTCAGGCGCATCGACGCCATCGTCATGCGCGCCATGGACGGCATCATGGCTATTCCGTCGATCCTGCTCGC